>DASXCJ010000044.1:0-8118 GCA_036491175.1 Rhizomicrobium sp.
GATGCGCCTCGCTCAAAGGCGCAACCTCGTCGATACCTGGCGCCACATTGGCAACCTCATCCACACCATCGGTCCCGATGAATGCGCCAACTACATTGCAAACGCCGGCTATGCTTCCGCCAAAACTTGAAACGCTCTAGCCCTTCAACGCCCTGTCGATGGCCGCGTTCATCTCCGCGTCGTTGGGTTCGGTGCGGGAGCCGAAGGTGCCGGCGATGGTGCCGTCCTTGTTGAAGAGATATTTGTGGAAGTTCCACTTGGGCGCGGCGCCTTCGCCCAATTCCTTCTCCACCCATTTGTAGAGCGGATGCGCCTCCGGCCCGATGACGTGCTCTTTCGCCGTCATCGGGAAGTCGACGGCGAAGCGCGTCTCGCAGAAGGTCTTGATCTCGTTCTCGGTGCCCGGCTCCTGCGCGCCGAAGTCGTTGGCCGGCACCCCCAAGACCACGAGGCCCTTGCCGCCCTTCTCCTTCCACAGCGCCTCGAGGCCGGAATATTGCGGCGTGAGCCCGCATTGGCTGGCGACATTCACCACCAGCACGGCCTTGCCGGCGAATTCCGACATCTTCATCTCGCCGCCGTCGATGGATTTGAACGTGAAGTCATGCGCGGTGGTCATCAGTTTCTCCCATATCGTCCGAACAGTTCCACAAGCTCGTCGAATTTCTTGCGCTGGTCCTCGACGTCGCCGCTGTGGATCGCGTGTGCGACGCAGTGGGCGGCGTGGCTCTTGAGGATGTCTTCCTCGACCTTCTTGAGCGCGGCCTTGATCGCCTGGATTTGATTGAGCACATCGATGCAGTAGCGCTCCTCCTCGATCATCCGGGAGACTCCCCGCACCTGGCCCTCGATTCGCGAGAGCCGCGCCGACAATTTCGGGTCCTTGTGCGTCATTGCGCTACACCCTACCAGAGTATGACGGCCTGCCAAAAGGGCGGGCAAAGAGAGGGGCAAATTGCGGTGCGGAAGATTGGCGCATTCATAGTGGGGCTAATACCGGTCTTTACGCCGGGAATCGTGATCGCGTGCGCCTGCGGCTGCGCGGTGTTCGATGTGGGAACCAGCACGCTTTTGCCGTCGGGCCCCGGAACCACGCTGTTCGCGGAATATGACTTCCTCGACCAGACCAGGAACTGGTCCGGCACGCACGGCGCGCCGGCGGCGAACAACGACGACAAGCATATCCGCTCGAACTTCACCCTCGCCGGCGGCCAGGTCATGTTCAACGACGACTGGGGCGTGATGGCGGAGATTCCGTATACGGACCGTCTCTTCACCACCGCGGATTCGGGCATCCCCGAAACCTTCAGCCATGGCGCGCTGGGCGACATCCGCCTGATGGGCGTCTATTCCGGATTTTCCAAGGACATGTCGAGCGGCATCATCTTCGGCGTCAAGCTGCCGACGGGCGACCACACCTACGCCAATTTCGATCACGACGTGGAGATCGGCTCGGGCTCGACCGATCTCCTGCTCGGCGGCTACACCTCCGGTTCGCTCGACGCGGCGCAAACCTGGAGCTGGTACGCGCAAGGCGTCTGGCAGCAACCGCTGGCGACGCAGGATCACTACCGCCCCGGCCACGAGCTGAACGGCGCGGTAGGCGTCTCCTACAACAGCTGGAAGCTGGCCGAGAATGTGGAGCTGTCGCCGGTGCTCCAGGTGCTGGCGTCCGAGCGCGGCCGCGACGGCGGCGTCGGCGATCCCGGCAACACCGGCTATCAGCGCGTGCTGGTCTCGCCCGGCCTGTCGCTCGCCGTCGACAAATGGAAGCTCTACGCCGATGTCGAGCTGCCGGTCTGGCAGCACGTCAACGGCAACCAGCTCATCGCCCCCTACGCCCTGAAATTCATCGCGAGCTATTCGCTGTAGGCAGAAAGAAGGGATTCACGCGGAGCCGCAGAGCCGCGGAGGAGTGGTGCAAGGCGATCGGCACGGACGCCCGCCATCTTGGTCCGCGAAGCGGAACCATTGATAACGCTCTGCCCGCTTCACGGGCGGAGAAAATGGGCTTCGGTGTGGATCGCCAGCAAGAGCTCCGCGTCTCCGCGGCTCCGCGTGAATCCCTCCTTCTTCCCTTGGAATACGGTTAACGAATTCGCAACGGCCTGCGTGCCACGTTGCGCCATGGTCCAGGCTGTCCTTCTCCTTATCTATGCGCTCGTCGCGGCGACCGCGGCGCTTGTCCTGTCGATGATGGGGCTGGCGACGCCGCTGGAATCGGGATTGGCCGGGTTCGTGTCGTTCCTCGTCATCGCGCAGGTTCAGGCGAGCTTCGGCCGCCGCAAGCAGGTGCGGGCGCAGAAGCACGAAGTCGCCAAGCTCAAGCAGGCGACCCGCGAACTCGCGGCGGCGCTCACCGAGACCCACGCCAAGATCGAGGACGTGAAGTCCGCCATCGAGGCCAAGAGCACGGCCCAGAGCAAGAAGATCGTCTCCGAGCTTCAGGTCCTGGAAAGCCTGATGCGCGAATTCGCCACCCGCATCTCCGAGAAATCCAAGCCGCAGGACACGATCATCGAGCACGGCGTGCGCGACAGCGCGCGCTCTTATCTCGAAACCCTGGGCGAACCCGAGCTTCTCGAAACCATCCGCGCCTCGCTGGAGGAGAACCGGGTCGATCTCTATCTGCAGCCCATCGTCAGCCTGCCGCAGCGCAAGCTGCGCTACTACGAAGCGCTTTCCCGCCTGCGCGCGGAAGACGGCACGGTGATCATGCCTGCGCAATATATGAAGATCGCCGCGCCCGCCGGCCTGATGAGCGTGGTCGACAACCTGCTCCTCTTCCGCTGCGTGCAGATCGTGCGCAGGCTGGCGGCCAAGCACCGCGAGGTGGGCGTGTTCTGCAACATCTCCGGCGACACGCTGACGGATGCGGAGTTCTTCCCGCAATTCCTCGAATACATGCATCACAATCGCGATCTCGCGCCGCACATCGTCTTCGAATTCGCGCAGGATGCGGTGATGAAGGCCGGCGCCAAGGGCGAGGAGAATCTCGCTTACCTCGCCAGCCTCGGCTTCGCGCTGTCGCTCGACCATGTCGACACGCTGGCCATCGATTTCCCGCGTCTCAAGACCGTCGGCTTCCGCCACATCAAGATCCGCGCGGCGATGCTCACCCACGGCATGAGCGGCGCCAACGCCTCCGTCGCCGCCGAGGACCTCAAGCAGCTTCTGGAGCGCCACGGCCTCAACCTCATCGCCGAGCGCGTCGAGGACGAGAAGACGGTGGTGCAGCTTCTCGACTACGGCGTCGATTTCGCGCAAGGCTATCTCTTCGGCGAACCCCGCGCGGTGCGCGACGACGGCGTCAAGCCCGTCGAAAAGCCCGAATCCGCACCGGTCATCCCCTTCAAGCGCAGCGCCTAGTAGGATTCACGCGGAGCCGCGGAGACGCGGAGTTCGTGCAGGCGATCCACGGCAATGTGAGCCGTTACCGCCCGCGGAGCGGGCAGACCTTCATTCGGCTGACCCGCTTCGCGGGTCTTTGCGGAACGCCATAGTCTCGATCGCCCGCACGAACTCCGCGTCTCCGCGTCTCCGCGTGCCAAATCTTGCGTGACGCGGGCGCTGAGGCTAGGTGTGGGCCATGGACATCCTCTCCCACTTCCGCGATCTCGCACCCGATCATGATGCGCTGATCTGCGATGTCTGGGGCGTGCTGCACAATGGGCGCACGGCCTATCTCGAAGCGGCGGATGCGCTGCGCCGGTTCCGCGATGAGCGCGGGCCGGTGATCCTGCTCACCAATGCGCCGCGCCCCGTCGCCGATCTGGAAGCGATCTTCCAGAGGATCGGCGTGCCGCTGGATTGCTATGACGCGATCATGACGTCGGGCGTCGCCGCGCGCGAGGACATCGCGCGGCGCGGCGCGGTCAGGATGCTGCATCTGGGGCCGGAGCGCGACCGCGGCGTGTTCGCGGGCCTGCCGGTCGAGAGCGTGACGGTGGAGGAGGCGCAGATCGTCCTCAACACCGGCCTCTATGACGACGAGGTCGAGACGCCGCAGGACTACGCGCCGCTCTTCGCCCAGATGAAGGCGCGGGGCCTCGCCATGATCTGCGCCAATCCCGACATCGTGGTGGAGCGCGGCGACAAGCTCATCTGGTGCGCGGGAGCGCTCGCCCGCGATTACGCCAGGCTCGGCGGCGAGGTGATCTATTACGGCAAGCCCCATCGGCCGATCTACGACACGGTGCTGGCGCTGGCGGAGAAGATTTCAGGCCGCAAGCCCACGCGTCCGCTCGCGATCGGCGACGGCGCCGACACCGACATCAAGGGCGCCAACGCCATGGGAATCGACGCGCTGTTCATCGCGCAGGGCGTCCATGCCGCGCAATTGGGCGATCTCACGCTAGACGGATTGACGCAGTTTTTCGCCGTTCCCGGCGTCCACGCCAAGGCGGCGATGCGCGCGCTTGTGTGGTGAGGCCCGCGCCGCTAAGAGGCGCACAGCGGCAACAGGAGCATCCCATGACCTATTACATCGACGATCTGAAGCCCGGCATGAGCGAGAGCTTCACCAAGACCGTGACGGAATCCGACATCCAGAAATTCGGCGAAGTCTCCGGCGACATGAACCCGGCGCATTTCGACGAGGCCTATGCCGCCACGACTCCGTTCAAGACGCGCATCGCCCACGGCATTCTGAGCGCAAGCTATATCTCCACGGTGCTTGGCATGAAGATGCCGGGCCCGGGCACGATCTTCATGCAGCTCCTCACCCGCTTCAAGGCGCCGGTGCGCATCGGCGACACCGTGACGGCGACCTGCACCGTGCGCGAAGTGGTGGCCGACAAGCGCCGCGTCACCTTCGACTGCGTCTGCAAGGTCGGCGATACCGTCGTCGTCGAAGGCGAGGCGCTTGTGATGGCGCCCAAGCGGCCGTGAAGATCTTTCGCCGAAAGATAGACCTCCCCCTTGAGGGGAGGTCGAAATCCGCGAAGCAGATTTCGGGAGGGGGCTCACTCCGGATATCTCCGCGTGGGCGCCTCTCTCAAGCGTCCGGCAGTTCGGAGTGAGCCCCTTCCCGAAAAATCCTTCGGATTTTTCGACCCTCCCTCAAGGGGAGGGTATAGATTTGCGCGACTTCGGGACTTGGCGCGCATGAGAGTCTTTCGCCACTATCAAGATATACCGGATGCGTACAAAGGCGCGGTGGTGGCGCTCGGCAATTTCGACGGCGTGCATCGCGGCCACCAGGCGCTGATCGCCTTCGCGCGGCAGCTGGCGGAGGAGCGCGGCGCGCCGCTCGGCGTCATCGCCTTTGAGCCGCATCCGCAGGAATTCTTCCGCCCTGGGTCCGAGAGCTTCCGCCTCACGCCGTTCCGCGCCAAGACGAGGCTGATCGCGCAGACCGGCGCGGACGCGATGTTCGCGCTGCATTTCGACGCCGAGATGGCGGGCAAGAGCGCGCAGGATTTCGTCCTCGACGTGCTGGTGGCTGGGCTCGGCGTAGGCTGCGTCGTCGTCGGCCCCGATTTCCAGTTCGGCAAGGGCCGCGCCGGCAATCTCGCCGTGCTCGCCTATATGGGCGAGATGGAAGGCTTCGGCGTCGAGAAATTCGACGCCGTGATGACGGGCGGCGAGAAGATCTCCTCCACCCAGATCCGCGAGGCGCTCAAGGCCGGAAAGCCTGAAGAGGCCGCGCGGCTGCTCGGCCATTCCTGGTCCGTGGAGGGCCGCGTCGAGCACGGCGACGCCCGCGGCCGCACCATCGGCGTGCCGACCGCGAACATGCATCTGGGCGATTGCCTCGCACCGGCTTACGGAGTCTACGCCGCCCGGGCGACGGTGTACGAAGACGACCGCGCCGTCCTCACCCGCGACGCCGTCGCCAATTTCGGCATCCGTCCGATGTTCGAAACCAAAGTCCCGCTGCTCGAAACCTGGCTGTTCGATTTCGAAGGTGACCTCTACGGCAAGCACCTCGCGGTAGAGCTGGTGGCGTATCTGCGCCCGGAGATGAAGCTCGACGGGCTGGAGGCGCTGAAGGCACAGATCGCGATGGACAGCGACAACGCCAAGAAAGTCCTGCGACAAATCTGAGCGACGCTTCCTCCTTTCAGGAGGATCCGATGTCATCCGCTCCCATAAACCGCAGACTATTCAAATCCGAATTCGCCAAAAGCTCCGCCGCAGACTCCACCTCCCCCTTGCGGGGAGGTCGTTCCCCGGAGGGGAACGGGTGGGGGACTCCCGTCGAACGCGCTCGCGAACTACGCAAACATGCCACCACTGCCGAACGCATCCTCTGGAGCAAGCTCCGCGCCCTGCGTCCGCTCGGTCTCCATTTCCGCCGGCAAGCGCCGTTCGGTGACTACATTGCGGATTTCGCCTGCCACCGCGCCAACCTCATCATCGAGCTGGATGGCATGCAGCATGGCGAAGAAAGCCATCTGGTGCATGACGCGAAGCGCACGATGTTCCTCAATGGACGCGGCTACACCGTGCTGCGATTTTGGAATCGCGAAGTGCTGCGGCACTGCGATGAAGTGATGGCTGCCATTCTGCGCGCGGCGCCCCCACCCGAAAACGCTGCGCGTTTTCGACCTCCCCGCAAGGGGGAGGTCGATTGAAGTGCGTCCCACCTCCCCCTTGCGGGGAGGTCGTTCGCTGGAGGCGAACGGGTGGGGGACTCTACTTCTTCTCCATCAGTTCTATCCGGTTGCCGAATGGATCGTCGGCGTAGATGCGGTCGTAGCCTTCGAGCGGTTCGTCGGTCTTCGTCGTGTAGCCGCCGGCGGCGAGCGCGGACTTGAGCGCGGGGAGGTCTTCCACGAGCAGAGCGGGGTGGGCTTTCTTCGCCGCGCGGAAGTCCTGCTCCACGCCGAGATGGACCTTCAGCGCTCCACGCTCGAACCAGCAGCCGCCGCGCCTGGCGAGGTCGGGCGGCTTGGGCGCTTCGGGGATGCCCAGCGTGTCCTGGTAGAATTTGCGGGCCTCGGCCTCTCGGCCCGGGGGCATGGCGAGTTGGACGTGGTCTATGGCTTTGATGCGCATGGGCCTTTTTACCATGGCTGGACGATTTGCGCGCCCGCTGTTAGACAGGGATGCGCTGATTTGCGGGCTTTCATATGCTTCGCCTTGGGGGATATTCGCGAATTCTTCGCCCGGCTCCGCGGCCGGGCGCCTGATGCCCCCAGGTCATGGATGCCGGGCCGATTTGACGCCCTTCAATCCCTGATCCGAGACGAGACGATGCCAGAACCGACCGACACCACGACGACCGAAACCGGCCGCGACTATCGCGCCACCCTGTTCCTGCCCGCGACCGATTTCCCCATGAAGGCGGGGCTGCCGGCGGCCGAGCCGCAATGGCTCGCGCGCTGGGAGGCGATGGACCTCTATGGCCGCATCCGCAAACAGGCCAAGGGCCGCCCGCTCTTCGTGCTGCATGACGGCCCGCCCTATGCCAATGGCGAGATCCATTCCGGCACGGGACTGAACAAGGTGCTGAAGGACATCGTGGTGCGCTCCCGCGGCTTCCTCGGCTTCGACGCGCCCTATATCCCCGGTTGGGACTGTCACGGTCTTCCGATCGAATGGAAGATCGAGGAGAAGTATCGCAAGGAAGGAAAGTCGAAGGACGAGGTTCCGATCGACCAACTCCGCCGCGACTGCCGCGAATTCGCCGAAGGCTGGATCGACGTGCAGCGCGCGCAGTTCAAGCGGCTGGGCTGCATGGGTCAGTGGGACAAGCCCTACACGACGATGGATTACCGCGCCGAGGCGGTGATCGCCGGCGAGCTGCATAAGTTCGTGGCCAACGATCTCGTCTATCGCGGCTTCCGCCCGGTGATGTGGTCACCGGTCGAGAAAACCGCACTCGCCGAAGCCGAGGTCGAGTACCACGAGAAACAGAGCCCGACGATCTATGTGAAGTTTCCGATCTCTCATGTTCGCTGGAAACGCGCGAACGAGAGTCACTTGACGACGCCAGAAAAGTCTCCGCAACCTCAATTGTCTGGAGCTTCAATCGTCATCTGGACGACGACACCGTGGACGATCCCCGGCAACCGCGCGATCGCGTTCGCGCCCACGATGGATTACGGCCTCTATGAGGTAATGGAAGCTGCCGAAGGCGCGCTCGCGAAAGTGGGTGAGAAGATCGCGCTT
>DASXCJ010000045.1:0-1801 GCA_036491175.1 Rhizomicrobium sp.
CAGGCGACACGCACGCTTTATCGTTTCGACGTCCGTGACGCGGAGGAATATACCGCGGGTCACCTCAAAGGCTTCCGCCACTATCCCGGCGGTCAGCTGGTGCAGGAGGTCGACATCGCTGCACCCGTGCGCGGCGCGCGCATCGTGCTCACGGACAACTTAAGCATCCGCGCCGACATGACGGCGTCGTGGCTGGCGCAGATGGGCTGGGACGCTTACGTGCTCGACGGCGGCCATGACGGCCCGCTGCAAGCCGGTCCGCCACAGGTGCTGCCGAAGGGCGACCCCGCGCATCGCTACATCAGGCCCTATGAGGGCACGAAGGCGTCGCCTGAGAAGATGCAGGCCTATCTCGATTGGGAATACGGCCTGGTCGCGCAACTCGCCCGCGACGGCAGCCACGGGTTTTTCGTGATTTGAGTTGCTACTCGATCACTTCATCCGCGCGCAGCAGGAACGTCTCCGGGATCGAAAGCCCCAGCGCTTTCGCGGTTTTCAGATTGACCGCGAGATCGATCTTGGTCGGCTGCGCCACTGGGAGATCGGCAGGATTGGCGCCCTTGAGAATCCTGTCGACATAGTCCGCGGCCTGCTTGAACTGGCTGCTTTCATTCGGTCCGTAGGACATGAAGCCGCCCTCGGCGTGGATCCATTCGCGGGCGCCCCCCACCGTCGCCATGTCAGCGTCGTGCGCCGCCGCGTTGATGCGAGAAGAGTTGGTGACGACGAGCGAATCCGTGCAGATGTAAAGTGCCGTGGCGCTGCCCCTCACTGCGCCGATCGCGGGTGCGATGTCTTCGGGACGATGGATGTCGAGCGCATCGGCGGTGAGTCCGAGCTTGCGCGCGGCCCCCTGGACCGCCGCCGATTCCCGCGCCGAGCCCGGATAACTGACGTTGGCCATCACCGCGAGGTGCTTGAGGCCGGGGATCGCCTCGCGCAGGATTTCCAGACGCTTGGTGCCGATCTCGCTCGATTGCAGCGACAGGCCGGTGACGTTGCCGCCAGGATGCGAGAGGCTCTGGACGAAGCCGCTCGCGACAGGATCGACCGCGGCGGCCAGCACGATCGGGATCGTGCTGGTCGCGCGCATCACGGTCGCGGCCGCGCTTCCGACCGTCACGATCACGTCGGCCTTCATCGCGACGAACTCGGCGGCAATCGGGGCATAGCGGCTGGAGTCGCCCTCCGCCCAGCGATAGACGAGGGTGGCGGTGCGTCCGTCGATCCAGCCAAGCTCGCGCAAGCGCTCCTCGAAGCTCGCCACCATCGGGGCCCACGCCGCCGGAGAGGCCGCGCCAAGCATGGCGATGGTCCTGCCCGGCGATTGCGCGCGTGCCGCAAGCGGCCATGCAGCCGCGCATGACAACCCCGCCAAAATGTCGCGCCGTCGCAATTCCATTCCCTGAAATCCCCTCCCGACGCAGCGATATTGCCGCCGCTCTCAGCGTCAAATCAAGCAGGCCACGGCGGTCAGATATTCTCAAGCCGCTCTGGATGAAAAATCATAGTTTCCTGAAAGCCTTGGACGGACAGCGCGTGCATGGTGCAGGCGGGGAAGGGGGACATAACTCCGCCTCTCAAGGATGACCACCATGACTTTGTTGAATCATAGCACTGGCTATACTCCCGCCTCCGGCTCGATCCGAAGGACCATCGGATATTTCCTCGCGCGCGCCGGCCGCCTCATCAATCGCTTTGTCGCGGCGCTCATTGAACAGCGCGCACGCCAGGCCAGCCTCGTATTGCTCCGCAGTTTCGACGATCGCCAGCTCCACGATATCGGGCTCGATCGCTGCAC
>DASXCJ010000046.1:0-158473 GCA_036491175.1 Rhizomicrobium sp.
CCTGCGCAAAGCCGCAGAGCGCTCCATGCCGGCGCTCTGGGATCGCATCGGCTCCATCCTCGATACCTTCTCGCCAACCGAATGCGCAAACTTCTTCAGCCACGCCGGATATGCGTAATCTCAAGCCAAAAATGCTCTAGACCGAAGTGGTTTCGGCGAAAGCAGTAAAATTGACCGCAACGCGTCCCCAGAATCCGCGCCGCCCATCCGCCAACCTGACCTCTTTGTTCCGTCAGGCATCTCCATTGGCGAGCGAAATGACGCCAAAGGCTCTCCGAATGCGCGGCGTCCGAGAAATCGCCGGGCAACCCCGGGCGTCGGTTCCGGCACCAAAAGGATGAGCCACGACGGAAGCGCGTTGAATTCCTCGCGTAAGGAGGGGAGGTCGGCTGACTCCCAAGTAGCGTCGGCCACTCGCAGCGCCTCCTCGGTTGTTAGCAAGCCCATACGATTGAGGAGACAGCACCTCAGCATCGCCTGTAGCTGAGCGATAGCGGGGCCTTGTGCCAAATTCCTGATGAGGCGGTCGATTGCGTCTCGCCACTCATTGGCATGATGGTCGCGATTGGGGGCGGTAAACTGCCGGAAGAGGTTCCAAGAGGTATCGTCTCTCCAATTCGCGAAATGACTATTGTAGTCCACGCCGAGCAGCGGTTGCGCGATGACGGGGAGCACGAGTCTGGTGAGCGAATCCGGCAGCAGCGCACTGAATGACTGGCCGAGCAATGCGCGTAGCTTCCGGTGAATGTCGTAGTCGCTATAGTATAGGGGCGACTTGCAAAGCCCCAGCGCAGTGTGGATCGTCATATTGAGCGAATCTTGGTCGAGGCGTAAAGCCAATTCGATCATGAGCCTAAGCGCTGTTCTGACCTGCTGATATGCGTCGTCGCGGGGCTCCCGGCCTGCGTGCCCTTCCATCAACGACAGCTGCTTTCCACCCTGAACGAGCGCGGCATTCGCCAACGCGAGAAATTCAGACGTTTCCTTCGGAGTCAGCACAGCGATACGGGCAAGGCTTAGGAATTCCTGAAGGGCCTTGTCTTCGCCAAGCCGGATAAAGATAGCGAGTGCGCGCGCTGGCATTTCGGCACTCAACCATTCCGCCGCGCGTTGCAGTAAACTGTCGGCGATCTTAACGCCGGGTCCGCTAACGGGATATGGCGCGTCCTCCACGAGCCTGGCTGCCTGTAGTGCGGGCTGGAGTCTCTCGAATGTACCGTCGTTGCTGCTTAGTCTGAAGGTGCCGGACTTTTTGTTCCTTCGTGGCGGCAATGGGGCATCGCCGGACATCGATGCTTGAAGATCTTCGATGATCGGCCATGGACTGCATCGCAACGAGGCGAGCTGTTCCCAGCGCCCCCTGAAATCGGGATGGCTTTGATTTGAAAGCATTCGGCGCATCATGGTGACGCCGCGCAGAAGGGCCAGCGCCCAACCTTCCTTTGAGAGGTTGGCGATGTCGTCCGAACCCGGTGCGGCGGTCGAACGCAAATTGGCTTCGCGTATCTCCTTGAGTGCCAAGTCGGCTTCACGTTCCGCGTCGTCGATTGCGCCCAGCTCGGCGTACAGCGCCGCCTTGCGCAACCGCCATTGCGGATCGGCCGAGGAAATCTCTGACCACGCAGTCAATGTTGATCTTGCGGCTTCGTGGTCGAGCCGCTCCAACGCACGGATGCATTGTTGGTACGCTATGAAAGCGGCCAAGTCTGCATCCGTCTTGGCCAACGGCGACAAGCGCAGACAAAGTCCTTCGAATTTCTCCGTTTCGAGCGTCTCTCGGTAGTGCCTTAGAAGTATCTTGTTTAAAAACAGCCACTGCTCCGATGTCGTGCGCCAATCGAAACCGGTGCCCTTGACCGACAAGGGAGTGAGTGCCGCGGCAACCGGGCTGCCCAGCTGCGGAAATGGTGCAATACAGGAGGTCGTAGCGACGATTTGGTCGGCGAAATCCGAGAACAGCGGCATGAGACAGGTGTCGTAGCGCCACGCCAGCTCGAAGAGACATCTCAATTGCCTCTCAGGGCCGACATCGGAAATCGACTTTAGTACCGGCATTATCCAGTAGCGTGTATGTAGCCAAAGCGCCTCCCTGTTGTCGGCCGGACAAACGACCCAGCCGGGATAGAGTTTTCTATTGTGCGTCCACTTAGCGACCTCAGCGTCAATCTTTTCAGCCGAGGGCGCGCGAGGCCATACTGTAGGTTCAGAGGTCTCACTCATGGCGACATGTCCTCCGTCATGACATCATCGCCCTGCCGCTGAGGAATTGCCGGAAGACCCGGGGAAGGAGAAGTAAGTGCCTTTGACGCTTGCTGCGGCCAGTTTAACGGATTGATTGGTTGCGCGGCTTCGAGCGTGAGAAGCAGCCACTCGATCGCCTTCGCATGGCGTACAACTTTGTCCGGCCATGCGGGCTCAGGGAACAGCGGTGAAAGGTCTATCGGCATGACCTTGCGGTCTTGGAGCAATTTCCTTTGTGCTGAATTCAAATTCAACAGACCGCATAGAAACACTTGGCGGACGCCATCTCCGAGGTTGTCGCGCGCCCAGCCCGTCCAGGCCAGAAAATTGGGATCGTCCCCCGAAAATCCTAGCAAACAAAAGACGTTTTCGACGATAGATTGCTGGGCCATGTTGACCATCGCGGCGCATCGCCTCGGATATTGGCGAAAGTCTTCTTCCGTCAAAACGAATGGCCTTCCTGACGGAAATGACCCGTGCAGTTTGACAAGCCGTGGGCGCATGCCCGAGCCGATGTCCAAGGCGTTTGTCACAATGTGATATCGCCGTTCACTGACCCGCGAAGCGGCCCGTTCGAGCAGGCGGTCGTAGTTTGTCGTGAAAACATCCGACCAAGGGAGCTTCAAGAGGATGGTGTGCAGCGAACTCGGTTCGTAGTCCTCGTCCCGGATAACTTCAGCCAGCAGGTCGTCAAGCGCTGGGCGTCCGTAAGCGGCAATAAATTCGTCGCCGAGCCGGAGAGACCCGCTCACCGAAGCGGCGCGCAGTTCTGCCTGTCCTCTATCAAAAGCGGTCGTTGACGCGCGCGGGTAAAGTGCATCCACCAATCGAAGAGACAAAGCTCGCCAGTCGGGAAATGGCGGGACGTTGGACTTGGTGGGAATCGCATTGAGACTAAAACCTGCTCCCACCATGACGGCCGCTCGCCCGTACGCACGACCTCTCCAAAGAGCGTCGCTCAATCTCTCAACGTAATTGTAGTCGAGAAACAATCGCCCTACTCCTACTCCAATAGTTTGCCTCGGCTACCCCTTCACCCTAGCGTCGCCGCGTTAGGCGCTGCCCGTCTAGTCTCTACACTTTCCCGTTTTCGAGCTTGGCTCGGGATTGCCAGTCAAGGTTTCCCCGAATTTGAGCAGTTCTACGTCCTGGGTTTCCCCAAGCGCACTAAATCGCCTAAGTCCGTTGCGTCTACCACTCCGCCACGCCCGCACAGGCGCGCCGCAAGCCATAGCCGAACTGCTCCAGACTTTTAAGTCCGCGGTGTTCCAATCACCGGCCGTCAACCGGGCGGGGGGCCGTGTTCGAGATGACGTCTCAGCTCGGCGGCATTTGTCGGGGCGGCGGCATCCCCCATTCCCGGGCCACGACGCGCCATACGCTCCTGATGACAGTGCCTTCGAACCATTGCGGGCGAGATGCCAGCCGCCGCGCCAACGGCAGCTTCCGCAAGTTCATGGGGGCGCCCGGCTCGCGAACCGCTGACCCCGACATGTTGTTTCGCGAGTTCTAGTTCCCCTCGATATGCCGCCTCGACGACTTCAGGAAACCATCGAGTCTTCTTGTAACATGCAAGCCTTTCATGGGGTGGCGTGTCGAGGTCAACGCGCCTGAAGTCGTCACAAAGCCCCCTCCTAAATATTTCGGAGGCCGGGACAAATTCTCGGATAACGCCACGTCCCTTCCGAGGATTTCGCTTGAGCTCCTCCAATTTCCGCGAGGCGACGGGAGGGAGATCGAGTTGCTCTAGTCGAGGTATGTCTGCCGTACGCCATTTGCGGCGGAGTCGAAGTGCGTCCAATAAAGCCTGGCGCCGATGAATAGACTCAAACTGTGCGTCCAGCTTTGCGCAGAATTCGGAGATAGCCGGATTGAGCTTCCCTTGGCCGTTCAATACTGTCGCGCCCAATAGCAAAATAGCTCGGGCGACCGGGTTTGTTTGAAGTTCGACTGCGAACGAGCCGCTGGAATTGGCACCCTTCGACATGTTGTGCAATATAAGCGGGCTGGACTTGGATCTTCAAGAATGAATTTCTTGAAGTAGCTCCGCCTTCCAGGGGGGTACACCACGACGGTCGTGTACGTGACCAGCTGATTTTGCGTTGAACACGACTAGGGTGAGCAGACTTCGAGCGGCCCTTGAGCATTCTGCAAACGCAAAATCTCAGGTGATCGAGGTGGCGGCGTTGGGGCGGCGGGTTCGTGGACGGTGCCAAGACCGCTACATTTGGGGAATTGTTTGACGGGCTTGGACATGGGGGAAGGTGTTGGAGTGCTAGGTGCCAATCCTACGCTCAGGCCGATAGGTGAGCTTTACCAACCGTCTCGACCGCCCAAATATTGCATATCTGCCGGCCTAGAACTGTTTTTCGTTGCAAGGTATAGTGGCACCAAGAAATAGCGATAACTTGGAATTATGAACCTCTAGGGCACGCGCTTCAAAAGTATTTTTAATGATGCTCCCGATACATGGAACCTTCGAACATCTGGCGCATGACCTTTTGAAATATTTCGATGATCGATCATCCCGTTGTTGCCAGGCAATAAGTCGATCTAACTCGCTCGCCAATTGGATCACCGTGTTTGATACCGCGCCAACTTGCCACACATGTGCGTCTCCCGATCCGATCTTCATAAGGAGCTTATTCTTACTCAGATCTCCACCGTGCGACCAAATCCACTATTAGAAAATTTGCGCTATGGACATTCGCATCCTCCATTGGAAATCTCGCGCGCATCCTCCTTGTCAGCTATGGTGCAGCATCTTGGTGTCCCCCGCTTTTACAGCTACTATTTGACTAGCACCAAAGGTGAGGCAGGTAGAAAGTGCCCAAATCTCGTATACAGGCGGAATGCTTGATCGAACAGTTACGCCGTACGCGCCCCGTTTTCTCTGCTTTCGGACAGCGAGCAGGATAGTTGACTCACGGGCATGGAGACAAGGAGGAGGTTTAGCACTTTGCAAAACAAACAATCTGGATTTATCTCGGGCACACTTAGTAGCTGGTGTGGTGCTGATAAGATTGCTGGCGCGGCAAAATCCATTTTGCAGGAAGCCGAAGAGTCAATCGACCGCCACGTGGACCTGAATGTTTTTATCACCACTTGCAAGGAAAGTGCACAAGCACAAGCAAAAGCGTCCGACGAGATAATTCGGGGCGGTCGCTGCCGGGATTTGGAGGGCGCGCCAATCGCGGTCAAAGACAATTACTGCACGCTTGGCATCCGGACAACGGCAGCGTCCAGAATTTTGACAAACTTCATTCCTCCTTACGAATCCTTTGTAACATCTCGTCTTCTTGATGCTGGCGCCATCGTACTCGGCAAGACCAATATGGATGAGTTTGCTATGGGCTCGTCCACAGAAAACAGTGCATTTGGCCCGACGCTCAATCCTAGGGGCATTGCACTTGGACGTGACGATATCGTCCCCGGTGGGTCATCGGGTGGTTCGGCTGCGGCCGTCGCCGCGAATATGTGCTTGGCTGCCATTGGCACGGATACTGGGGGATCAATTAGGCAGCCTGCGAGTTTTTGCGGCGTAGTTGGCTTTAAGCCCACGTATGGCGCTTGTTCGCGATGGGGTGTCATTGCATATGCATCATCCCTCGATCAGCCAGGAGTGATTGCTAAGACGGTTGAGGACGCAGCGATCATCTCCGATGTGATCTGTGGTCACGACGCGAGAGATTCAACATCACTCGAGACGACGTTTTCGAAACTAACCGATTGTCTCAGGACCGACACTGGATCTCCCACCATCGGCATTCCGAAGCAATTTCGAGATTTGACGATCAGTAACGATCTGGAACGTCTGTGGCAGGAAATTGAATCGCGAGTCAGGAAGATCGGTGCGAAACTGGTGTATGTCGATCTACCGCATATAAAACGCAGCCTCCCCGCCTATTATATCATTGCTTTGAGCGAAGCGTCTTCAAATCTCGCTAGATATGACGGTGTTCGCTACGGGTTTCGGGCCGCAAAAGTGACTGGCGTTGATGACATGTACGAGCGAACGCGCGGCGATGGCTTCGGCGAGGAGGTAAAGCGAAGAATTCTCCTGGGGACCTTCGCCTTGTCGAGTGGATACTACGATCAGTACTTCTTGAGGGCCGCGAAGGTGCGACGGTTGGTTGCGACCGAACTCGGTTCGGCCTTTGAGCAGGTTGACGTGCTGGCTTTCCCGACGGCCCCGACCCCGGCATTCAAGATCGGGGCGCACCGATCGGATCCCACGTCAATGTACTTGGAAGATGTATTCACTGTGCCGGTGAATTTGGCCGGCTTACCTGCAATCAGCATTCCCGGAATTGTAGCTTCCAATGGGCTACCGATGGGCCTCCAGATCGTGGGCAGGAGATTTGCCGATCCCCATGTGCTTTCGATCGCGCACAAGATGGAACAGGCTCTCGATGCGTGAGAGCGCAGCCGATATTTTCCCGAGTATTGGACAAGTCGCGATGTTTACTGCAATTTTCCGAACATATAGGAGCGCCCACAATATTTCGTCCGCCATTCTCTACGACAAGTTCTTGAAATAAAACTGAAGCTTTCCTATCAATGGTGCCTTGATTTTGAACTAGTTGGGGGCGTGGATTGTTTAAGATCATAGTTATGACGGACTTGGAGCGATTGCCGCGCACCGCGAAGGAGTTTGTCGAGCGCACGCTTCATCAGTTAGCTTTCGAAAACAGGGACGTTGCCGTCCAGTTCGTGCCGTCTCCTGCAAGCGGCGCGACGCCAGAATTTTTTCGGGATTGTAATGCAGTCATCATCAGGCCGACGGACAACATAAGTACGTCCACGGAGTTGTTCCAGCATTGCGCCAGGCCCTTGCACATCTACTCGGTATCGGCCGGTAGCGACCATTTGTCACAGTTCAGCGACACGGCGCTGTACTATCGGCAACACTGCGAAGGAATTTCCAACGAGAGGGGGGTAGCAGCGTTCAATTTCCTTCTCGCCAAGACGCTCTTGGCGCGATTGCCGGCCAATATCAACAACGTTCGCCTCGGCCGATTCCGTGCGATGCCAGATCAGACGAACCTCGTGGGCAAGACTTGGCTTCTCCTCGGATCGGGGAAGCAAGTGAAGCACATGCTGAATTTCGGCTTTTTCACGGGCATCAAGAAATTCATCGTTCACAACGAGCGGATCGACGAATGCAAATTTCGTGGGTGCCTCGAGAAGTTGAAGTGGACGGCCGGCCGCTCGTTGGTCGTTTCCAAAGAGCAATTAAGCGCCAAGATCGAGATCGAGGGTCCGGTGGACGGCGTCAAACAGACGGTAATGGAAATTGTCGGGGAAAGGGATTGGCGGAAGCACGGCGGCGAGATCGACATCGTAAGCATTCACGTCCCGCTATCGACGGCGAAAGGCAACGTACACGATTCGAATGCCGGTTTCGTCAATGAGAAATGGCTCTCGAATTTGACGAACAAGCCCGTTCTTATCAACACCGGCCGCGGGCCTCTCCTCAACGAGGGGGCCGTGCTTGATGCGCTACGCGACGGCCGGCTGAGCGGCGTTGCGGTGGACGTTCTGGACGCCAAAGTCGAAAAAAAATCGCAGTCGTCGGAATCCGCTCTGTGGACGGAATATGCCCGGTCAGGCAGTAAGGTCAAAAATCTCCTCGTGACGCCCCATATCGCCGGGTCGGCGGACGGCGATGTTCTCCCGATGTGGAAGATGATGCTCGGAAAGCTGGCGACAGCCATAAGCGAAGGTGGACCGCGATGAGCTCGTTCGTCTTTGGCGACCGGCCGGTTCTCTATCCGGAAACGTTAGACGTCCAGATCGTCCAACTCAATGTGGATGGCTTGGATCTCGTCGACAAGCTTGCCGATACGATGCATAGGCCTCGCAACAAAGCGGTCACCGATGCGATCGACTTTGCTGCGATGCTGGTCGCCAAGCGCGGCAAAGGAATTTTCGCGCTGAAAGACGACGAGAACAAATGGCTGCGGCAAGTGTATGTCGGAACAAATGTCGAGTATTGCAAATACGAAGAGGGCGCTAACGCAGCGGAAAAATTCGCAATCTCTTCGGCCGTCTCGAAACGGTTGGAAAAGCTGCGCCGGGCGGAATTTGCGAAATCCTCGGCCCAGGCGCTCGTCAGGGCCGTGAACACGGCTTGGGAAGTTGTTCGCTACCTGTCGGACCGCGACGCCCATTGGAAGTTCGGCAAAGAGCACGAAAAGACGTTTTCAGAAATGCCGCTCGCGATTGCCCAGCCGATTCCGGCGGCTGAGGCCGAAAAACTCCATTGGGAGATTCGAGACCAGCTTCTTCTTGGAACGGCGCTCGACGAAGCGCAACGCGGAGCCATCGCAAAAATCTGCTATTCGCAGCTGGGGCTCACGCAAAAGATCGAATTCATCTCCAATATCAGGGATCGCGCCGGCCAGGACGCGAGTACGGTCGAGTGGTTGGGCCGAACGCTCGTTTTGACGGAAGGTGAGTTTGCCGCGATAACCAAGGGCTTGGCAAGCGTGTAGGGCCGGGCAGGAACAGGCAAGAGAACGAATATGAAAACCTATGCATTCCACTCCTACAAAGGCGGATCCGGAAGGAGCCTTGCGCTGCTGAATTTTGCGGCGTTTCTAGCCGGACATAAAAATAAGAAAGTTCTTATGATCGATCTCGACTTTGACGCGCCCGGGCTCGCTGCAAAGCTCGGACTGGAGACGAAAATTCGCAGTGGCTACGTCGACTATGTGATCGCGAATTTTCAAGATCGGGTTGACGGAACGAGAAGCGAAGACAGAATAGACGAGCTGCGCGATTGCATTATCGATGCGAGCAAGAAGCTCACGAGCATAAAGCTGCTGCCTTGCGGCAATCCGAACCTGGCTGGATATTGGAATCAAATCGAGTCGGAGCGGTTTTTCAGATATTTCTGGTCGAACCCCGATCCTCGACACCGCGACAGCCCTTCCTGGAAGTCTTTCGAACAAGATCTGCGGGATATTGAGATTGCCGCCGGAAATCCCGACTATTGCCTCGTCGATTGCAAGACCGCGCGCGGGCCCGTCTCCGTGCCCCTGATCGCTTGGGCGGATGAGATCGTCGAATTTCTGCACTGCAACCGCGAAAGCGTTTTCGGCTCACTGATGATCCAGAAAATCGTCAGCACGTTTTGCGCGCCGACCCTTCCGCGATTCACACCCGTGGTGACCAGGGTACCGCAAGGCTACGAGAAGAAGAAAATCAGAGCTCAGCTTCGGGAATACTGTTCACTCGTTGACGGTTCCGCGGCATCTAACATCAGCTTTCCGTTTGCCGATACACACGTTCTTTTTGAAATCCGCGAAATTGAAGTCGGTGACAAGATCCTTCTTTGGAGATACGGGAAGGACGCATCAGTTGACCGTACAAGTGAAGCGAGATCGCCTATTGAGGATGTGTATATTGAACTATTCGAAGCTCTGATCCATCAGCCCGATGCGCGCGAAGCGCAACGAGCAGAGACTCTCCTAAACCTCGAGGCCGAGGACGAGGTCGTAGAGAAGGTGTTCAAATTCTTTCAATCAAGAGGCAAATTGGAGAACAAGGACAGGGAGCGCAACGTCGCTTTGCGTGTCCAGACCATTGTCGCGTTGCTGGAGTCGCTCGCAAGAAGCCAGCGCGCTTCGCTGTCCCATAAGGGAATACCTGAACGCAGGCGCTCGCTTCTCATTCGGGAAGCTTTCCGGCGTGCCGGTTTCAACGCAGGAGCCAGCTTCGGCCGCGAAGCGATCACCAACCCGAATGTATGGGAGAAAAAGAAGGTCCCGGCAAGGGTTCAGCAACGGTTGGATGGATGGTGCAAATTTGACCGGGAGGCGGGCTTCGGAGAGCTGTCCGCGAAGTACAATTCGGAGACCACGAGCGGGGTCGTCAGCTTCGAAGGCCATTTCTTGGAGGGGGCAAAGGATCAGACCGGCATAGAGTTTTTGCGCGGCTATATTGAAGGTGTGCTAGGCTATCTGGTAGGAGATGGCCGGGCACGGGTGCGGGTCAAAATCCTGCGCGAGACCGAGCCAAACCAGCTTGCGTTCAGGCGCGATTCATGACGGCAGTCAGCACGGAAGAAAAGCCTCGGATTTGCCTGCTTTACACCGGCGGAACCATCGGAATGATAGCCGATGAGTATGGTGTTCTGCGTCCGCCCAAGGAAGCGAGCGATTTTCTCAAGATCGCCCCGGAACTTCCGGACCTTGCGGATATCGAATTCGAAGAGCTCATGAACAAGGACAGCACCAATATGGTGCCGGCCGATTGGACCCATATTGCAAACGCCATCTACGAGCGGCGCAACGAGGGCTACAACGGCTTCGTCATCGCCCACGGCACCGACACCATGCATTTCACGTCTTCGGCGCTGGCGTTTGCGTTCGGCTCCAAGCTCAAATTCCCCGTGGTGCTGACCGGAGCGCAAACAATTCCCGCCATCTATTACGGCGACGCCCGAATAAATCTGTTGCGTGCGGTGCGAGTAGCTTCGGAAAACTTGGCCGAAGTGGTCATTTCGTTTGGGGATTACGTCTTTCGCGGGTGCCGGACCCAAAAGAAAGACGAAAGAAAATTTGATGCGTTCGAATCGCCTGCCTACTACCCGATAGCGGACATTACCGAAAAGATCCTTTTTCATCCGAACGCGCGAAGAAAAAAGGACGCCGAAGAGGGCGATCTCGACCTTCAGGCAGATTTCGCCGATGGAATTGTGCAAGTCGGTCTGATCCCCGGCCTGGAGCCGGCATTGCTGGAGCCGCTCATCAACGGAGGCAAGCGATGCCGTGGCATCGTGTTGCAATCGTTCGGCGCGGGCAATGTTCCCAATGGAGGCGATCGACCGGAGGAACGCAAATATGCGTTTGGGGACTTCATCCAGAGCGCGGTGGGAAAAGGAATCCCGATCGTCATAACAAGTCAGTTTCCCGCGAACTCCACGCTTGAAACGAAATATGCTCCTGGGGTGGCAGCCGTCGAAGCTGGCGCCATTGCGACCGGCAACATGACCAGCGCGGCCGCTACCGTCAAATTCCGCTGGGTCCTCGCCCAAGTAGAGCGCGAAATCCGGCAGGGGATGACCATGGAGCGCGACCGGCTATCTCGCGTGAAATGGATGATGCATCACAGGTACATATTGGAGATGGATTGATCTCTCCCCAACGGTCCGGAATTGGGAGCTTTTTTTGGTGTACCGGCTTGCCGGGCCATGACCGGAATATGTGATATTGGGGCGTAAGCGGGATTTGCTATACAATCCCGCTAGCCGGAAGGATTCGAGCATGCCGCAAGCGAACGTTTACGTCCTGTACACGGGCGGTACATTTGGAATGGCGCCTAATATGGATAGGCCCGGCCATCCTTTGGAACCGCAGTTGCTCAGCGAGATCGAAAAGAATCTTCCGCAACCGAGCGCATTCGCGGACGGCGCCGATATTGTGGTGAAATTTGCCTCTCTCGAGGGCGATCGACGGTTGGATTCCTCCAGCATGAAGCCGTCCGACTGGAAGGAGATCGCGCGCCAAATCCATGACAACTACGATAAATACGACGGGTTTGTTGTCATTCAGGGTACGGACACCCTTTCCTATACGGCGTCCGCGTTGAGCTTCATGTTCGAAAACCTAGGGAAGCCGATCGTCGTCACCGGCTCACAGCTTCCGCTCGTCAATCCGCGATCGGACGCCAAGTTGAACTATGGGCACGCAGTGATGATCGCCGGACACAAGGCGACCGATCTCCCGCGGATAAGCGAAGTCGTCGTCGTCTTCGCTGACAAGGTACTGCGCGGCTGCCGCACGCGAAAGATGAGCGCCAGCGCATGGACCGGGTTCGAATCTCCCAATGCGCCTCCGCTGGGTGAGATCGGTGAACATCTGGTGATCTACGAAAACCAGCTGCGGCCGCATCCGGCTCCGGACCTGAAAGTGCAGCTACACACGGACCTTGAGGAAGATGTGCTCGACATTTCGCTGTACCCAGGTCTGAAGGCCGATCACCTTCGTGCGATACTCTTGCTTCCGAATGTGCGAGGCGTGGTGCTTCGTACTTACGGAACCGGGAATGCGCCTGACGACGAGCTCTTTCTAAACGCATTGTCGGAGGGGTTCCAAGACCGAAAAACTGTTGTGAACATCTCCCAATGCCCTCAGGGTTCCGTCGAGATGGGATTGTATGCAGCCAGTGTCGGTCTTATCGACCGGGGTGTTCTATCGGGAATGGACATGACGCCCGAAGCCGCACTGACCAAGCTGATGTTCATTTTGGGTACGCGCGTTGGTAAGCAAGCGCAAGTTCAGATGCAGATCAATCAGCGCGGGGAACAATCGCAGAATCTTTTCGATATATCATTCGGCGAACCTAACGACACAGATTTCGGCAGACTTCTATCAGATCGTATTTCTCGCTCGGTCTTGGCGGACAGGCGATTCAAGCAAAACGACTTAAGCGCGGCTGTTCTGAGGATTTCGCATTTGGAAGTCGAGCTCGATGCGGATGCCGAAGAAAAGCCGTCGATTCTCGTATTCATGAATTTTCCGCGGGCCGAGCCGTTCAAGCCGGGCAATTCAGACCGCGGCAGGTGCATTCATGTGATCGAGCTGGACGGCGGCAAAAAAACGCAGAATCTGCAGATCGTTCAGCAACTTAAACGAGACCTTATCAAAAACATCATTGGCGAGGGGGATATTACTTTGACGTTGATCCCGTCGAAGGGTGTACGTTTTTCCATTCCAGATCTGTCTCTTTCATTGTTCACCAGGGCTTGAACAGCATGATCGTCCCGCCTCCCCCTGACTGCGCAGCGGAATCGGTCCCGAAAGCTCCTGAAACAACAGAGGGGTCGTTACAGCATCACGCAATCGCTCGAACCGCGGAGTGGCTTTCCGAGAATGGAAAACATGCTGGCATCTATAACTTTGAGTATGACTACGTGACCGTTGGCCCTGATCCGGAGCAGGAAGGCTAACAATGGCTCTCATTCGGTGTTTCCGAGACTTATCGTTTGGTTTCGAATGGCTGCGTTGCACAGCACCACAAACGTTAGAATAGTGTACCTCTTGGGAAGCGTCGAGTCACGAAAGCTAGTCTCTCTGATTCGCGACCCTTTGGACTGGCCAATCCGATCGCGCCGCCCCAGCAACGCCAGAACTATAGACGAGTTCTGGCGCCGCATCGGCGGCACGTGCTGATTTCTTCATGCGCGGCGGGTGTACAAACTACCTCGCAAACGCTGCATGTGCTTGCGCCAACCTGTTCGCTCTAGGAAAGTATAGAGAAGTTTCAACCATCGATAATTGGCAGTTATCAATGCCGCGGTGCGAGTTTCGATAAAGATGATCGGGTGCTCGAGAGACCGCGATAAAGCTTGCTGTAGTCGACAATCGTTTTGCTGGCTGAGAGATCCGGCCGTTTGTCGACAAACGTGCTGACAATGGATCGATGCCATCCGGTCCTAGATCTTCAAGAAATGCGGCTGCCACGGCACTTCCGTCGATTGAACTGGTGTTACTACTTCCCAAAAGCCTGAGCGGTCACGAAGTGGTCGCGAAACGCTCCGCTTGTCGGGTTGCGCCAGAACAGGCGAATTGGATTTGCTGCCGAGTCGTTGGCATTGCAGAAGTTCTTGAACTGATCTCTGGGCCTGATCGAGGATATCGATGAGTTGCCTGCCTTCATTGTAATACCGCCCAATCTCTAAAAGACGAGAAGTTCTTGTCAAACAAACCGCTTTTTGTCGGGCCCTCTCCGACATCACATCGTAAATCGGGCTTCACTATTAGATCTCAGGAAAATCGCCATTTCGTCGAAGGAGGCATGCTCTAGCGCGACTGCTGCAGAAAGCTTTCCATCGAGATCGCTCCGATCGAATTGTTCTAGAATCCGCTTAACCGTTGCTTGGTAGTGGCGGTAGCGCTCAACCTCGGCGCGAGGCTTCAATCCCTCCTCAATGGTGCGCAGGGCTAGCGCTATAAAAGCCGTCCAGATCGCCACGACATCGAGAAGCTCCAGGCTTTCCGCGCTGACGCCGAGAGTAGACAAGAAAGCGAACGAAATATGCAATGCTAACAAGAGAAAGATGCAGATATATCCAACCACGCTTAGCACGCTGGCCTGAGTGCGAGCAAAAGGCGAGAAAAGCCCGCCCTTCTTAAGGAGCTTGTAGTCAGCAAATTGGAGTTGTCGAACGATACGCAGGTTCCGATATGCCTTGAGCAACAGCGCACCATTTGGCTTGTCGAAACACGCGGGCTTGATGTTTTCGTCGAGGTTAGCGGGCGGCGGATCAGCGCAAGCCTCAATGATGGCTTCAAGCTCGCTTTCTTTGCGTTTGATCACATCCTGCTCGAATGCCCCGAGCGCTGCCGCTCTATTTGCCTCAAAATGCGTCCAATCGCCCGATTCAGCGGCATCGAGAATTGCGGGAGCCAACACAATGAGCAAACGAAAGTGCAGATGGCGCAATCTCTCGGTGACAAGGCGGTTTTCCAGCCATTTCGCTTTATGCGCGGCAGATCTCAAGCCAAGACCAACTAGGCCGCCGCCTATGCCGAGAAGCGCGGCAGCGAAAACAACAGCGTCGGACCAATGATAGTTGCGATAAAGCGGTGCAGCGGAAGCGACGAGCAGGGCCAAGGTCACCGCTGCAACCGAGCGAAGCCCCATCCGCCGCACATACTGCTTCGCATTGTTCGCTATATTGTCTGCCGCTTCGAACCGCTCCAACATTGCGGGGAAATGCAATGCGAACGCAATCGGCCCATATTCCGCCCGCGCGCGTTCCTGATCGCCGGGCGTCCTAAGCAAGTCATCATTGTAGGGATAACCGTCATCCATAGGTCGTCAGCATGTTTCGTGTAATCGCCTGTATCCAGACAATGGCACAACCTCTCATGGACATAAAGCAGTCACCGATCAGATCACCAATCGGACTGACGCCGATTGCGGTGTTATAGTCGGATGCGCATGGCGGTGCAGGGAGGCCGCGCTCTATATGTGTTCCGCCTCGCCGTGGCGAAGCAAGCGCCGCCGTGGCAGCTGGACTTCATTTATCGCCTTTCCCAGTGTCGTAAATCTTATAATTCTCAGCCATGCGCGCGCGAAGGCCTGCATCAGGTTCTCCATTGCCCTCGGCAAGGACCGTTCCGTAATCTCCGGGCTCATAGTCGGTTCCAACCTGCATGCCGTCTCTCAGCCTTTTAAGATCACGCAGAGTGATCTGGAGATAGCAGAACATCGGCTCTCCATGAAGGTTTTTGCCTTGAAGCAGGATAACAACCACGCTGTCGAGACCTGCCCCATCCGGCGCTGGCGAGCTGTTCGTCGCGCTTTGGCTCTGAGCCGAAACGATCGAGTCGCCCGACAGTCTTGATTCGGCGTAATTCCATTCGAACAACCCGTCATTGGGAACGAGCTCGAAGTCGACCGAGTACAACGATTTCTCGCCGGAGAAAACTTCGAGATGATGGGGGCCGAGGGGATCGCCAATCTCTTGACAGATGCTGTCAACTATCGAGCCATCGGACAACGAAATGACTTTACGCGAGACCCAGCGCCGATCTTGATTCTCCCACGAGGCATTGGCCGAAACCGGCCTATGGACCGGAGCTTTCGGGTAGTCAATGACGGTGCGTACCTCAACTTGCCTGTGCTCCGGGGGCACGCTGATTTGCCAGTGGAAACACCCGCCGTTCGGAATAAACGGGATGATCCTCGTCTCAATTTCACGGGTCTTGGCGCCGCGTGAATCGAGTGCGAACAAGGAGGTATCTGTTACCGTGGGCGGAACATCGGTCAGTGGCTCCGGCGCGGTCTTGTTCGCCGTGCCATTGGCATCCGCCGGCGTCTTGGGGCTGCTTCCGGCTTGCTCTTTCTGTGCGGCGGCAAGTGCATAGACCGCGAGCTCGGGAAACGACACATCGTTATCGCGCGCGATTTTGTCGAGCTTCTGAAAGGAATCGATCACGTCCTTGGGCACGTCGCCGCCGCGCAACTCGTGTACCCAAATCACTTGGTCATCGATCCCGTTATAGCCGGCGCAGAATTGCGTGGGATCTAAGGCGGCCGCCTGGGGTTTGCAGCGTGTGACCGGACCATACTGCCGAATGTAAACATAGAATGGCGACTTTACGGCGCCGAATGCCGTGGGGACAGTAAAGCGCTTCATTGACTGCGATGCCGCCAGCTTATAAAGCGCTTTTGCCCTGGAGGCGTCGGCGGGAACGCCGTGCCCCGTACGATACATGTCCGCCAGATAGAAACTCGCCTCACCGTCGCCCCAATTGGAGGCGAATTGAAGTAGCGGAAGGGCCTCGACATAGCGATGTTTGAGGTGAAGATAGCTGCCCAGCCGCCAAGCGGCGCTCTCCACGTATTGGCGGGCATAGAATTCCCACGGGTACCGGCGCACCCAATCGCCACAGCTGTCGTCCATTCGCCGGAACGCTTTAAGCGCATCGTCCGCTCGATCGAGGGCAATGAGTACCCGAATGCGCCGATCACGGACAAGGCATTCGGTTTCGGCGCGTTCCGTCATGTCATGAAGCCCCGCAATCAGCTTGGTTTCATCCATTGAAGCTTCTGCTTTGGCGCTGGCGGCGTCGGAGCCTGCCAGATCGTCGTGGTCAAGTTTGAATTGCGCCACCCGCGCGAGGCTTTCACCGGAAGCGACGGCGTAGACGGGTGAATTCGGATATGCCGCCCGGCTGACCTCAACCGCGTCCGCAATCCTCGAGAAGAGATCAAGGTACTTCGCGTCCCTCTTTCCCTTGTCGCTATATTCCGGAACAAGAGATAGATCGACATCCTTGAAGCCGTAGAATTTATCGCTTATCTCGGTTGAACTCCTCTGGAAATAGGCGCGCCCCTTCAGTGCGGTGATAAACCGCTCCGCGGCTTCCAACTGGTGCCTCGTCACGGCTTGCTCGTCGTTTTGGGCAGAAGCCAAGAACTTCCACGCCAATTCCACATCGACTGCGCGCAATCGAAATGCAACCGAAACCGTATCGCCAGCCTTTTTTGTAAAGTCCTCAATCTGGTTGTTAGCGTCTTCGATCGACTTTTGAGCTTCGGCAAACCTCCCATTGGAGCTCGCATCCGATGCATGATCCAGGTCGCAATCGATCAGCATGCCCGCTTCGTATTCTTGCGGTCTGACCACAAAGATGTCCTGGGCAAGGGCGCATGCCTGGGCGTGGCGTTCCTTATAGTTGCCCGCGTCCCATTTATCGAAGAGAACCCGAAACCGCATTTCCGCTAGCGCGACATAGTCGCCTCGAAAAACGTCGAGGTTGCTCGTCAGCGCCAACGTGCGATCTGATTCCCTCTTGCCGCCTGCTTCATCTCCCGCTTCCTGAAGAAGCCGCGATTTAAGCCAATGGTATTCAGCTATGGGCAAGTGCAGAGCTGGGGGAGGGATATCTATGTCATAAGGCTGAAGAATTTCGCGAAGTTGATTCACGATCTCTTCCACATCAGCGCTTTTGCGATCATCAGCCAAACTCCAAGCATATCTGTAGCCGGCCCGCACCGCCTGACGGGTAATGTTGAAATAGTCGTTCGATCCCGCCGGCATGCCTTTTATTTGCTTCATTAGATCAATGAAGACCTGGCGCAGTACTTCCATCGATTCAACGGCGTTGCCCTCGTCTTCGGCATCAAGTGCATAGTTATAGCGCTGATTGGCAAGGCCGCTGGCTGATATCGTCGGCACGGCACCGGCATCTATGGAGTCTCCGGCGCCGGCCTGCTTTATGCTGCCGGGGACCGGAGAGGATTGCCCTCCAGGCGACGCGAAGGCAACGCT
Source organism: Rhizomicrobium sp. (assembly GCA_036491175.1). Taxonomy (GTDB): domain Bacteria; phylum Pseudomonadota; class Alphaproteobacteria; order Micropepsales; family Micropepsaceae; genus Rhizomicrobium. The sequence continues at coordinate 18,035 of DASXCJ010000046.1, forward strand.
ATTGAGCGCCAACGCCAGTAGCACCAAATATCGCGAGACAAGTTTTGTCATTTCGATTCTCCGAACTGCGACAATAGTCATATGCGCGGTGTTCGTCTTTCTGCATACGCTCGATCTCGGCGTCCTGCCGCGATTTAAGTAGCTTTTCATACTCTTCGATTTCATGAAGATGCTTTTCGGCCGCCGATAGCTGTTGTTGTTGCAGCGTCAAGAGTGGCGCCTTCGCCTTCACCTTGGCATCGGCTGCCGCCGCCAAAGATTCGGCCTTTTTTTTGCTGGCTTCCGCTGTAGCTTTTTCCGACTGCAGAGAGGAAAGCTCTATACGCGCGTTTTGCTCCTCCGCGGCTGACCTCGCGGCGTCGGCGCGGTACTTATCCGCGGCTTGCTTCGCGACTGCACGTTGGCTTGAAACTATCGCCAGCTCGCTGCGCTGAGTTGTTAGGTATTGACCCCGCAGGGCAAATCCCAAGAACAAACCGCAAGAGATAAGCGCGAGTATTCCAGAGCAAACCGAGAATACGGTCAGCCGCCGCCGCTCGCGCTGCGTTCGTTGCGCTTCGTGATTTTTCTCGGCTTCGGCCTCCGTGCGGCTGCGATCGAGAAAATCCTTGGCTTCGGCGAATTTGCCGCCATGGCGCGATGACCAGATGGGATTGGGATGCTCGCTTTTCCACCATTGCTCGAGCGTCGCCAGATCGAGTCCGGATAGCAGGTCACCCTCGCTCTTCAGGTTTGCATCCGCTGCCAGCAGCAGGCGGCGCCAATTGGCGGCGGCGCGGGCTTCATCGTTTAACCAACCAGACAGAGCCGTCCATTGCCTGATGAGGCTTTCATGGCTGATATCGATCACCGAGTCTCGCGCAATCGGTACCGAATCTGCGGGTTGGAGAAAGTTGCAGCCCATCGTACGAAAGGCATCGACGATGCGCCGCGCCGCACCGTTGTCAGTTTCATTGCCCGCCGCTAGCTCATCCTCAAGGGCGCCGAAGCGGCTCGCGCGCCGCACGGCATTTGTTGTGTCCGGTCCGCTGACAAGCGCGCGGAATACTTTCGGCACGAGCGCTCGATCCTCACGCGACAGCGAAGCCAGTATCTCGATGCCGTGCACATCCAGCGCACCACTCAACCCCCCCACCTTTTCATAGTCGGCAACAGTCAGGACCAGCGGACCGTGCACGTCCTGCCGGCGTTCAAGCAACCACAGCCGGTTGAGCAGATGCTGCATCAGGGGGAGTTGGTCGGCACGGCGGGAGAGAAGCTGTCCCTGCGAAACGCCGCGCTCTTCTTCCCATGGCGCCAGCGCAGCCATGTCGTTCAGTATTCGGCTGGTAAGCGCTGACTCTATCTCGAAGCCAGCCACAGCCGCCGGGCCTTCGATCGCCCGGCGGCATTCCTCGCGGGACATGCGTGGCGTGAGATAGAAGCCCGCGTTGATTTGCTCGGCGAGGCCCGGGATCAGCGAACAGGCGCCAATGAACTCGGATCTCATTGTTATCACAATGTAGATCGGGACACCGCTGCTTCTGGCGCTCTCAAGCAGGAGCGCGACGAAGCTTTCCGCCTCTTCGCGGGCGGCATAGTCTGCATAGCGGAAGAGCTCTTCGAACTGATCCACCAACACGAGCAGGTTTTCGCCTGGGGCCAAACGTGTGCCGCCGGCCCATTCGATCAGCGAACGGCGCCCCTGGAGCAGGAGCGCTTCTACATCCTCCGGACGATCGCCATCCTCGCTCGCGCTGGCAAGCGCTTGCGCGAGATTCCGTATTGGCGCGCCGCCGGGGTGTGTTTCCACGATCTTCCAGCGCGCCCCGGCACGGGAAAAAAAGCCCAGTTCAAGCCCATCGAACAGTCCCGTGCGTACAAGCGACGATTTTCCGCTTCCAGAAGCGCCAAGCACTGCAAGGAAGCGCGTACCCGCAAGCCGCTCGATCATCGCGTCAACGCAATTCTCCCGGCCAAAAAACAGCATTGACTCTTCACGCGCAAACGCGCGCAGACCTGGGTAGGGCAGGATAGTGGAGGGCATGCTCATAGCTGCATGCCGCCAGCTGTTTTTCTAAGAAAATTACGAACGGCCTCAAACTGCCATCTCGAACCATCGGGCGTACTGCAGATCACCCGTTCCACACCATTTACAATGCCGTGGAGCTCTTCCTTTTCCAGCGGAGGACCTTCACAAACCGCGCCTCGCATTGCCAGTCGACGGCTGACGCGCACTTTTACTGCTTGTCTCAATTGCGAGGAGACCCAAGCGGATCCGGCGCCGCCGTTGAAAAACAGAAGGGAGTCGCAATCTTGGAGCAGACGCTCCAGTTCTTTTTGAATGCTCTCTGACGCCGGATTTCCCTGCGGCGGCAACCAGACAGATGCGCACATATCAGCAACGGCATCGCGACACTGCTGGGCTGCAGACAAGTCGACCGCTTCGGCGTTTATAAAAACTTGTAGGCCGGTGAGCGATGCGTCTTGACTATCGGGTGTATCGGTCTCTTTGGGCGACTTGATCCATTTGACCAGATCATCCTTGAACGTCGAAAGTGTCGAGGCGGTTACTGTCTCGGCCTGGAGCAGTTCACGATGAGCATCGTCTTCCACCGCTTTCACGTCTATGTTTGAGCGTCGCCACTGCATCAGCCGTACGCCAGGACACTGTGCGGCGCGATTTGCTTGGTAGGCAACATAGCCTTCTGTTAGATTGCGGGGATGTTTGCCAGGAAATCCGCTGAGCAATTGCACGACAAGCTGCGCTTGCTTTAGATCGGCCTCGAACGCCTCTCGAAAGCTATCTCCTCCGGAAGGATAAGCGTTTGCGTCGATAATGTTTAAGGTCCCGTCATTACACTCCTGTTGAAGCTCGGAAATGACGCTGCGCGCGTCTTTCTCAAGATCGTCTGTCACCTGCGCTATCAGGATAGTGCGAGCGGATGCGGAAGCCGGAGATGTATTTCGAAGACTTGTCGGAGCTTCAGGCCTCGGTGAATCACTTTTCGCGTTGCCGCGCATCTGCATCAATTTTGCTGCCATTGCATAGGCAAGCGCATAAACTCCATCTTGAAATTCGCGACTGGACGGATGAAATGGCGTCGGTTGCCCCATCGCGCTCGGCGACTTGGTATAAAATGCTTTGATTGGTCGGCCTTTCAGACTGTCAAGCCGAATCTCATTTTCGGGCAGAGGCTTGGTTGCGATAACAAATAGACGATTGCGATCTTTGCACTCGGCGGCAAAAGCCGCTAGCTCCTTTGGCGCCCAAGCTCGCTCCTGATAGTCGGGCGAGATTATTGCTAGGAACAATCGGCTTCGGCGTGCTTTCTCAAGCATGTCGTCGTGGATCGAATTTGCTTCCACCTTGTAGTAGTCAAGGTAGATGTCAGGCTGGGAGAATTCCTTGGCATGATCTTCAAACGCGTTTTTCAGGCCGTTTTCGAAGTCGAAAATCCAGCCGGCATAGGGTGTCTTGTTCAGTGTTGATGGATAACTGATGAAGATGTCGTGGAGGAAATCCATGGTTCTTTACCTGCGCCGCCCGGGCATGCCAGAGATCGGCAAGCGAAGTTAACCGACCTTAACGACTTTTCCAAGATGCATTGTGGAATGACTTGTCTTCCGCGCGCAAACTATTGCCGCCAGAGTCCGCGAAGTAGCCGTTTGACTGTACTTCAGACCAAACAAATCTTGTGGGGTCTTTTGATCATGATCGTCCCTGTATCGACTTTTGCCCATCGTTCCGGGCTCATTCATGAGTCATAGTGATAAAGGGGTTGATGGTTTTCCCATGACGCGATTCAAGACTATTTTCTGAAGGGAAACGGGATGAACGTCCATGAAAATGGCGCTTCGGCTCCGCGGGTCGAGGCGGTTCGCGCAATGACCTGCTCGACTGCAATCTACGGACGCTTCCTCGCTTGGACTTTTCGAGGTGTGGCACTCCAGTCGCACCGCGGCGAATTAGCGTAGGACTTAGGGTGGGGCTTAAGGTAGGGCTTAACCCGCCACGCCGATAAAGCAGCTTGAGCGCCGCCGGCTGCGGCTCCGCCATGAACCGCGCCCGCCAGAAAGCCTCCCCATGCCGCACCCGCCGCTCGTCCCTCATTCGACCCGCTTCCGCCAATGTGAAGTCCGCTTCTGACCCAAAGTGGACGCGGCGATGATCCCTTCGAGTTCGACCAGCCGCGGCCTCTGGCAGCCGGGTGCGTTGAGAAGGGTAGAGCTTCCGGACGAAGTCGCCAACCGAGCCGGATCTGACACGCGCCAGTTGACGATATCTGTGACGGCGTAGTTGGCCGCAGCGGCGTCGCATTGCGGCCCGATTCTGGTGGCGGCGCCGAACTGAAAAAAGTGTGTCCAGAATAACTCGTACCAATGTAACTATGTTGCTGTTCGCGGTGTCCGGTAGCACTTTAGAACGTTCTAAGGCACGAGGCCCAAGTCGCGCCCGCTGGCTCCCAGTGCCTCCAATCGGCCTGTAAGGTCTGCAATTTGCAACTGCATCACTCGGTCGAGATCGTCAACCAACGTCTGCGCAACAGTTAACCACCGCAATAGGAAGTAGAAATAAGCCGCGGGGTTCCGAGCGACAAATCGTCGATGCGTACCGCTCCAATAAGTTTCCACGACGTCCGAATCATCGCTCAAATAGCTGGCGGCCTCAAAAACATTTGGGCCAACAAAGTGCGCAATCACTGCACTCTCGCTAATTCCCCAGAACGGCTTCCAGTTGTATTCGAGGCCCAGCCTTTCCCAGCGTCCAGAAAGGAACGTGTTCAGCGCACCCTGATCACAGGGTCCGAACCTGCTGAACTCGAAGTCGAATGAATGGTTTCGAGCATGATCCAAGAGCGGTTCGCATTCGACTCTCATCGTCCGGTTATTCAGAAGTAGAACGCCTGAATTGATGAATTTCCAGTTGTCCATTCGTATGTCTGGGCAGCCAGCAAAAAAAATCGGCTGCACAGTGGGCTCGATCAGCGCATTTAGAAAAAAGCAGTCTACGTCCACATACAGCGAATAGACCTCGTCTATAGAATTTCGAGCAAGAACCTCTGGAATCTGAAACCTGAGATAGGCCCCACACGCATGGCGTTGCGACTTTTTTCCTCGGTACTTAGAGGCGATCTCTTGCGAAAGACCCCGGGGAACAATTGAAAACGGATACGCCGTTTCTCTCGAGCCATGCGGAAAAGTCGTCTCGGGCGCCATCGTAGACGCAGATCAAGCCACCAATATTGTACCTTTGCGCAGATCGCACCAGCACCATTGCGAGTAGTTTGTATTCCATAGATGCATCGTTAAGCGCGAATACAACGACCATAAATCATCCTCTTGCCGACAGTGACGCCCTAGAAAGACCTCTACTAACTCAGTTTCGAATTTCGAGGTTTAAGAAGCGGATTAGATGGTTCGAAATGTTCAAGCCTGCTGGGACACAAGCGGCAGACGTTCTCGTCCTCCGTTGCAAGAAAAATGGCTAGATCGCCATCGGAACAATCGGCTGAAAGGGGCACGTAACCTCTTGCCACCGAGGCCGTCTTGATATCCTCTATCTCACCGAGAAGGCCGCGAAAAGCGATTGGGGCAAGCCGCTGCCAAAAGGCAGCGGACGCGGTATTGCCATCTGCAATTTCGTGGACAGTCTCTGCGCGCAGGTCGCCGAAGTGACGGTGAAGCCGAACGGCGAACTGAAGGTCAACCGGGTCACCGTCGCGCTCGATACCCGTCACATGGTCAATCCGCAGACCATCGCCGAGCAGGCCGAGGGCTCCGTGATCTTCGGTTTGACGGCCGCATTGTACGGCAAAATCACGATCAAGGACGGCGCCGCGGTGCAGGGCAATTTCGACACTTATCGCATGGTGCGCCTGGCGGAGGCGCCGAAGATCGACGTGCATCTGGTGCCGAGCGGCGGAGACATCTGGGGCGGCGCGGGCGAGCCTGCCGTCCCGCCCGTCGCAGCCGCAGTGGCGAATGCGATCTTCGCCGCGACGGGCAAGCGCATTCGTACGCTGCCGATCATGGATACCGACCTTAGTGGATTGGTGTAGCCCGATGCACGCGCAATGGCTGAGAGACGTGACGATTTCAAAGGTGCTCTTTTTTTCGGACTGGTCTTGCTGTGCGCAGGCGGGATATTCGCCTACCTCGTGGTGGCGTTGGTTCACGAGTCCCCCCTGCGAGCCAACGACGGCGCCGGTCCCGTTCATAGCGGCGACGAATATGTGGCGCGGGCTGCCGACTGCGTCGCGTGCCACTCGATCCCCGGCGGTAAGGCATTCGCCGGCGGGCTCAAAATGGGCACGCCACTCGGTGCCTTCTACTCGACCAACATCACGCCGGATCCCGAGACCGGCATCGGCCAATACAGTCTTGCCGATTTCGATCGCGCCGTTCGGCAGGGCATTGCCAAGGACGGTCGCCATCTTTATCCGGCCATGCCCCATCCGTCCTACGCCAAACTGACCGACGCGGACGTGACGGCGCTCTACCGCTTTTTCATGAAGCAAGTGCCCCCCGTGCATCAGGCGAATTTGGAGAGTGATATTCCGGCATTACTAAGCTTCCGCTGGCCGCTCGCGATCTGGAATTATTTCTTCGCCCCAAGCGACAGCTATGTCGTTAAGCCCGGCCATGATGCCGCGTGGAATCGCGGCGCCTATCTGGTCCAAGGCTCGGGCCATTGCGGCGCCTGCCATACCCCGCGCGGCATCGCTATCCAGGAAAAGGCGCTCGACGACGGCAACCCGCGCTTTCTTGCCGGAACGGAGCTCGACGCTTGGTACGCGCCAAGCCTGCGCGGCAACATGCGGACCGGTCTCGGTACATGGTCGAAGGACGTCGTCGAGTTTGTCAAGCATGGTCACAACCGCTTGGGTACCGCGTTTGGTTCGATGACTGATGCCGTCAACAATTCCACGTCGTATTTGTCGGACAGCGATCTCGGCGCCATCGCAAGTTATTTGAAATCACTGCCGGCGACGTCCACGCAGCAGGCTGTCACCTATGACAATGGAACGACGATGGCGCTGCGCAACATACCCACGATGCAGCCCGGCGGTACCATCTACACCAGCGCTTGCGCGAGCTGTCATGGGTTCGACGCCAAGGGCTTCACCCCGTATATGCCAGGCCTCGCCGACAACCCGGTCGTGCTTGACCACAATCCGTCTTCGCTCATCAACTTGATGCTGAACGGCTCGATCCCGCTCGTCGCGAAGGGTATGCCGGACGCCTACCGCATGCCGCAATTCCGGCAGCAGTTATCAGACGAGGACATTGCGGACGTTCTCACCTTCATCCGCGGTGGCTGGGGCAATCGGGCGCCGACAGTCACTGCCGCGCAAGTCGCTAAGTTACGCAAGACGACCGATCCAACCAGCGATCAGGTCATCATCCTGAAAATGCGTTAGCGGCAACCGCAAACGACGATATCCAGCAGCATGGGACGGAAGACTGCAACAAAACTTGGGCGCCGTGATTTCGCTGGGCTGCGAACGTTGTATTGCCGGAGAAACCTCACGGTCGCCCGCCATAATTGCTCTTGTTACCCTGTCCATAGTGAAAATCATGGCCTCCATGTTTTAGAAGGCCAGCCATCGCTCCATCCACCTTTCGTTCTTCACCTTTGGGCGAACTCGACTTTTTCGGGTTTGCAGGGAATAAATCTTGAGCGTCCCGGGTCATGCATCATGCAACAGCCAGAGAAGGGGTACGCAAGACGACGGGGCAGCTCAAATGAGCGACCGGCGCCGCCGGTTTGAGGCGCAGGCGATCCCGCATCTCGATGCGGCATACAATCTTGCCCGATGGCTCGCGCGTCCGCCTCTGGACGCCGACGACATTGTCCAGGACGCGATGCTGCGCGCCTACCGTGCGTTCGATACCGTTCGCGGCGACGATGTGAAGCCCTGGCTGATGTCGATCGTGCGCAATTGTTTCCTGACGGCTGCGGGTCGATCGAAGGACAAGCTCAACGTGGCTATTCCGCCCGATCATGAGATCGCCATCGCCGATAGCGCCCTGATCGCTGATGACCCGGACCCGGAGGCAACTGTCATCCAAACCGAGCGCAGCCGTAGCCTCAACAGAGTGATCGCGTCGTTGCCCGAGGATTTTCGTGAGGTTCTCGTGCTGCGTGAAATGGAGGACATGTCGTACCGGGAAATAGCGAAGATCACAGGCGTTCCGGTTGGGACGGTGATGTCGCGATTGGCGCGTGCGCGCGCTTTGTTGAAGGAGAAGTGCCATCTTGTTGCGGAAGGGCCCCTTCATGTCGTGCAATGAAGCCCTGCGGGTGCAGGCCTATTTCGACGGAGAACTCGATGCGACGGCCGCCGTGGCCGTGGAACAGCATCTGGAGACGTGCGCCGAATGCGCCGTGCTCTATACAGACTTGGACGCTGCCCGAAAACTGTTACGTGAGAACGCTGTTTATCACCGGCCCGACGACGACTTGCGCCAGTCCATCACGGAGATGCTCGACCGTGAGAGCGGCGGCCCGGCCAAATCGCGCCGCTGGCATTCCGGCGACCGCAGATTTCTGTCCGGTTTGATGAGCGGCGTGGGGGCCACGGCGCTGGCGGCTGCATTTGTCTTCTTCCTGGCCGCGCCGCCCGCACCGAATCTGGTCGCCGATGTGACGAATGCGCATTTGCGCTCCCTGATGTCGGATCACCTCATCGACGTGGTGTCCAGCGATCACCACACCGTGAAGCCCTGGTTCGCGGGACACACCGACGTTTCGCCGCCTGCGATAGACTACTCGAAGCAGGGATTTCGCCTGATTGGGGGGCGTGCGGACTATGTCGACGGTCACAGGGCTGCGGTGGTGGTGTACCGGCACGGCCTACACGTCATTAATGTGTTCGCCTGGGCGGCGGATAGCGAAAAGTTGCCGGATCCCGTGACGCGTAACGGCTATCACATTGTGTTCTGGAAAAGCGGCGATCTCGTCTTTTGCGCCGTGTCCGATACCGGCGAGAGCGAGCTGACGGAGCTGGTGCGGCTCATGAAAGAAACGAAATCTTGAAATAACCGGGAATAAATCGGCCGCGGCCGCGGTCTACCTCTCGAACCAACGCGAGAGGTATTCATGTCGTCCGACACCGAAATCAACGAATCGCGCCGTGGCGCGCTGAAATGCCTGGCCTTCGGCGGGGCGGGTACGCTTTTCCTGCTGTCGGGCGGTGTTCTGGCGCCCCTCGACCTCGCCATGGCGGCGTCGCGGAAAGGCGCGCATTCGGTCACCGGAATACCGCTGTTCCTGCAGGTCAGCGACACCCATATCGGCTTCAACAAGGAAGCCAACCCCGATGTCGCGGGAACGCTCAAGCAGACGATCGACCTCGTCAACGCCATGCCCGTCAAGCCGGCGCTGACCATCCACACCGGCGACATCACCCATCTTTCCAAGCCAGATGAGTTCGACACGGCATTGCAGTTGCTGTCGGGCCTGAACATCACCGAGCTCCACACTGTCCCCGGCGAACACGACGTGACCGACGGCCTGGGAACCGAATATTTCAACCGCTTCGGTCAGGCCTCCGCGAACAAGGGTTACTACAGCTTCGACCACAGCGGTGTGCATTTCATCGCGCTGGTCAATGTGATGAACTTCAAGGCCAATGGCCTCGGCGGCTTCGGCGCGGACCAGTTGGCCTGGCTCGAGCAGGATCTGAAGGGCAGCTCGTCGAGCACGCCGATCGTGATGTTCGCCCATATGCCGATGTGGACGATCTACGAGCCGTGGGGCTGGGGAACCGGCGACGCCGACGAGGCGATGAGCTATCTGCGGCGCTTCGGCTCGGTCACCGTGTTGAACGGTCACATCCATCAGATCGTGCAGAAGGTGGAAGGCAACATCACCTTCCACACCGCGCGCTCGACAGCCTATCCGCAGCCCATGGCCGGCAACGGCCCGGGTCCGGGGCCGCTCAAGGTCCCGAGTGATCAGCTCCCCAAGATGCTGGGCGTTACCAACGTCAAGATTCTGGCGCATCCGCTTTCGGCGACGATCACCGATTCGACGCTTGGCTGAGACCAGCACCTATCCACACCCCACACACGCAAGGAAACACGCATGCTCACGAGAATCTCTGGTCGCTACCTGATCAATGTATTTGCAATGGTTGCGATGGTCACGGTGGCTTCCGCATCCGGCATCGGCGCCGCGCAAGCGCAACAGGCGAACGCGGTCATCATCAAGAACTTCGATTTCGCGCCCATGTCGATCACGGTCGAGGCCGGCACTTCGGTGACCTGGAAGAACCTGGACGGCGAGCCGCACACGGTCACGAGCGTGGACGGCCTCTTCCGCTCCGGCGCGATCGACCAGAACGAGTCGTTCACCTTCAAGTTCGACAAGCCCGGCACCTACCAATATCTCTGCTCGATCCATCCCAGGATGATGGCGGCGGTCATCGTGCAGTGACGAAACGAGTGTCCATCGCTCCCAGCCCCCGCACGAGTGACGGTCACTCCTAGTGGGCGGGTCGCCAAGCCTCTCGGCGGCCCGCCCACCACTCACCAAACCGGTCACGGAGGACTTCATGGGCGCGCTCAGCATCTGGCACGTTCTGATAATCGCGATGGTCGCGCTGCTGATGTTCGGTGGCCGGGGCAAGGTTTCCGATCTTATGGGCGATTTCGCCAAAGGTATAAGAAGCTTTCGCGCCGGCCTGAACGAGCCGGAGCAGGCGGCGGCGCCGAGTCATGGCAGCGCTCTCAAGGCGCTGGCTGACAGCACGGATCGATAGACCCCGTTTTCCAACGACCCATCGTCCGCCCGAATGCAGGGCGAACAAATCCGCACACCCCAAAGGAGCTTTCCATGTCCGAAGCCTCCAAAATCGCGCCGGCCGTTCTCGACATTCCGTTACGGAGCCTGCGTCCGTCGCGCGATGAAGCCGAGGAGGCGGTGCGTTCGCTGCTGCGCTGGGCGGGAGACGATCCAGCCCGCGAGGGTCTTCGCGATACGCCGCAACGTGTGGCGCGTGCCTTCGAGGACTGGTTCTCCGGATACGCCGTCGATCCGGAGGCATTTCTATTGCGCACTTTCGAGGAAGTCGAAGGCTATGACGACATGATCGTGCTCCGCGACATCCGGTTCGAATCGCATTGCGAGCATCATTTGGCGCCGATCATCGGGCGCGCCCATGTCGGCTACCTTCCGACCAACAAGGTCGTCGGCATCTCCAAGCTCACCCGCGTGGTGGACGCTTATGCGCGCCGCCTTCAGGTGCAGGAGAAGATGAACGCGCAGATCGCCCACTGCATCCAGAAAGTCCTGGAGCCGAAAGGTGTCGCCGTCGTCATCGAGGGCGCGCACCAATGCATGACCGCCCGCGGCGTCCACAAGCACGGCGTCACGATGGTGACATCCACCATGCTGGGTGAGTTTCGCGAGAACCCGCTGACGCGGCGCGAATTCCTGAGCGTCATCGGCAATCCCGCCGTGCAAAACGGCGCCTGACAAACTCCCATAGCGGCGCCGTGGAGCGAACGCGGAATAAAGCGGCAGGCGAACGGGTCTCCTCTTCAACGATGTCGCTTCCAACGAAACGGAGATCCCATGACTCATTTTGCACAGATTGCCCGCACCAACGTCGCGGTGGCGCTATTCAGCGTCATCGCAATCGCGAACACGATCGCTCCCGCCCAGGCGTCTGACAGAGCAGGCGCGAAACAGCTCGCCCAGCAGATTTGCCGGTCGGTCATTGGCGTCCACCCCGGCGAGAGTCATTTCGACGGCTGTACCTCCAGCCTCTCAGATTCGCTGGAGAGCATCAGCCGCGGTCGGGTCGTGGCGCAGGCGCGCAATGCCTGCTTCGCGCAGGGCCTCAAGCCTGGCAGCGCCGATCTAAGCCTGTGCCTCCTGCAGGCGGCCGATACGACGCCAGATCCGGCTGCCGTCAAACTGCCCGACATCGCGAGCATGACGGCAGGGATCGCGGCTGATCCGCAATCCACCAAATCCTATTTCGCCGTCACGCCGAGCACGAAGTTCCATCGGGAGCAGCAGGCATGCGCCATGTTGGGCTTCGACCCGGCCTTCGGTGCATTCGCCAACTGCGTCGCAGATCTGCAGGGCACGCTGCAGGCTATCGACGCGTCGGAAGGTTGATATCGTGTCGACCAAGGGCGATTTCACGCGGTTCAACTATGTTGCGATCTTCTTTCACTGGATCGTCGCTGCGCTGATCCTCACGAACATCTGCTCAGCAGGATTGAAGACCGTGAGTCGTTCCGTCGCAGCGATCAGCCTGCCACCGCGGGCCGCCACTGCCGCTCCGGCACGCGCCAATCCATGCCGTCGATCAGGTTTGCGAGCTGCGCCGAACTGAGCGGCAACGTTCGACCCGGTTCGACCTCCGGCGGCCACAGGAACACGCTTTGCTCCAGTCGCTTGGTGAACAGGCAAAGACCACTCCCGTCCCAGAACACGATCTTGAGCAGATTGGCCTTGCGCCCGCGGAACAAGAAGAGATGGCCGCTGAACGGATCCTGGCGCAGCACGTCCTGGACCAGCATCGCCAGTCCGTCGATCCCCTTGCGCATGTCGGTAAAGCCGAACGCCAGGTGCACCTTCACGCCGGGAGGAAGCAGCAGCGTCATGACACGGCCTCCTCGTGCTGCGCTTCGACAATCGCCACCGTGACGAACCGAACTGCTTGTTGCGTCAGTTCGCGCTTCCAGCGGCGCAGCACGCGCAGGTCGATATCGTAGCGGCGTGCCAGCTCCGACAGACTGATCCCCGGCTGCTCGGCCTGCGCCACGATCCGCCGCCGGTCCGCTTCGCCAAACCGGCGCCGGTGACCATCGCGGCTCGGCGGCACGATCAAAGGCGACGGCGCCGTCATAGTGGGATAAGCCCCATGGCTTGGGGTCGGGCTTAAGCTGGGGCTAAAGGTAGGGCTTAGCCCGCCACGCCGATAAAGCAGCTTGGGCGCCACCGGCTGCGGCTCCGCCATGAACCGCGCCCGCCAGTTGCCGAAGGCCTTCAGCGGGATGCCCTGAGCCGCGCAATACTCGCGCTGATTCAAGTCGCTGCGCTGCCAAGCCTCATGATGCCCCCGCCAGAACGCCTCCCATACCGCACACGCCGCCGCCGATCGTCCCTCATCGTGCCCGTCCTCATCTGCAAATCCGCAGACCAGAACAAATTGGAACGTCACCTCCCAAAACAAGCGTGCGAAAAATGGACGCTTACCACTTTTTCCCTGTTTCCGCTTCGGGATTCCCTGTTTTGGCCAAATCCTTCCCTGTTAATTGCGTCGTGATTGAGCTCGAGAAACCCCCGTATATCGGGCGCTGAGCGCAATTCCGGCTCCCTTTCGGCGGCCAATTTCGCGATTTTCCCTGTATTTTTCCCTGTTATCTCGGGGCTGCCCGTGGAGACCTCCTCGCCCCCGACTGCCTCCACCACCAGCCTTCGCTCGCGAAGCGCAGCGAAGGCTGCCACGCCGTAGCCGTCCATAGCGACAACATAGGGACGGGCGAAGGCGGGCCTCCCCTAACGCGAAATTCGCGAGCGACAGCGTGCCGGTGTAGTCGGTGATGTCGACGGCGGTGTCGCCATGCTGATAGCCGGCCGCGCCGCCCTCGATCGTGTCGTTGTTGTTGAAGGTGTTGCCGAGCACGAAGCTGTCGGATTGCCGGCTGCCGGTGAGATTGCAAGCGCCGCCGCCCGCGTCGGCGACGAAATGACCGTCGGTCTGCGCCGCGCCCAGTATATGGATGTCGTTGTTGTGCCACCGCCATTGTAGGCCGTGTGGCTGTCGGCGAGGCCGGATGTTTAACCCGGCTTCCATCAAGGTGTCAGCGTGTTCGGAGACTGCGCCAATGACACTGTTATTCGTGCAATAGCCTCGCTTTGCGATTTGTTTTCCACATCGCCGCGCATTGGTTGCGGTTTGTCACGCCTGGAGGCATTGTTTTCGCCGAACCGGGCCGGGACTTAATGCACGATTTACGGAAATGGACTCGCCGCGCGTTGCTCGGCGGGCTGTCGCTGGCGCCGCTGGCGGCGAAAGCCGCGCGCGTCGTCCCGGATCGCAGTGGCTATGCGGGTGCGCCCGGCGGGCGTGTGTGGTGGCGCAGGACCGGCGAAGGCTCCAAGCCGCCGCTTCTGATCCTTCATGGCGGGCCGGGGATGGGGCACGATTACCTCCTGCCGCTGGCGGCGCTGGCGCGGGACCGCGAGATCATCTTCTACGATCAGCTCGGCTGCGGCCGCTCCGACCAGCCGCTCGATCCCGCGCTTTACACCATCGATCAATTCGCCGGCCGCATCGATGCGTTGCGCGACGTGCTCAAGCTCGACCGTATCGCACTCTACGGCCATTCCTGGGGCGGGGTGCTGGCAATCGAATATCTCGCCGGCGCGCGGCGTCCGGACGTCGAACGGCTGATCCTGTCGAGCGCGTTCGCGAGCGCGCGGCAGGCGAATGCGGGCGTGCTGCGGCTGATCGCGGCGATGCCGGATGGACAGCATCTCTTGGCGCTGGAGCGTTCGCGCGCATACGACGATCCGGAATTCGGTTCGCTGGCGCAGGCCTTCGCCGATCTGCATTTCTGCCGCATCGATCCCAAGCCGCCGGAATTCCTGGTCTCGATGAGCAATGCCGCGCAATCGATCTCGACGCCGATCATGGTCGGCCATGGCGTCACCATCTCGGGCAACCTGAGGCATTGGGACCGCGGCGATGCGCTCGGCGCGCTCACGATGCCAACACTCATCGTCACCGGCGAATTCGACGAGGTGACGCGCGATTGCCAGGAGACATTGCGCAACGCGATTCCGGATGCGCAGCTCGCGGTCGTGCCGCGCTGCTCGCATATGCCGATGACCGAAGCGCCGCAGTTCTACAATTCCATTCTGCGATCCTTCCTGGCGTGACTTGCATTCGCCGAAATTCTGGCGTACATGCGCGGCCCTCGAAGCAAGGAGTAACAGGCGTGCTGTTCGATATTGCAATGAACACACTGCCGTTCCGCTTCGCCGACCCTCGCGGCTAGTCCGCGCGCGCCGGCAAACGGGCCGGCATTCTCGTGAAGAAATCTTACATTGCGCGAGCCATCGTGCTCGCGCGTCAACGCATCCGTGCGGGCGGTTCCGCGCGGCCGCGAGGGTCGGGTCATGAGCGAATGGGAAGCGAGCCGCGAGATCGCGGGCTCGGTGGCGGGATTGATGGCGGTGTTGCGCCCCGACAGCGAAGCGGGGCGCAGGCTGAACGAATGGGCGCGCGAGCGTGAGACCCTGCTGGGCCTCGCGTCGCCCAAGCGCAAGCCGAAGAGCGCGGACGCGCCGCTGTCGCGCGCGGCCTGGAACAGGCTGCGCATGATGCTGGCGGCGCGCGCGGATGCGGCGCGGCCGGGCCGGATCGCGGTGAACGCGAGCGGTCTTGCGGACGCGCTTGCGCTCGCCGACGCCGAGCGCGGGATTTTCCTCGCCATGACGGCGATCCAGGAAGATCGCGCGCTGGAGGAATTGTGCGAGCGCATCGTGGCGACGCGTGCTCTGACGGCGGAAGGCGTCGTCGCCGCCTGTTCGGGTCTTGCACAGCAAGATGTGACGGAGGCGTTGATGCGGGGCGCGCTGGGACCGCTCGGCCTGGTTGAGGGCCAGGCGGGGCGGCCGGGCTTCTTCGATCTCCACGTGCCCTATCCGATCGTGCGGGCGCTGCGCGTGGCGCGCGATGCAAACGGCATCGAGCGCGCGCTGCTCGGCGATCCGGCTGGGTCGCCGCTCGCGCCCAGTGACTTCGACCATGTCGCCCGCGAGCGCGATTTCGCGCGCGACCTGCTGCGCGGCGCGGTGGCGGCGCGCCAGCGCGGCGTCAATATCCTGCTCTATGGCCCACCGGGCAGCGGCAAGACCGAGCTCGCCAAGGTGCTGGCGCGCGAGGCGGGCTTGCGGCTCTTCGCCGTGGGCGAGAGCGACGAGCATGGCGGCGAACCGGATCGCTGGGACCGGATGGCCGCGCTCAAGCTCGGCGAGCGGCTGCTCGCGCGCCGCACCGATGCGTGCCTGTTGTTCGACGAGATGGAGGACATCCAGCAATCGGGCGACGTCGCCTTCAGCGGCGGCAAGCGCATCCGCCGCGCCGGCTCCAAGGCGCATTTCAACCGCTTCCTGGAGCGCAACGCCGTGCCGGTGCTGTGGACGGTGAACGCGCTGGATGAGTTCGATCCCGCCTTCATCCGCCGCATGAGCTTCGCTTTCGAGCTGAAGGCGCCGCCGCGGGCCGCGCGGGCGCGATTGTGGATCAAGAGCGCCGCCCAGCAGGGCCTCGCGCTCGATGCGCGCGACGCGGATGCGCTGGCGGGCTTGCACGACACGGTGCCGGGCATCGCGCGGGGCGCGGTGTCGGCGGTGGCGCTGGCGAAAGGCGACAGCGCGTCGCTCGGCTTCGTCGTAGGCCACATCGCCAAGGCGGTGGATGGGCGCGAAGTGCGTCCCACCCGCGAACGTGGGGCGTGCGACTCCAGCCTGCTCAATGCCGATTGCGATCTGGCGGCGCTGGAGCGCAACGTCGCGTCGATGCCGCGCGACGTGTCGTTCTGCTTCCACGGACCGAGCGGCACGGGCAAGTCGCTCTATGCGCGCCACCTCGCGCGGCGCATGGGGATCGAGACGCTGGAGAAGAAGGGCTCCGACTTCCTCTCCAAATGGGTCGGCGAGAGCGAAAAACAGGTGGCCGCGATGTTCGAGCAGGCCGCCGAGGACGGCCGCTTCCTTATCATCGACGAGGCGGAGAGCCTGTTCTGGTCGCGCGGCGGGGTTTCGCAGTCCTGGGAAGTGTCGCTGGTCAACGCGTTCCTGGTGGCGCTGGAGAACCATGCCTGGCCGGTCGCGATCACGACCAACCATCTCGACCGCATCGATCCCGCGGCGCTTCGGCGTTTCGTCTTCAAGGTGAAGCTGGCGGCGATGACGGCGGCGCAGTCCGCGCGCGCCTTCGAGCGTTTCTTCGATGCCGCGCCGCCCGCGCGGCTGGCGGAGGTGACGGGGCTCACGCCCGGCGATTTCGCCGTGGTGAGGAAGCAGCTTGCTTATCTTGGCGATGTGCCGCCGGAGAAGATCGCCGATCTGCTGGAAGGCGAGGCGCGGGCGAAGAACGGGGCGGCGCGGCGGATCGGGTTCTAGCGCTTGTTGCCGAGACCGAAGATCAGCGCGTCGAACAGTGCGTCGCGGACTTTCTCGAAGTCGTAGTCCGGGTCGAGTTTGTTCGCGAGCTTGAGGCTCACCACGCCGTGCAGCGCGGCCCACATCACATGGCCGAGCAGGACGGGATCGCCGTGGAGCAGCCCGCGCTCCACGAGGGGATGGATGTGCTGGGTGAGCGTGGCGCGGGCGCGCCCGGCGGCGCGCTCGAGCTCCGGATAGCCGATGTCGGGCTGGGTGATCTCGAACATCAGGTGATAGGCCTGCGGATTGTCGAAGGCGAAGCGGACATAGGCCTCGCCAGCAGCGTTGGCGCCTTGGACGGGATCGCCGCCGGCGGTGGCGAAACCTGCCTCCAGCGCGGCCGCGAAATTGTCGAAGGCCCGGGCGCGGACAGCGGCGAGGATCTCCTCCTTGTCCTTGAAATAGCGGTAGGGAGTCATGGGGCTCACCCCGATGGCCGAGGCCAACTCCCGCATGGTGAAGCCGGAAAGGCCCTTTTCGGCGAAGATCCGGGTCGCCGCGTCGATCAGGCGATCGCGGAAATCCTCGACTTCTTCGCTGGAAAGCACCCGGGGCATGATTTTCTCGAAACGACCTCTTGAAAAGCTACAGCTTACGACATAAATTTACAACGTATATTTCTTGGGAGAGGAAGACATGAACGCACCCGCCAACATCCCGGCCGACCTCAAGGAGGAGAGCAATCCCTATCTCAGCGGCAATTTCGGTCCCGTCCGTTCGGAAGACGATTTCGCCGATCTGAAAGTGGTGGGCGAGATCCCCAAGGACCTTGCGGGCGCCTTCTTCCGCAACGGCCCCAACCCGCAATTTGCGCCGCGCGACGACCAGCATCACTGGTTCGCGGGCGACGGCATGATCCACGGCTTCACTGTCGAGAACGGCAAGGCGCGTTATCGCAACCGCTATGTTCGCACCCCGAAGTGGACGTTGGAGAACAAGGCGGGCCACGCGCTCTACGGCACCTTCGGCAATCCGATGACCAGCGATCCATCGGTGATCGGCGCCGACAGCGGCATCGCCAACACCAATATCGTCTGGCATGGCGGCAAGCTCCTGGCGCTGGAGGAGGCGCATGAGCCTTTCGCGCTGGATCCGCGCACGTTGGAGTCGAAAGGCTATCTCGACTACGCGGGCGCCGCGCGGCGCTTCACCGCCCATCCCAAGCTCGATCCCGAAACCGGCGAGATGGTCTTCTTCGGCTATGGCGCGGGCGAAGGCTTCTTCACCGACAAGATCGCCTATGGCGTTGCCGACAAGACCGGCAAGGTGACGCGGCTCGACACGTTCGAAGCGCCGTTCTGCTCGATGATCCATGATTTCTTCGTGACGAAGAACTACGTGGCGTTCCCCGTGCTGCCGCTGACCGGCAGCCTGCCGCGCGCGATGCGCGGCGGCCCCGCCTTCTGCTGGGAGCCGGAGAAGGGTTCGCATATCGCGGTGATGCGGCGTGACGGCGACATCGCCTCGATCAAATGGTTCGAGACCGAGGCCTGCTACGTCTTCCATCCCATGAATATGTGGGATGACGGCGACCACATCTATGCCGACGTGCTGCAATATGACGTGGCGCCGCTCTTCCCTTCGGCCGACGGCGCCATGGGCAAGAATGCGCAAGGCCGCCTCGCCCGCTGGACCTTCGATCTCAAGGCCGGAACGCTGAAGCGCGAATATGTCGACGACATGACCGGCGAATTCCCGCGACTGGACGAGCGCCGCGCCGGGCTTTCCTATCGCCACGGCTATTTCGCCGCCAACGCCAATCCCGGCCGCGGCAATATGAGCTTCGACGCCATCGCCCATATCGATTGGGCCACCGGCAAGAAAGCGGTCCATGCCTTCCCGGCCGGCGACAATCCCGGCGAGCCGGTGTTCGTGCCGCGTGGGAAGGACGAGGGCGACGGCTGGCTCGTCACCACCGTCTATCGCGGCGCGGAAGACCGCAGCGATTTCGTCGTCTTCGATGCGCAGGACGTCGCCAAGGGGCCGGTCGGCGCGGCGCAACTGCCCCGCCGCGTGCCGTTCGGCTTCCACGGCAATTGGGTTCCGGCGGGAGAGATGCCGGCGGGCGAAATATAGGAGGGCGCGATGCTGAACTTCCTCAAGGTCTTCAAGCCGATCGCCGCCGATTTCCTCTCCACCATCGTGTTCATCGCGATCTTGGAGATCACGGACAATGTCGTGCTCTCGACCGGGGTGGGCATCGCCAGCGGCATCGGCCAATTCCTCTGGTTCCGCTATCGCGGCATCAAGATGGAGCTGATGCAATGGGCGAGCCTGGTGCTGGTGATCGTGCTCGGCAGCGCGACCATCCTGACCAAGGATCCGCGATTCATGATGGTCAAGCCCAGCATCGCGGGCTTCGCCATCGCCTGCGTGATGCTCAAGCGCGGCTGGCAGCTGCGCTATATTCCGCCGATCGTCCAGGAGAACACCTCGCAGGGCTTCCTGATCGGCTGGGGCTATCTGTGGTCTCTGCTCTATTTCGCGCTGGCCGGCGCCAATCTTTATTTCGCGCTCGTGCTCGGAAAGCAGAAATGGGAAGCGTTCACGGCGGTGGTGCCGATGGCAGCGCCGCTTGGCCTGTTCCTGATCCAATATGTGAGCATGCGCTGGCTGGTGGTTCGCGCCGTTCGCGCCCGCATGGCCGCGCCGGCCGAATGAACCCTCGTCCCGGATGCGGAGGAGCCGCATCCGGGACGCCGGCTCCGCGTCACATGAAATCCGCCGTCGAGAGATTGGCCAGATGCTGCGCGCCGGTGAGCTGGAACAGCATGTCGGCACTGAACTGGAATCCCGCCGTGCCGTTCGCATCGACGATGAGGAACGTGTCGCCGGCGAGAGTGCCGCCGGTCGCGGTGAAGACCAGCGCGTGACCGAGCGCCAATTGGCCGCTGCCGATCGCGTTCTGCAGATCGCTGCTCAGGCTGTCCGCGCTTGCCGCGCCATTGACGCCGGCATCGATGCCGGTGACGGCGAAAGGCAGGTCGAACTTGTCGGCCAGCGCGTCGAAACCCGTGATGTTGTCGGTGAAGACGGAAGCGGATTCCGCCACGGCCGTGTAGACGAAGACGTCCGCGCCAGCGCCGCCGGTGATCGTGTCCGCGCCCAGCCCGCCCGCGAAGCTGTCCGCGCCCGCGCCGCCGATCAGCGTATCGTTGCCGTGGCCGCCGATCATGATGAAATTGCCGTCGGTCTCGTGGCTGCCGTCGAAGGTGAAATGATTGGTGACGCCGCCGATCGCGCCGCTCAGCGACGAGCCGTTCACCGCCAACGTCTCACCCGCCGCCACCGCCTGATCGCGCACGGCGATCGACGTCGCGGTGACGTTGACGATGTTGAGCGTCTCGACATCCGTCAGCGTCGCGGTGGTGAAGGCGAACTGGCCGCTGGTGGAGACCTCGAAGGACACTGTGTCGTTGCCGTCGCCGCCGTTGATCTTGCTATGGATGTCGAAGGCGTTGGTGATGGTGGCGACGTCGTCGCCGCCGCCGCCCGCGAAGTTGTCGATGCCGACCGGCGAGGCGGTATTGCTGTTGCCGAACAGGACCGTGTCGCTCAGCGCGCCGCCCGTGAAGCCGCTGGTGCCCGACCCGCCGATGAAGTCGTAGTGGCCGTTGGTCTCCAGGCTGCCATTGTAGTTGGCGACATCGCTGCCCGAGAGCGCCGAGGCGTCGATGGTCATATGCGCCCCCGCCGCGACCGTGCCGTCGCTGGCGATGAGCTTGTAGCTGTGCCCGCCTTCAAGGGTCATGGAGGAGAAATTGACGACCGTGGAGGCCTCGAAATTCACCCCGGCGGAATAGTCGCCGTTCAGATCGATGCGGTTGCCGCCCGCGCCGCCATTGATGCGGTCGGTGGTGTCGAGATTGGCGCCCATATCCACGAGGTTGGAGCCGCCTTCGCCGTTGACGCGGTCTGTGCCCGCGCCGGGATCGATCGTATCGCCATTGGCGCTGCCATAGATCAGATCATTGCCGCCGCCGCCGATGACATCGAAGTAGCCGTCCGTCTCGCGGATGCCGTTGAAGGTGAAAGATTGGCCCGCACCGAGAAACCCGGCCGAGACGATCATCTGCTGGCCCGCGGCGACGTTGGCATCGTTCATCTCCACCGTGACGTCGCCACTGGCGGCGTTGAGATAAAGCTGCTCGATACTGGTCAGGCTGACGGAAGAGAACTTCTCGGTGCCGCCGTGCTGGATAGTGAGAGAATCGGTGCCCGTGCCGCCGTCGATCCGATCCCAATTGTTCCAGGTCCCGATCATGCCGATGAGATCGCTGCCGGCGCCGGCCGTGACGCGCGCCATGCCCCCAATGCTTATCGCATCGTTGCCGTCGCCGCTGTCGAGAACGTCCTGCCCGCCAACACCGGCGAGGAAATCGTCGCCCGCGCCGCCGAACAGCTTGTCGTTGAATTGCCCGCCCACCAGCGTATCCGCCGCGGCCCCGCCCTTCTCTTCCAATATGCCGTCTTGCTCGGTCTGGCCCTGGATGTCCATCACGTCGTTGGCGCCGAGCGCGCTGCCGTCGAAGATGATCTCCTTGCCGGCCGCCACGGTGCCGTCGCCGGTGACGAGCGTGTAGGAATGGCCGGCGGTCAGGAGCACGGTCTCGACGCTGGTCAGTGAGTTGAATCCGAAGATGAGTTCCTTTGCCCCGCTGTAGTCGCCGTCCAGCTTCAGCGTGTCGCTGCCGGCGCCGCCGTCGAACGTGTCGTTGCTGTTGAAGACGGCGCCGAAATTGGCGAGGTCGTTGCCGGCCAGTCCGCTGACATGGTCGGTGCCGCCCTGCGTCATGTTGAACGAATCGTTGCCCGACGTCCCGCTGATGGTGTCGTCGCCCGTGGTGCCCTTGATGGTCGTCATGATTCACTCACTCCCACTTCGAAGCGCGGGAAGCTAGGCGCGGCGGAATCGGCGTTCTTGGTCGCTTACGACCAAATAGGCCAAAAACGACATGGCCGGGTTTGGCTGTGATAGGGTCCTTAACCGAGAGACAAATCGGTACAAGAACCGGCTTGAAACTGGGGTCTTGGACGATATGGTGCGGTTGGGATCGGCGCGTTCTTGCCGATGGGTTGTTGGGACATGATGGACGGACCGCCGGCTGACTACCGGCTGCTTAAATTTTCATCGGATCGCTATCCGGAGGGTGACCGCCGGGTTGCGTGGGAGGAGATCCTCTCGCGCAAGCTGCTCAAGCTCGAGGTGATATCGCCTGTCGAGGCGCCCTATCGCGCGCATGCGAGCCTGCGCCTGCTTAGCGGCCTGCGCTTCGGTTCGGGGAATTTCGGGGCCTCGATCAACCGGCGCGGCAAATCCATCGTCAAGGACGACAATGACGACTTCGCGATGATCATCAATCTGGAGGGCGAACTCGAAGCCCGCCAGCGCGGCCGCGAATTCACCCTCGACGCGGGCGACGCCTATCTGATGGCCTGCTCGGAGGAGGGCGTCTATGCGCGGCCCACGCGCGGGCGCGTGCTGTTCGCGCGCTTCCCGCACAAGGCGGTGGCGCCGCTGGTGCCCAGCCTCTACGACCGCGTGGCCCGCCCGATCCCGCGTTCGACCGAGGCGCTCAACCTGCTCACCTCCTATTTCCGCGTGCTGGAGGACAACCAGGCGCTGGCGACGCCCGATCTGCGCGCCCTCGTCACCCGTCATGTCTATGACCTGCTGGCGCTGGTGCTCAATCCGTCGCGCGACCAGTTCGAGGCGGCGGAAGGCGGCTTGCGCGCCGGCCGGCTCAACGCCGTCAAGTCCTATGTGCTGGAGCACCTCGACGTCCACGATCTGTCGGTGACGCAGGCGGCGAACCACGCCCGCCTGTCGCCGCGCCAGGTGCAGCGCCTGTTCGAGACGGAGGATCTCACTTTTTCCGCCTTCGTGCTGCAGGAGCGGCTGCAGAAGGTCTATGGCGAGCTGATCGACCCGCGCTCGCAGCGCGGCGTCAGCGATATCGCCTATGACGCCGGCTTCGGCGACATCTCCCATTTCAACCGCGCCTTCCGCAAACGTTTCGGCGCCTCGCCGACGGAAGTGCGCCATTGCGACATCACGAGAAATTCGCGGCCGCGAGCTGATCGAGATGGGTCGCGTTGCGCAGATCTATGACGAGATCCGCACCAGCCTGATAGCCCGCCGCGCCGTTCTGATCCACGATCAGGAAGGTCTGGCCCGCCAGCGTGCCCGAGTTGGGCATGAACAGGACCGCATGGTTGGCGGCCAAGGTCGAAGCGTTCACGGCTGAAGCGAGGTTGGCATCGAAGCTGGCCGTCGACAGCGCGCCCGCCGTGATGGCGGCATCGACGCCGGCGATCGTGCCCGTCACGTCGAACGTGTTCCGCGCCGCGTTGAAGGCGATGATCGTGTCGAAACCGGCGCCGGTGGAATCGCTCGCCGCGCCATAGACGAACACGTCGTTCCCGCCGCGGCCATTGAGGGCGTCCGCGCCGCCGCCGCCCTGGATGATGTCGTTGTTGAGACCGCCGGAGATGCGGTCCGCGCCGGAGCCGCCGACGATATCGAATTTGCCGTCGGTTTCCGCCGTGCCGTCGAACACGAGCACGTCGTTCGCGCCGAGCTGGCTGCCGAGAACGGACATCTGGGCATTCGCCGCCACGTTCCCGTCCGCGGTCGTTATGGTGTAGGAATGCCCGCTTCCCAGCACGATGCTGTCGATCTGCGTGATAGTGTTGGCGGAGAAGACGATGCCCGCCGAATAATCGCCATCCAGCACCAGGAAGTCGGCCCCGCCGCCGCCATCGATGGTGTCGGTGGCCTTGAGATTGGCGCCCATGCGAACCGTGTCGCTGCCGTCATTGGCCATCACATGGTGCGAGCCGCCGCCGAGCGTGATGGTGTCATTACCGATTCCACCGTCCACGGTGATATTGGCATTGGTCTCGGCGGAATCGTCGAGGGTGAGATGGTCGCTCGCCGTGGAATAGGCGGCGTCGATCTGCATGGCCTGCGTGCTGGAGATATTGCCGTCGGCGAGGGTGAGATTGTAGCTGAAATCGCCTTGCACGACGAGCACTTCGATATTCGTCATGGTCGTCGCGCCGAACGCGACGCCGGCCGAATAGTCTCCTTGGAGGCCGAGCTCGTCTAAACCGGCGCCGCCATCGATGGCGGCGCTGGGCGTGAAGAAATTGCCGAAATAGAGGATGAAATCGTTGCCGTCGCCGCCCTGCACGACATCGGCGCCGCCATCGGGCTGGATCGTGTCGTTGCCGGCGCCGCCCTTGATCGTGTCGCCGAATTTGCTGCCGGCGAGCAGATCGTCGCCCGCGCCGCCCAGCAGGGTGACGTGACCGGCGGTGATCGGCAATGCCTCGACGGCGAGGAAATTCCCGGCGCCCAGCGCGGAGCCGTTGAAGGTCAGGTTCTGACCGGCCACGAGATTGCCGTCGTCAAGATCGAAATTGTAAGAGAAACCCGCGCCCAAGGTCACGTGCTCGACGCCGACCAGCGTGCCGGCGCTGAACGGCCGAACGCTCGAATAGTCGCCCGCCAGGATGACGTTGTCGTCGCCGGCGCCGCCGTCGATGGCGCCGCCCATATAGGCGGCGTGGAAATTGATCGTATCGTCGCCGGCGCCACTCTTGATCGTGAGCAGGCTGTTGACGTCGTGCGTGGCGTTGAGGGTGAGGTCCTCGCCGGTGGTGAGCGCGCTGGCGTCGAGCGTGTAGCGCTGGCCGTCGGTCTCGTCCGCGGTGGTTATGGTGTAGCTGAAGCCGGCGCCGAGCTTGAGCGTGTCGATGTCGTTGAACGTGGTGGTCTTCATCACCAGAGCATGCGACCCGGTATAGTCGCCCGTGATGTTGACCTTGTTGTTGCCGCTGCCGCCGTCGATCGTGTCGCTGCCCGTCAACGCGGCGCCGAAATTGAAGACGTCGTTGCCGCCATTGCCGTCCGCCACGTCGTTGCCGCCGTTGCGGTCGTAGAAGCTGTCGGCGCCGGAGCCGCCGACGAGCGTGTCGTCGCCGAGGCCGCCTTCGAGGGTGAACGTGCCCGTCGTCTCGCTGGAGCCGTCGAAATTGACCGTGTCGCCCGCGCCCAGATCGCTGCCGTCGACGACGAGTTTCGCGCCGGAGGCGACGATGTGGTTGTCGCTCAGGAATTTGTAGTCGTTGCCGGCGGCGAGATGGAGGCGTTCGATGCTGGTCAGCGTGCCGTCGGCGATGAAATTGAATCCAGTGCCGCCATAGTTGCCGTCCAGGTTCAGGATGTCGGTCCCCGAGCCGCCGTTGATGGTGTCATTGTCGTCGAAAGCACCGCCGAAATTGAAGGTGTCGTTGCCGCCTCCGCCGCTGACGGTGTCGATCCCGCCCTGGCCCATATTGAAGGTGTCGGCGCTGGATGTGCCGGTGAACGTGTCGTTGCCGGATGTGCCGGTGAATTTCATGGCCTTCTCCCTGGAAGGCCCCAGCCATGTGACAGGCTATCCCAGAGCGATGACGCTTTCCACACCGTTAGGTCATCGATCCGCCAAAATTCGAGACAAATCTAGGCTTCCGAATTGCCGGGTATCGCGCGCGGGCGTAGTCTGGCAGCGGCGCTCCAGAAGCGCTTGTCGGGGGACTTCATGATCAGGCGGCTTTTCCTCATCGGCGCGGGCGTCGTCGCCGCGTTCGCGCTCATTCTCGGCGGTCTTTACTATCTCGGCGGGCGCAATGGCCATGCCGGCAATGCCGGGTTCTTCGAGCGGGTCGCCAAGGGCGTGTCGACCGTCACGCAGAGCATGACGCCGGAGGAGATGGCCTCTTCCCCCGAATTCTCCTTCCATCGCATCGACGTCGACACCACCCACGCCCAGCCGGAAGCGTGCCTGGTCTTCACCCGAATCCTCGATGTCTCCGGCAAGACCCATTACGAAGACTATCTCGCCATCGACCCGGCGACGCGCATCGTCGTGCGCCCGATCGACCAGCGGCTCTGCATCGCCGGCCTTTCCTTCAACCAGACCTACACCGTCACCCTGAAGCCCGGCCTGCCGGACGCGGCGGGCGAGAAGATCGACGGGGCCGAGCAGATCCCCGTCGAGCTGCGCGACAAGCCGGCCATCGTGCGCTTCACCGGCGGCATCGTGCTGCCGCGCGACAATGCCGAGGGCGTGCCGGTCACCACCGTCAATATCGACAAGCTCAAGCTGAAGTTGATCCGCGTCGGCGACCGCCTGCTCTCCCAGATCGAGAGCGGCACGGTCGATGAGACCACGCTCTATGGCTATGACGAGAGCCAGTTGGAGAGCCAGCAGGGCTCCGTCGTCTGGCAGGGCACGCTCGACGTCGCCAACATCAAGAACGACACGGTCGTCACCCTGGTGCCGATCCGCGACATGCTGAAGGACGAGAAGCCCGGCGCCTATGTGCTGGTGGCCCAGGACGCCGCCAAGGCGAAGGATTCCTCCGGCGGAGACGACGATTCCTCGGGCGGCCAGGAGATGGCCATCCAATGGGTGATCGATTCCGACATCGCGCTCACCACCTTCCAGGGCGCCGACGGGCTGGCGGTGTTCGCCCGCTCCTATGCCTCGGCCAAGCCGGCGGGCGGGGTGAAGCTCAGCCTGATCGCGCGCAACAACAACATCCTCGCCAGTACGACCACCAATGGCGATGGCCGCGCCGATTTCGATCCCGGCCTGTTCAACGGCAAGGGTGGCGACGAGCCCGTGGTGGTGATGGCCTATGCCGGCAACGATTTCAGCTTTTTGGACTTGCGCCGCCCGGCTTTCGACCTGACGGATCGCGGCGTCGGCGGCCGCGCCGTGCCGGGCCCGGTGGATGCCTATCTCTATACCGAGCGGGGCGTCTATCGCCCGGGCGAGAACGTCAAGCTGACGGCGATGCTGCGCAACGCCGTCGGCGCCAGCGTCACCTCCTCGCCCATGACCCTGATCGCGACGCGGCCGGACGGGGTTGAGTTCTCGCGCATCACCATCCCTGCGGAGCGGCTGGTCGCGGGCGCGGCGAATTGGACCTTGCCGCTGCGCAAGACCTCGCCGCATGGCCGCTGGCAGATCGCCGCCTATATCGATCCCAAGGCGGCGGCGGTGGGCCGCGTCGAATTCAACGTGGCGGACTTCATCCCGCAGCGGCTGAAGGTGAGCCTCGCGCCGGAGCAGAAGGTGTTGCGCCCGAACAGCGATTTCCAAGTGAAGGCGGAAAGCCGCTTCCTCTATGGCGCGCCGGCGAGCGGGCTGTCGGGCGAGGGCACGGCGACCATCGGGGCCGATGCCAAGCCGTTCGCGGACTACCAGAACTGGCAATTCGGCCGCGTCGACGATTCCTTCGCCGACGTGAATGTCGATCTCACCGTGCCGGAGAGCGACGGCAACGGCATCACCGAGGCCACCGGCGCCATCGGCGACGTCGCGCAGACGACCTTGCCGCTAAAGGCCACGGTCAAGATCTCCATCCACGAGCCGGGCGGGCGCACCACCGACAAGTCGGTCGACATCCCGTTGCGCACCCGCGACGCCGCCATCGGCATCTTGCCGGCCTTCAGCGACGGCTCGGTCGCGGAGAATGCGCCGGCGCATTTCGAGGCCATCGCGGTCGATGGCGACGGCAAGCGCATCGCGCTGAACAATGTCACTTACTCTTGGGTGCGCGAGGACACGACGTATCAGTGGTACCAGACCGACGGCGCGTGGAAATACCAATCCGTCACGCGCGACCGGCTGATCACTTCGGGCACGATGAGCTTGGCGCTGGGCGCGCCGGCGAAACTGGCGCAGGCGATGCCCTGGGGCACCTATCGCCTCACCATCACCGATCCGAAATCGGGCGCGGCGTCGTCCTTCCGATTCTATTCGGGCTGGGCGGCGGCTGAGTCCGGCGACAGGCCGGACCGCATCCCCGTCGCGGCGAACAAGCCGTCCTACAAGCCGGGCGAGACGGCGCATGTCTCCATCAAGCCGGTGGCGAACGGCAAGGCGCTGGTCGTGGTGGCGAGCGACAAGGTCTATTCCTCGCAGGTGATCGACGCGCCGGCGAGCGGGGCCACGATCGACGTGCCGGTGTCGGCCGACTGGGGCGCGGGCGCCTATGTGCTCGTGACCGATTACCGCCCGCTCAACGAGGCCACGGGGCGCGAGCCGGTGCGCTCCATCGGCGTCGCCTGGATCGGCGTCGACAATTCCGCGCGCACCTTGACGCCGCTCATCGGCGGGCCGAACAAGATCACGCCGCGCCAGCACATCGTCATCCCCGTGACGGTGAAGGGCCTCGACGCGGGCGAGGATGCCTATGTCACGCTCGCCGCGGTGGATGAAGGCATCCTGCAGCTCACCGATTTCAAATCGCCCGATCCGGTGGACTACTATTTCGGCAAGCGCCGGCTGGGCGTAGGCATGCATGACGACTACGGACGGCTGATCCGCCCGGTGAAGGCGCCCATCGGGGCGATCCGCGAAGGCGGCGACAGCTTCGCCGGCCGTCCGCTGGCCGTGGTGCCGACGCAAACGGTCGCCATGTTCTCCGGCATCGTGAAGGTGGGAGCGGGCGGGCTGGTGCAGATCCCGCTCGACGTGCCGGATTTCAACGGCGAGCTCCGGCTGATGGTGGTGGCCTTCTCCGGCAACAAGCTGGGCCATGCCGACCGGCCGCTCACCGTGCGCGATCCGGTGGTCGCCGACATCGTGCTGCCGCGATTCCTCGCGCCGGGCGACCACGCCGAAGCCGCGCTCAACATGAACAATGTCGAAGGCGGCAGCGGCACTTACACCGCGACGATCCAGACCTCCGGCCCGCTCGGCTTCGAGGCCGGTGCGCCGCAGGACGTGATTACGCGTCCGCTCGCAAAGGGCCAGCGCATCCTCGTGCCGATCCCGCTGGAGGCGAAGGGTCTGGGCATCGCGGGCGTGAAGCTCACCGTGACAGGACCGGGCGGCTTCAAGGTCAGCCGCGGCTGGCCGATCGAAGTGCGCGCCTCGCAGCTCGATCTGTCGGCGGAGGAGATCGCCTTGCTCGGCGCGGGCCAGACCTGGCGCGCGGACGGCAAGCTGATCGCGAACATCATCCCGTCGACGAGCACGACCACGATCAACGTCTCGTCGAGCCACGGCTATAGCGACGTGCCGGGCCTGCTCAAATGGCTCGACAAATATCCTTACGGCTGCATCGAGCAGACGACGAGCCGGGCGATGCCGCTGCTCTATTTCAACGATCTTGCTCCCCTCGCGGGCTTGCCCAGGGACCAGGCGCTGCACGACCGCGTGCAGGGCGCGGTGGACAACGTGCTCGACATGCAGAATTTCGCCGGCAATTTCGGCATGTGGGGACCGGGCAACGACGCGGACAATTGGATCAGCGTCTTCGCGCTCGATTTCCTCTACCAGGCGAAGCAGAAGGGCTATGTCGTGCCCAATGAATCGCTGCGGCGCGGGACGGCGTGGCTGAAGCAGCAAGCGACGATGGATTCCAACGACGACCAGATCCGCGCCTATGCCTTCTATGTGCTGTCGCGCGAGGGGCAGGTGAACCTTTCCGACCTGCGCTATTTCAGCGACACGCGCGGCTCGGAATGGAACAACGCCATCGCCGCCGCCCTCACCGGCGCGGCTGCCGCCGATGCGGGCGACCGTTCCCGTGCGAACTACGCCTTCGGGCGCGCGCGCGACATCATCGCCGCCGCCAAGGGCCCGACCTATACGACGGCCGATTACGGCTCGCTGCTGCGCGATCTCGCCGGCACGACCGCGCTCGCCATCGAAGGCGGCGACCCGGAGATCGTGCCGTCCCTGATGCGCAAGGTCGACGAGATCGACATGCGCCTCAACGTCACGACCACGCAGGAGAAGGCGTGGATGCTGCGCGCGGCCTGGCAGCTCACGCGCGAGAAGGCGCCGCTGGCCATTTCGATCAACGGCCAGCCGCAGACGCCGCATGGCGGCGCGGTGCGGCTCGCGCCCAATCCGCAGCAATTGTTCGCCGGCCTCGACATCCTCAATCGCGGCGATGCGGGCGTGTGGCGCGACGTCTCGGTCGAGGGCACGCCCAATGCGCCGCTGCCCGCCGATGCCAACGGGCTCACGATCAAGAAGACGGTGCTGACCATGGACGGCCAGCCGGCGGATCTGGCGGCGCTCAAGCAGAACGACCGCGTGCTGGTGGTGATCGAAGGCCAGATGTCCAACGATTACTACCGCCAGATAGGCGCGATCGATCTGTTGCCCGCGGGGCTGGAGATCGAGATGCCGCTCGGCAGCACCGACACCAAGCCCTATCCCTGGCTCGGCACCTTGACCGACACGACCATGGCCGATGCGCGCGACGACCGCTTCGTGGCGGCGTTCGCTCTCGGCTCGCAATATCAGGAGAAGCCGGATCCCAAGAAACCGCCGCCGCCTCCGCCCAGTTTCAAGATCGCCTATATCGCCCGCGCCGTGACGGAGGGCCATTTCACGATGCCCGCCGCCGTGGTCGAGGACATGTACGCCCCCACCATCCACGCCCGTACCGACATGGGCGAGGTGAATGTGGGGCATTAATTTTTCCTCCCCCGCAACGGCGGGGGAGGAAGAGGGTTGAATGACTTCGCGCTGGCAATCCCGTCTGATCGTCTTGGCCTTCGCGCTCTTCGGCGTCTTATGCGCGCTCGCGGTGGCGGATCGCGCCAATCCGCCGGACATGTCGCGCTATGCAGTGCTGTCGCAGGAGGTGGTGGCGCGCGATGGCAGTTTGCTCAGGCCGTTCCTGTCGAAGGACGGCTATTGGCGGCTCAAGACCGATCCGCACCGGGTCAATGCGCGCTATCTGACTTTGCTCAAGGCCTATGAGGACAAGCGCTTCGACGATCATTTCGGCGTCGACCCCGAGGCGCTGGCGCGCGCGGCATCGCAATATCTGGGCGCGAGGCGCGTCGTCTCCGGCGCCTCGACGCTCACCATGCAGGCGGCGCGTCTGCTGGAGCCGCGGCACAGACGCGGGCTTGGCACCAAGCTGCTGCAGATGGTGCGCGCGGTGCAGCTCGAGGAGCGTTACTCCAAGGACGAGATCCTTGCGATCTATCTCACGCTGGCGCCCGAGGGCGGCAATCTCGAAGGCATCCGCGCGGCCTCGCTCTCCTATTTCGGCAAGGAGCCGGAGGCGCTCGATCTTTCGGAAGCGGCGTTGTTGGTGGCGCTGCCGCAATCGCCGGCGCGGCTGCGGCCCGACCGTCACGGCATCGCCGCCATCGCCGGCCGCAACAAGGTGCTGGCGCGCATGGTGGCCGACGGCGTCGTCACGCCGGGCGACGCGGCCGTGGCGGAGCGCGAGGGCGTGCCGTCCTTCCGCCTCGCCATGCCGATCCTGGCGCCGCATCTTTCTGCGAGGCTCACACAGGCCAACAAGAACGTGCCGCGCGTGGTCACCACGCTCGATCCGTCGCTGCAGCAAGCGGTCGAGCGGCTGGCGGCGCAGGAGCGCGCCTATTTCGAGGATGCGAGCAGCCTCGCCATCGTCGTGGTCGACAATCGCAGCCATGCGGTGCTCGCCTATCTCGGCGGCACGGATTATTGGGGCAAGTCCGGCCAGGTCGACCTCGCCAACCGGGCGCGCTCGCCGGGCTCGGCGCTGAAGCCTTTCATCTACGGCCTCGCCTTCGACGATCTGGTGCTGCATCCGTCCTCGATGATGGAGGACGCGCCGACCCAATTCGGCGACTACGCGCCGCATGATTTCGACGGCGAATTCCAGGGCGCGGTGACGGCGCGCGACGCGCTGCGCATGTCGCTCAACGTGCCGGCCGTGATGGTGCTGGACCGCGTCGGGCCGCTTCGCTTCACCTTGGCGATCTCCAATGCCGGCGCGCATCTGTCGTTCCCGACCAAGGGCGAAGCGCCGAGCTTGCCGGTGGCGCTGGGCGGGCTGGGCATCAGCCTCGCCGACATCACCATGCTCTATTCCGGCATTGCCGAGGGCGGCGAGGCGCGAAACCTTCGTTACACGATGGCCGCGCCGCAAGGCGCGCCGCATCGGCTCTTCGGACCGGTGGCGGCGTGGTATCTGCGCGACGTCCTCTCTGGCGTTGGGCTGCCGGACGGTTGGGCGATGGGGCAAGGCCTCGCCATCAAGCGCAACGTCGCCTTCAAGACCGGCACGTCCTACGGCTATCGCGATGCGTGGTCGGTGGGCTTCTCCAACGATTACACCGTGGGTGTGTGGGTCGGCCGCGCCGATGGCGCGCCGAGCGCGGGCCGCATCGGGCGCGAGACGGCCGCGCCCATCCTGCTCAAGACGTTCGGGTTGCTGCCGCCCGACAAGCGGCCCGATCCTCTCGTGCCGGCCGGCGCGTTGATGGTCTCGACCGATCAACTGCCGGAGGGCTTGCGTATGTTCACCCGCGAGGCGCAAGGCGCGCCCGCGCCGCGCACGACCAGCGTGCCGCCCCCCACGATCTCTTTCCCGCCCAACGGCGCGACCGTGCCGCTGCCCGAGACCAACGCCAGGGACAAGACGATCATGCTGAAAGCCGATGGGGGCGAGGGCCCGCTCACCTGGCTCGTCGACGGCAAGCCGCTCGGCGCCTATGGCCGCTTCGCGCCGGCGCTCTATAGGCCCACCGGCGAAGGCTTCGCGCGCATCACAGTGGTGGACAGCCAAGGCCGCAGCGACAGCGCGCAGGTGAGGTTCAAGAGGGTGCGTTAAGAACCCGCCCCTTGTGGGCGGGTCGAAAATCCGAAGGATTTTCGGGGAGGGGGCAGACGCAACCGGCAAGCGCAGCCCCCTCCCCGAAATTTGCTGCGCAAATTGTCGACCCGCCCACGAGGGGCGGGTTAGAAGACTCCATGTCCGCCGATCAGGAACCTGAATCGCCCGCCCGCCACGCGCATGTGAGCGCGGAGGAGTATGCGGTCGCGCGCGCCTATCAGGGCGTGACGACGGCGGCCGAGCGCCGCCGCGCTTTCGGCATCCTGTTCGTCAGCCTGTTGTGCATGGGCGCGGGCCAGTCGGTGATCAATCCGATCCTGCAGGCTATCGGGCCGTCGCTCGGACTCGGTCCCACGCAGGTGACGTCGATCTTCGCCTGCTCGGCGCTGATCTGGATCTTCTCCTCGACCTTTTGGGGTCTGCGCAGCGATGTCTGGGGCCGCAAGCCCGTGATGCTGCTGGGCCTCGTCGCTTTCGCCATCTCCTTCGCGGCGTTCGCGAGCATCCTGTCGCTGGGGCTGGCGCATGCGCTGGGGATGTCGATGATCTTCCCGCTGCTGATCGCGTCGCGCTGCATCTATGGCGCGTTCGGGTCGGGCACGTCGGCGGCGGCGCAGGCCTATGTCGCCGACCGCACCACGCCGCGCGAGCGCCTCTCCGGCGTCGCCGTCATCAGCATGGCCTTCGCGCTCGGCACGACCGCCGGCCCGGTGGTGGGCGCGATGCTGACCTATGTGAGCATCACCGCGCCGTTCTATTTCGTCTCCGCCGCGGCGTTGCTGAGCGCCGCGGCGATCTGGTTTCTGCTGCCGGAGCGCACACCGCCCAAAATGCAGGTGCGGAACCGCAGCACGCTCAAATGGTACGAGCCGCGCATGTTCCCCTTCGTCTGCTTCGGCGTGGTGCTGAGCCTGATCGGCTCGATCCCGCAGCAGATATTGGGCTTCTTCCTGCGCGACATCCTGCACGATCTGCCCAACGCGGTGGCGCGGCTGTCGAGCATCGGTTTCGTGATCTCAGCGCTTGCGGCCTTGTTCGCGCAGTTCGTGATCGTGCGGCGCTTCCGCAAATCCTCGCGGCTGCTGGTGGTCGCGGGCATATTGATCGCGGCCTTGTCGAACCTGCTGTTTGTGTTCGCACATGATTACGCGATGGTGGCGGCGGCGCTCGCCTGTTCGGGCCTCGGCCTCGGCCTGGCGCGGCCGGGATTCACCGCGGGCGCCTCGCTGTCGGTGGCGCCACATGAACAGGGCGCGGTCGCGGGGTTGTTGGGCACAGCGGGCGCGGCCGGGTTCATCTTCGGCCCGGTGATCGGTCGGCTCTACGAGATGTCGCCCACTCTGCCCTACATCTGCGGCGCTTGCGTGATGTTGGTGTTGCTGGCCGCGCAATTCACGTCGAAGGTGCTCTACCGCGCCGGCGATATCCCGCCCGACGCCGGGGTCGTGGATGAGCATACCGAGACGCCGGTTTCGGAAGCCTAAGTGTCGGAGCCTGGGCTACTGATTTCTTTGCCGCGTCTCGAGCAGGATCTGTCCGAGGATCGCCTGCGTCGCAAAGCCGTCCGCCGGCAGGCCATGCGCTTTCTGATAGGCACGCAATGCCGCGCGCGCCTTGTGGCCCAGCACCCCATCGATGTCGCCGATGTCGTAGCCCAGCGCTTTCAGGTCGGTCTGGAAGGCGACGCGGTCGTCATGCGTCAACGGCGCCTGGTCGCGCGGCCAGGACGCGACGACGCCCGCATCGCCGCGCAGCCGGTCGGCGAGCAGGCACACGCCCAGCGCGTAGGACGCGGCGTTGTTGTATTTCAACACGTTCTTGAAATTGTCGAACACCAGGAAGGCCGGGCCATGCGCGCCGGCGGGAAGATAGATCGCGGCGGGGCCTTCGCTCTTCGCCAGCGCCGCGCCCGTCACTTTCGTGACGCCCATCTTCTTCCAATCGGCGATAGGGTGCGCCGTGTCGCCGTCGGCGAGGGAATAATCGAAATCCGAAGGCAACGTCACCTCGATCTCGCAGGGATTGCCGCGCTCCCAGCCGGCATCGGCGAGCAGCGACGCAGTCGAGGCGAGCGCGTCGGGCGCGGAATGCCAGAGGTCGCGCCGTCCATCGCCGTCGCCATCCACGGCGTGGGCGAAGAAGGCGGACGGCACGAATTGCGTATGCCCGAAGGCGCCCGCCCAGGAGGAGACCATCAGCGACGGCGTAAGATGCTCCTGCTCTTCCATCTTCAGCGCGCCGAGCAATTCCTTGCGCGCGTAGTCCATGCGCGGGCCGTCATAGGCGAGCGTCGCCAGCGCCTCGAACATGTTGTAGCGGCCTTGGGCCGAGCCGTAGTTCGACTCCATCCCCCAGATCGCGACCAGGATCTCCTTCGGCACGCCGAAGCGGCTCTCGTCGCTCCCGAGATAGCTGGCATAGCTCGCCAGCGAGGCGGTCCCACCCTTTATCCGGTCGGGCGAGACCGCGCCGTCGATATAGGACCAGATCGGTTTGACGAATTCCGGCTGCTGGAGGTTCGCCTGCTCGACGTCGGCAAGGCGGTGGGCTCCCCCCAGCGACAGGTCATAGGTCGCGGGGCTGATGCCGGCCTTGATGGCCGTATCGCGGAAGTCGCGCAGGAAAGCGGCGAATTTGGCGTCGGCCTGGGCCGCCGCCTGCGCGGGCGTGAGCGTGGGCGCGGCCGCGGGCTGGGCCAGGGCAGCGGAAAAAGCCAAGCAAAATGAAAGGGTTACTGCACGCACAGTCTGTTCCAAGCGCCGAATCCAGCCGCGATCATAAGACCCCTATTGTGGCGTTGACAGGGCGGAGCACCGCCACTAGTTTCCGCGCCTCTTTCGGCGGCCCTTTGGACTAGAACGACATGAAAATCCGCAATTCGCTGCGCTCGCTCAAGAAGCGCGACAAGGACTGCCGCGTCATCCGCCGCCGCGGCCGCACCTATGTCATCAACAAGAAGAACCCCCGCTTCAAAGCGCGCCAGGGTTAGACTTCTCTCCGGCCAGACCCGGAGGATGATTTGCAGCTTGCGCCTTCCGATCCGGACATTCTTTCCCGCCGCGCGGACATCGTCGCGCGGCTGCGTGGGCTCGTGCCCGACGGCGTGGTCGCCGACGAGGCTGGACTTGCCGCGTTCGATGGCGATGCGCTGACGGCCTATCGCCAGGCAGCGCTGGTCTGTGTGCTGCCCAAAACCAAAGAGCAGGTCTCAGCGGTGCTCGCGCTGGCTTCGGAGACGGGCGTGCCGATCGTGCCGCGCGGAGCGGGGACGTCTTTGTCGGGCGGCGCGCTGCCGCGGGGCGACGGGATATTGCTCTCGCTCACGCGCATGAACCGGATCCTCGACATCGATTACGAGAACGGCTGGGTGATCGCCGAGCCCGGTGTGACCAATCTTTCCATCACCCGCGCGGTGGAGGGACGCGGCTTCTATTACGCGCCCGATCCGTCGAGCCAGATCGCCTGCACCATCGGCGGCAATGTCGCGGAGAATTCCGGCGGCATCCATTGTTTGAAATACGGCCTCACCACCAACAACCTGCTCGGCGTGGAGCTGGCGTTGGCGGGCGGCGCGCTGGTGCGGCTGTCGCAGCTTGACGGCGGGCTCGATCTGTTGGGCGTGGTCGCGGGTTCGGAAGGCTTGCTCGGCGTGGTGGTGGAAGCGACGTTGCGCATCCTGCCCAAGCCGCCGGTGACGCGCACGTTGCTCGCCGCGTTCCGCTCGGTGCCGGCGGCGGGACAATGCGTGGCGCAGATCATCGCGGCGGGCATCGTGCCGGCGGCGATGGAGTTTCTCGACAAGCGCTGCATCGCCGCAGTCGAGGATTATTGCGCGCCGGGCTATCCGCGCGATGCCGAGGGCGTGCTGATCATCGATCTCGACGGCATCGAGGCCGATGTGCGCGATGCGGTGGCGCGGGTGAGCGATATCGCGAACGCCGCGGGCGCGCATCAATTGCGCGAGGCCACGGATGAGCGCGAGCGCGCGCGATTGTGGGCGGGGCGCAAGGCCGCGTTCCCCGCCATGGGGCGGCTCGCGCCCGACATGCTGTGCATGGACGGCACGATCCCGCGCCGCGCGCTGCCCGAAGTGCTGGCGCGCATGGCGGCGATGAGCGAGGCCTATGGGCTCGGCTTCTGCAACGTCTTCCATGCGGGCGACGGCAATCTGCATCCGTTGATCATCTTCGACGTGATGAAGGAGGGTGAGCTTGCCCGCGCCGAGGAATTCGGGGCGGAGATCTTGCGGCTCTGCGTGGCGGTGGGCGGCGTGCTCACCGGCGAGCATGGCGTGGGCGTGGAGAAGCGCGACCTGATGCCGACGATGTTCTCGGAAGCCGATCTTGCCCAGCAGCAGCGCCTCAAATGCGCTTTCGATGGCGCGGGCCTGTTCAATCCCGGCAAGGTGTTCCCGACGCTTTCGGCCTGCGTCGAGCGGGGCCATATGCATGTGAAGAGCGGCCGTCTGCCTTTCCCCAACCTGCCGCGCTTCTGATGATCAAGTGCACAAACGAAGCCGATGTGGTCGAGGCGGTGCGCGGAGCGCGCGAACCGTTCGAGATCGTGGGCGCGGGCACCAAGCGCGGATTCGGGCGCGTGCCCCGCGGCGCGACGCTCGATCTGGCGGGGCTCTCGGGCATCGTGTCTTACGAGCCGGACGAGATGATATTGACCGTGCGTCCCGGCACGAAGGTGCCGGAGATCGAGGCGGTGCTGGCCGAGAAGAACCAGTGCCTTGGCTTCGATCCGCCCGATTGGGGGCCGCTGTTCGGCGCGCCCGCGAACCAGGGCACCATCGGCGGCGCCATCGCGGCCAATGTCGCGGGCTCCGCCGCCATCCGTTACGGCCGCGCGCGCGATCATCTTCTCGGCTTCCGCGCGGTGAACGGATTGGGCGAGGCCTATAAAGGCGGCGGCAAGGTGGTGAAGAACGTCACCGGCTTCGATCTTTCCAAGCTGATGTGCGGCAGCTTCGGCACATTGGGTCCGCTGACCGAACTGACCTTGCGGGTATTCCCCGAAGCGCCGCTGAGCGCCGTGCTCGCCGTCACGGAGGTTACGGCGGAGGCCGGTCTCGCGCTGCTGCGCCGCGTACGTTCGAGTCCGCTGGAGGCGACGGGGCTTGCCTATATGCCGGGCGAAGCCGTGGCCATCATCCGCATCGACGGCGCGCGCGAGCCGCTTGCGGAGAAGCTCGTCATGCTGCGCGATCTTCTCTCCGGGCATGAAGCCTACGAAGTCGGCGGCGGCGACGCGCTGTTCCGTGAATTGGGCGGCGGCGCGCCATTTGTCGACACCGCGCTCGATGTATGGCGCATCGCCGTACCGCGCGCGAAAGCGGTGGAGCTGGCGAACGAGATCGCTGCATCGCTTTGGTATATGGATCGGGCCGGTGGGATGATCTGGGCCGGAACCAAGGATATCGATCTGCACGAACCCGCCGCCAAGCATGGCGGCCATGCGATTCTGCTGCGCGCGCGCGACGGGACACGTGCCCGCATCGCGCCTTTCGCGCCGGAGCCGCCTTCGCGCGCGGCGCTGACGCGTGCCGTGAAGGCGGCGTTCGATCCCCATTGCTTGTTCAATCCCGGGCGGATGTGGGACGGCGTCTGATGCGCACCTTCTTCTCGCCGGAGCAGCTTGCCGATCCGCATATCGCCGAAGCCGAGCAGGCTTTGCGCGCCTGCGTCCATTGCGGAATCTGCACGGCGACCTGCCCGACCTATGTGCTGCTCGGTGACGAACGTGACGGGCCGCGCGGGCGCATCGTGATGATGCAGAGGATGCTGGAGCAAGGCGGCGTGCCGTCGCCCGAGACGGTGACGCATGTCGACCGCTGCCTTTCCTGCCTGGCCTGCCGCACCGCCTGTCCGTCCGGCGTGGATTATGCCCGCCTCGCCGATGCCGCGCGCACGCATATCGCCACGCATTACCGCAGGCCGCTGGGCGAGCGGCTGACGCGCTGGGCGATCTCGCATTTGTTGACGCGGCCCGCGCTCGCCAAGACCGGCGTGGTGCTGGCGAAGACATTCGCGCCGATTGCGCGGCGCGTGCCGGGACGGCTGGGCGCGATGGCGAGGATCGCGCTGAAAGCGCGCCCAAAATTTTCGCTCAAAGCGCACGACCCGATCGCCGATGTTCCGTTCGTGACGCGGGCGCGAAACGTGGCGCTGATGCCGGGCTGCGTGCAGTCCGTTCTGGCGCCGTCCATCGATGCGGCGATCCTGCGCGTGCTGGCGCGGCGCGGGATCGGGGTGAAGCCGCTCGCGGGCTGTTGCGGCGCGCTCAAGCATCATCTGGGCGAGGATGCGCGCGGTGAGGCCAAGCGCGTGATCGCGTCCTTCGAGACGATGGACTGCGAAAGCGTGCTGGTCGGCGCCACGGGTTGTTCGGCGCATCTGTTGGACACTCCGCATCTCTTCGCCGGCGACCCGGCGTGGGAACCGCGCGCCAAGGTGTTTGCGGCGAAGGTCCGGGATTTCTCTTTACTCGTCACGCCGCGCCCGGCGCGGGTGCGCGGGCTTCGCGTCGCCTGGCAGGCGCCGTGCTCGATGCAGAATTCGTTGAAGACGGCTGGCGTGGGCAAGGCGCTGCTCGAAGCCGCTGGCTACGACGTGGCGGAGATCCCGGAAGGCCATCTCTGCTGCGGCTCGGCGGGAAGCTACAGCCTGCTGCAGCCTGAGATCGCCGGCGCGTTGCGGGCGCGCAAGCTTGCGAACGCCGCCGCCGCCGGGCCGGATATGATCGCCACCGCCAATATCGGCTGCCTCATCCATCTTTCCGGTGAAATCCCGGTCGTGCATCTCGCCGAATTGATCGATTGGGCGGAAGGCGGTCCCAGGCCCGCTTGTCTGGAGGGCGCGCCGCGCTAGACTTGGCCGATGCCGTTCCTTCTCGCCCTCGCCCTGGCGCTGCCCATCGCCGCCGCTCTGCCCGCGCATCCCGCGCCGGTGAAGCCCAAGGCCGCGCTCGATCAGCTCTTCGTGGCGCTGGCCAAGGCCCCGTCCGCCGAATATGCCGAGCCCATCGAGAGGGAGATCGGGAAGATTTTCGAGCATGCGGACAGCCCCAGCATCGATTTGTTGATGACGCGCTCCGCGGCGGCGATCTCGGGTGGCGACAAACAGACGGCGCGGCAGATCATCGATTCCATCACCAATATCGATCCCGATTTCGCCGAGGCCTGGCACCGCCGCGCCATGCTCCAGCAGGATGACGGCGACGACGCGGGCGCGATGATCTCGCTGCAGAAGGTGGTGAGCCTCAATCCGCGCCATTTCGAGGCCTATTCCGAGTTGGGCGACATGCTGGAATCCTATGGCGACAAGAAGGCCGCGCTGTCGGCCTATCGCAAGGCCTTGGCGCTCGACCCGCAGATGGACGGTGCGGCCAAGCATGTCGAGCAGCTCACCCGCACGGTCGAGGGCGAGAAGATCTGAGGGCCGCTGGAATCGGCGGTAAAATTTTCCAAGACCGGGCGGCGGCGGCCCTCTAGTGTCCCGGCCCATGACCACCGACACGCCATCCATCACGCCTTCCGACACGCCCGGGGCTGGCCGCCTCGCGCTCGTCTTCATCTTCATCGCCATGTTCCTCGACACCATGGCGCTCGGCATCATCATCCCGGTGGCGCCAAAGATCATCGCCGAGCTCACGGGCGAGGGCATGAGCGGGGCCGCGCGCTGGGGCGGCTGGCTGCAGACGGCCTTCGCGGCGATGCTGTTCCTGTTCTCGCCGCTGATGGGCAATTTGAGCGACCGCTTCGGCCGCAAGCCGATCCTGATCGGCTCGCTGATGATGATGGGCGTCGATTATCTCATCACCGGGCTGGCGCCGACCATCCTCTGGCTGTTCGTGGGCCGCATCCTCACCGGCATATCGGGCGCGGCCTACACCACGGCCAACGCCTATATCGCCGACGTCTCGCCGCCGGAAAAGCGCGCGGCGAATTTCGGGCTGGTGGGCGCGGCCTTCGGCATCGGCTTCGTGGTCGGCCCGGCGCTGGGCGGGTTGATCGGGCAATATGGCGAAAGGCTGCCCTTCTTCGTCTCGGCCGCGCTCGCCGTCGCCAACGGGTTGTTCGGCCTCTTCGTGCTGAAGGAATCGCTACCGGCTGAGAAGCGGCGCAAGTTCGAATGGTGGCGCGCCAATCCCGTCGGCTCGCTGATCGCCATACGCCGCCATCCCGTCGTGCTCGGCTTCGTCGGCATCTTCGCCGTGATGCGGCTGGCGCATGACGCCAACCCCACGATCTGGAGCTATTACGTCTATCTCAAATTCCATTGGACGACGGCTGAGCTCGGTTGGGCGCTGGCTTTCCTCGGCATCGTCATGGCGGGGGTGTTCGGATTCCTCACCCGCATCCTGATCCCCAAGCTCGGCGAGGAACGCGCGGCCTATATCGGCTTGAGCGCGGGCGCGATCGGCTTCGCGGGCTACGCTTTCGCGACCCAGGGCTGGATGATGTATCCGTGGATGCTGGTCTGGGCGCTGATGGGGCTGGCCATGCCGTCGATCAACGGCATCATGTCCAAGCAGGTGCCGCTCAACGAGCAGGGCGAAGTGCAGGGGGCGCTGGCCAGCGTCGGCGCCGTCACATCCATCGTGGCGCCCGTGCTCTTGACGAGCGTGTTCGCCTTCTTCACCGGCGCGTCCGTGCCGGGACTGTCATGGTTTTATACGGCACTGACCGGCGCGCAAAAGCCGATCTATTTTCCGGGTGCGGCGTTCCTGGCGGCCGGTGCGATGCTGGCGCTCGCGGCGATGATGCTCACGCGTGTGCGCCACCATTTTGCGGCGCGACCGGCCGCGTAGAACGGCGTACGGTGCGTATCAGTGGACGCTGGTTCGCAATCTTTCCAGTTCGTCCTTGATGCGGAGTTTTTCTTTTTTGAGAGCGCTGACCCGCGTCTCGTCCCAATCGGGGTGAGCCAACTCGGACTCGATCTGATCTTCCAGTCTTTTATGTTTTTCGGAGAGTTCCTGCATATGACCTTGCAGCGCCATACCTCACCTCTTCTCTAGAAGGGCTGAAATTAGACCACCAAAAGGGCGATCTGTCACGCGCCCCTTTCGCGGATAGCTTACAGCCTGTAAACGGAGTTCCATGGCCAAAGGCAGCGGAAAATCTCGCGAAAACAAGCTGGTGGTGGGAATCACCGGGGCCTCCGGCGTGGTCTATGGGTTAAGGCTTCTTGAGGCTTTGCGCGATCTCGCCATCGAGTCCCATCTCGTCGTCTCCAAGCCCGGCCAGATGACCATCGGTTACGAGACCAAGCTCGCGGCAAAGGACGTCGCGGCGAAGGCGGACGCGAACTATGCCATCGACGATATCGCCGCCCCCATTGCCTCGGGCTCGTTCCGCACCCGCGGCATGATCGTGGCGCCGTGTTCGGTCCGGAGCTGGTCGGAGATCGCGAGCGGCGTCACCACCAATCTTCTCACCCGCGCCGCCGATGTGACCTTGAAGGAGCGCCGCCCGCTGATCCTGTTGGTGCGCGAGTCGCCGCTGCATCTGGGTCATCTGCGCACCTTGGCGCAATTGTCGGAGATGGGCGCGATCATCCTGCCGCCGATGCCGGCCTTCTATGCCGAGCCGAAAACGATTTCCGACATCGTCGACCAGCAGGTCGGCCGCATGCTCGATCTGTTGGGCCTGGATTGGCCCGACACCAAACGCTGGGGCGAGGATTTGACCAAGGGCCGCCGCAAGGGCCGCGAGGCATGACCGAAGCCGAAGAACAGGGCCTGCGCGCCAAGCTCGCCGTGCTGGCGCAGGAACATCGCGATCTCGACACGGCCATCGACGCCATGATCGAGCAGGGCGTGCTCGATCAGATCCAGCTCACGCGGCTGAAGAAGCGCAAACTGCAGCTGAAGGACCAGATCTCCCGGATCGAGGACACGCTGCTGCCGGATATCATTGCGTAGGGCGGGTGCAGAAGAAGACTTACCGCTCGCTTCTCTTGTGCGCGTACATCGCTTCGTCGGCGCGGGCCATGGCGTTGTCGGCGTTCTCGCCGCCGATGAGCTCGAAGGCGCCGTAGGAGAACTCCACCTGCAAGGCCTTGCCGCGCCACATCGGCGGGCTCGCGCGCAGGGTCGCCGCGAGGTCGGCGGCTTTCTTGTGCGCCTGGGCGTAGTCGGCGTGGCTCAGGATGATGCCGAATTCGTCGCCGCCAAGGCGGCCGACCACGTCACTGTCGCGCACATGGGCGAGAAGCGTGTCGGCGAAATGGGAGAGCACGGCATCGCCCGCGGCATGGCTATAGGTGTCATTGATCGATTTGAAATCGTCGAGGTCGAAATAGATGAGACTCGCCGGCGTCGCGTAGCGCGCGGTGACGTGGCTGTAGCGGTTGAGCTCGCGCACGAAGGCGCGGCGGTTGAGAAGCGGCAGGAGCATGTCCTGGTCGGCGGCCTGCTCGACCTCGCCCAGGCGCTGGCGGGTCTGCTGCAATTCGCGGCGCAAGCCGTCGACCTCGCTCATGAGGGTCATGATGGCCTCGCGCACGCGCGGGGTGAATTCGGCCTCGGGGATGCCCAGCACGCTGGCCGCGGCGGCGACAGGCTCGGGCCCGGCGACGGGCGCAGTCGCCTCGGCCGCGCGGGCATAGCCGGTGGCGGCCACGCGGCGGGCGCCGGCGCTGCGCTCGGTCCTTTCGATCTTCATGGCTGCCCCAAATCGACACAGATTCGCGTTAAGGATTGGGCAAATCCTGTCACCAAATCGTTAATGCCGGGTTGACCCTGCTCTTCCCTGGACGCGCGCGGTGCCTATAATGCGCCGCTTCCTCAAGGGTTCGCGCGGAAGCATGTCCACCCCCTCTCCTCTCGTCGGCCTCATCATGGGCAGCCAGTCCGATTGGGCGACGCTCAAGGCGGCGTCGGCGCTGCTCGACGCGCTCGCCATCCCGCACGAGACCCGCATCGTCTCGGCCCACCGCACGCCCGACCGGCTCTACGACTACGCCAAGAAGGCGCAGGGACGGGGCTTGAAGGCGATCATCGCGGGCGCGGGCGGGGCGGCGCATCTGCCGGGCATGACGGCGTCGATGACGGCGCTGCCGGTGTTGGGCGTGCCGATCGAGTCCAAGGCGCTCAAGGGGATGGATTCGCTTCTCTCCATCGTCCAGATGCCGGGCGGGATCCCGGTGGCGACGTTCGCGATCGGCGAGCCGGGGGCGAAGAACGCCGCGCTCCATGCCGCCGCGATTCTGGCGCTATCCGACGAGGTTCTGGCGAAGCGCCTGTCCGATTGGCGCAAGGCGCAGACCGACTCCGTGGCCGAGACGCCCTCCGACAAATGAGCATGAGCGTTGCACCCGGAGGCACGATCGGGATTCTCGGCGGCGGCCAATTGGGCCGCATGCTGGCGATGGCCGCGGCCCGGCTGGGCCTGCGCGCGCATATCTATTCCGACGAAGCCGGCGCGCCCGCCTTCCAGGTCTGCGATGCGCACACACATGCGCGCTATGACGACGACGCGGCGCTGGCGAAATTCGCCGACGCTTGCGATGCG
The DNA here is from genome assembly GCA_036491175.1 of Rhizomicrobium sp. GTDB lineage: Bacteria > Pseudomonadota > Alphaproteobacteria > Micropepsales > Micropepsaceae > Rhizomicrobium. The sequence goes on from DASXCJ010000046.1 coordinate 62,377, forward strand.
ATTACCTTTGAATTCGAGAACATTCCGGAGCGCGCGGTGGCGCTGCTCGCGCGGCACAAGCCGACGCATCCCGGCGCGCGCGCCTTGGCGCCGACGCAAGACCGGCTGTTGGAGAAGCAGCTCCTGCGCTCGCTCGGCCTGGAGACCGCGCCGTTCTTCGACGTGAGCGATCCGGCGGAGGCGTTCGCCGAACTCGGGGGGCGCGGCATCCTGAAGACGCGCCGCTTCGGCTATGACGGCAAGGGCCAGGCGAAAGTCTCGTCCGCGGAGGAGACGCGCGCGGCGCTGCAATCCTTCAAGGGCGCGCCTTCGATCCTGGAAGGCTTCGTCGATTTCGCCTTCGAGGCGTCGGTGATCGGCGCGCGCGGCGCGGACGGCAGCTTCGCCGCTTACGATCCGCCCGAGAACGTGCATGAGCATCACATCTTGCGCCGCTCCGTCGTGCCGGGGCGGCTCACGCCGGAACAGAGCGAGGCGGCCAAGGCGATCGCGCGGCGCGTGGCCGAGGCGCTGGATTATGTCGGCGTGTTCTGCGTCGAATTGTTCGTGCTGGAATCGGGCGCGCTGGTGGTCAACGAGATCGCCCCGCGCGTCCACAATTCCGGCCATTGGACGCTGGATGCCTGCCTCGTCAGCCAGTTCGAGCAGCATATCCGCGCGGTCGCCGGCTGGCCGCTCGGCTCACCCGCGCGCCACAGCGACGCGGTGATGGAGAACCTGATCGGCGACGAAGCGACGGATTGGCAAGCACTCGCGGAAAAAGACGGCGCGCTGCATCTCTACGGCAAGCGCGAGGCACGCCCGGGCCGCAAGATGGGGCATATCACCTGGATCAAGGCGCGAAGCTGACTGCACCCGCCCACAAGGGGCGGGTGTGCTCACGCCTCCCGCCCGAAGCGGCTCAAGAACTCGCTCAAGGTCGGCCAGTCCTTCGTCCTGTCCTTCACCTGCGCCTTGAATTTCTCGAACTGCATCACGTTCTCGATGCGCGCATCCAGGAAGGCGTGCGTGGCGGCCTCGTCTTCGCTGTCGTCGCTGAACCAGCGGATGAGCGTCGCGGAATAGACGCCGGTGAGGATCGCGCGCTTGGTGTAGAAGTTGAAATCGGTCGAACGGTCGCCCGCGGCGCGCCACATGCGGTCCACCGTGCGGGTGAGAAGCTTGGCGCCGAGCGCGGCATGGGGCGGCAGCGTCAGGAACGCGGCGGCGCGTCGCGCGGCTTCCTTGTGCGGGCGGACCGCGTCCAGCCGCGCCAGCACCGCCGCGCGGATACGGTCGCGGATCTTGGGTGGAAGATGCGCGGCAAGGGCGTCTTCCATCTTGGCGTCCACCGCATCGGAATAGGCTTCGACCAGCGACAGCACGCCGTCCGGGAACAGCCGCGCCAGGTTCGCCTTGTCGAGACCGGCTTCCTTGCCGGCCTTGGCGAGCAGCGTGCCGGAGAACCCGTCGAAGGCGGCATGGTCCAGCGCATGCGCCAGCACCGCCGCCTTCAGGCTCTCGTCACTCGGTTTCTTCTTCGCCGGCATGGCCCGCAGTTTAGGGATGCGGCGCGCGCCCGTCCACGGTGACCGGCACGGCGCCGGGCGTCGGGATCATCTGCGCCGGACCGTCCGCCGCGTCATTGTTGGCGGCGAGTCCGAAGAAATAGCTCGTCTGCCCGGGGCAGACCGGCGTCGCGAAATTGAAGGTGACAACCGAGCCGCTGATGCTGGCCGAGGTCGGCCCCATCGCGCCCAATCCGCCCACGGTGACGACGAAGACCTGCGACGGAACCCCGGGCTTGTAGGCGAATGTCAGCGGCGCGCCGAAATTGACCTTGAGCGTGCCGATGCAATTCGCCGCCGTCGCCGCGTGCATGCCGGTCATGACGATGCGGTAGTCATAGCCGAACTTGCCGGCGGCGGGCGCGCCGGCCGCGCCGTCGAACGTGCGCGATTGCAGAAGTCCGGTTCCGCTGTCGCCCGGCAGGGTGAAATTGCCGATGCTGTCGTTGACGGTGATGGTGCAGCTTGTGTTGAAGACGCAATTGATGGCGGGCGCGGCGACGTTGACGACGGTGAGCGGTGCGGCGTTCGCCAAAGCGGGCGCCGACAGCGCGGCGGCGGCGATCAGGGCCTTGGTCAAAAATCTCATGACAAAGCGCTCCTTCGAAACAGGCGCGAAGGGTGCGCCCGCCACACGAGATTGGCGAATGTTATTTACTCGTCGCCGTCCGGCTCGGCCCAGTGGCGAATCTCCGATTCGAAGATCAGCCGCGAAAGATCGTCCATGCGCTGGGGATAGAGGATGCCGTCGAGATGGTCGACCTCGTGCTGCACCACCCTTGCATGGAAACCGCGCGCGGTGCGCTCGATTGCCTGGCCGTCCAGCCCGAAGCCTCGATAGCGGATGTGGTTCGGGCGGGCGACGATGCCGCGCAGGCCGGGCACCGACAGACAACCCTCCCAGCCGGCTTCCTTGTCCGGGCCCAGAATTTCGATCTCGGGATTGACCAGCACGGTCAGGGGGGCGGTGTGGTCGAAGCTTTCGGCGGCGGAGAGGCCCGGATCGGTCGAGCGCTCGCCCGGGGCCTGGAAGATCACCATCCGGAGCGGCACATGGACCTGGGGAGCGGCCAGCCCTGCGCCATTGGCGTCGATCATGGTCTCGATCATGTCGGCGGCCAGGCGCTTGATCTCGGGCGTGGCCGGGTCGGCGATGGGCGCTGCCTGTGCCGCCAGGACGGGGTGCCCCATGCGGGCTATTTTGAGGATGGCCATGTCCCGGTATATGGGTGCGGGCCGCAAAAAAGTCCAGGATTTCCCCCGGAAACGCGGCTTTTCGGCCACGGTGGACAGGGGGCAACCCTTCTGTTATCTACGCCGCCCTCGACCCGTCAGGAGCCTTCCCCTTTGCAGATCATCGTCCGCGACAACAATATCGACCAGGCGCTCAAGGCGCTGAAGAAGAAGATGCAACGCGAAGGCATCTTCCGCGAGATGAAGCTGAGGGGCCATTACGAGAAGCCGAGCGAGAAGCGCGCCCGCGAACGCGCGGAAGCCATCCGCCGCTACCGCAAGCTCCAGCGCAAGCGCCTCCAGCGCGAGGGCGTGCTGCCGAAGTGATCTCGCGTTGGCGGGATCATCCCGCGAAGAAGAATTCGAAAAGGCCGCTCGTGAAGAGCGGCCTTTTTCGTTAGAGATGCGCCCATGACCGACATCTCCGCCCGCGTGAGGATCGAGGAGGACAAGATCCTCTCCGACAATCACTACGTCCTGCACAAGATCACCTTCTCCTGGCGGCGCGGCGACGGGACGTGGCAGCGCGCGGTGCGGGAGAGTTACGACCGCGGCAATGGCTGCGCGATCCTGTTGTTCAATCGCGCGCGCCGCACGGTGGTGCTGACGCGGCAATTCCGCATGCCGGTCTACATGAACGGCTATCGCGACATGCTGGTCGAAGCCGCCGCCGGCCTGCTCGATGAAGCCGACCCCGCGGCCCGCATCAAGAGCGAGGCGGAGGAGGAGACGGGCTACAGCCCCCGCAACGTCACCAAGGTCTTCGAGACCTTCATGAGCCCCGGCTCGGTGACGGAGAAGCTGCATCTCTATGTCGGCGAGTACGATGCGCCCGAAGGCAAGGGCGGCGGGCTCGCGGAAGAGGGCGAGGACATCGAGGTGCTGGAGCTTTCCTTCGACGAGGCGCTGGCGATGATGCGGGACGGCCGCATCTGCGACGCCAAGACGATCATCCTGCTGCAACACGCGGCGCTCGATCTCTTCGCTTAAGCGCTGACGCGATATGCACAACGCCCCGCGCCGGCGAGGATGTGGCTGAGGCGTTCGACTTTCACGCCTTTGCCGAGCACGCGGTGGAAAAGGGTAAGCTCTTCGCGGCACAGCCCGGTGCAGAGGCGCGCGGCGGCGCAGACCGGGCAATGGTTCTCGACGAAGAGCCAGCCGCCGCTTTCCGCGTCGCGGCGGACTTCGGCCATGTAGCCTTCGGCGCTGCGCAGCGTGGCGAGCTGGTCGAGTTTGGCTTTGAGGCTGCGGGCCGGATCGGTCTTGGCGCGGTAGGTTTTCTCCTGATCGGCGGTGCGGGCCTTGATCAGGCGGTCCAGCCCCTCCCCGCCGAACACCTTGCGCGTCTGGGCGATGAGCTCGGCGGCGAGCGCGGAATGGGAATCGGCGAAATGGGAATCGGCCTTGGGCGTGAGCCGCCACATCTGCACCGGGCGGCCGCGCGGGCGCGCTTCGGCGGTGTGGACGGCGAGGCCATCGGCATGGAGCGCGCTCAGATGCAGGCGCACGGCCATGGGGGTGAGGGCGAGGCGCGCGGCCAGCGCGTCGGCGGAAGCCGGCGCCTCCGTCTTGAGGAGCGACAGCACGGCGTCGCGGCCGGAGACATGCCGGTCTTGCATGGCTTATTTTCTAAAGCCCGGACTTGCATAAATCAAGACCGGGGTCCAGATTTTCGATAGGTGAGACTTTCAAAAAGCCAGAGCTGAAAAAGGATATGCGCATGTTCACCGCCACCGGCATCGCGGAAGAGAGGTTGAAAGCGAAGGGTCGCCAGATCTTCCGGCGTGGCGGCAAGCAGGTGCTGCTGCTCGCGCGCGACGGCCGTGTCTTCGCCATCGCCAATCGCTGTCCGCATGAGGGCTATCCGCTGAGCGAGGGCACGGAGGGCCCCGGCTGCGTGCTCACCTGCAACTGGCACAATTGGAAATTCGATCTTGCCACCGGCGAGGCGCTGGCCGGCCGCGATCCGGTGCGCGTCTATCCGGTGCTGCTGAAGGCGGGCGAGATCTGGCTCGACCTGTCCGATCCGCCGGCGCGGGAGCAGCGCGCGCGTGCGCTGAAGGGGCTGGAGGCCGCGCTGCTCGACAACGATATGTCGCGCGTGGCGCGCGAGACGGCGCGGCTCGAGCGCGCGGGCTTCGACGCGCGCACCGCGCTCACCCATGCGCTTGCCTTCCTCAACGGCCGCTTCGAGGAGGGCGCGACCCATGCCCATGGCGCGGCGCTGGACTGGCTGCTGCTGGCCGATGCCGCGCCGTCGCCCCAGATGCGGCTGGCCGCGATCCTGGAGCCCATCGCCCATCTCGCCTGGGACACGCAAGGCGCGCCCGTCTTCGCCTATGCCGCGGGCTCTTGCGCCTGGGACGAGCGTGACTTCCTCGACGCGATGGAAGCCGAGCGCGAGGCCGATGCCATAGCGCTGCTGCGCGGCGCGCTGGCGGAGGGCAAGACACTGTCCGATCTGCGCCCCGTCTTCGCGCGGGCCGCGCTGGCGCACTACGCCGGCTTCGGCCACAGCGCGATCTACAGCGTGAACCTGCCGGCGCTGGAGACGGCGCTGGGCGAGGATGCGCGCGAGGCGCTGGCTTTGTCGCTGGCGCGTTCGCTGGTGCGCGCGACGCGGGAGGAGCGGCTGCCGGAATTCCGCGGCTACGAGAAAGCGCTGGCGCGCTGGGACGGCAGCGGCGAGACGCCGGCGCAAGCGGAGGATTTCATCGGGCTGTCAATCGACGCGGTGCTGGCGCGCACGCTCGCCTCCTCGGGGCAGCCGGTGGAGGAGCTTTACGATGCGCTGATGGGCGCCGCAGCCTGGAACATGCTGCATTTCGATCTCGGCTTCCAGGAGGCGACGGACAACGTCATCGCCGACAACATATCCTGGCTCGATTTCACCCATGCGCTCACCTTTGCCAGCGCTTGCCGCCAATTGTGCGAAGCCGATCCGGCGTTGTGGCCGCGTGCGCTGCTGCAACTGGCGCTGTTCGTGGGGCGGAACCGCAAATATGTCCGCGACAACAACGACGCGGCGCGGTGGAGCGTGGCCGATCGCGGCGAATTCCTCGCCCGCGAGACGGCGATACTCTATGACCATGGCGTGCCGGAGCCGATCGTCGCCTGCCATCGGCTGAAGGTGCTGGGCGCCTTGCGCGTGGAGCTCGCGCGCGATCCGGTCTGGGGCGATGCGATGTGCGCGGCGGTGAACCGCTATCTCAACAACAAGATGAAGCGCCACAACGGCTTGCGCAACGCGAGCCAAGCGCTCGATTTCATCGCGCGCGAGGCTTAGCCGGCGAAGAGCGCGTTGAATGCGCGCACGGCTTCGGCTGGGCCTTTCGGATGTTTCCATATTCCGGCAGAGACCGCGAGGAAATCCGCGCCCGCTTCGACGAGCGGCCTTGCGTTCTGCACCGTGATTCCGCCGATGGCGACGACGGGCACCGTCATCGCTTCGGCCCACCATTGCAGCAGCGCGATCTCGGCGCGGCTCTTGGGCTCCTTGGTTTCAGTCGGGAAGAAGGCGCCGAAGGCGACGTAGTCCGCGCCCGCTTCACCGGCCGCGAAGGCCAGGTCGCGGGAATCGTGGCAGGTTACGCCGATGATGGCGTCCTTGCCCACGATCTCGCGCGCTTCGGCGTAGGGCGTGTCGTCCTGGCCGATATGCACCCCGTCGGCGTGCAGGATCCGCGCCAGATCGGGCCGGTCATTGACGAGGAAGGCCACGCCGCGCGCCTGCGCGATGGGCATCAGCACCTCGCCCGCGCGCAGGATGTCATGATCGCTCGCCTCCTTCATCCGCAATTGCAGCGAGGCGACATCGCCCGCGTCCAGCGCGCGCTTGAGCTCTTCCGCGAAGACGCGCGGCTCGAAGACGGGCGGGGTGATGAGATAGAGGCGGCAGCTTCCGGTCATCTCGGAGCGATAAGCTGGAAGGAGCGCGCGACACGATCCATCTCGGGCTGCGCCGCGGCGTAGGCGTCTTCCAGGGTGCCGCAATCGATCAGATATTCGTGGCCCGGCACCAGAAGCGCGAAATCGTGGACGATCCCGGTGAATGCCTTGCCCTTGGGCGTAAGCGAATGGATGCGTTGCGTGCTTTCCTGGGCCGGAAACCCGCTCAAGGTGACGATGGATTGCGAAGTGATCGTGAAGTCGATCCCCATTTGCTTGAGCTGCTGCGATTGCGCCGTGAGGATGTCACCGTGCTGGACGCTCGCGTTGAGCTGTTCCTGCGTAAACGGCGCCGAAGGCGTGTCGATCACGGTGATGCTGCAGCCTTCGCCCGTCCCGGCATAGGACGGCGCATTGACCGAAACCCGATAATGCCCTGCCAGGGATGCATCCAGCTTGATCGCCCAGCCGGCGGGCTGGAGGATTTCAAAGCCGTGCGCGTCGTCGCGATACAGGCCATCGCCGCCGTCGGCGAAGGCGGGCGCCACGGCGCAGAGCAGCAAAGCGGTGAGAAGCCGGCCGCTCAAGCTGCCTTCTCCATGTCCTTCTTCCACTGCCCGGTGGCGGCGAGGCCGTTCATCTTGGCGCGGTGAGCAAAGGCGGCCTGCGCGGCGGAGACGTTGCTTTCCTTGCCGCTCCAGGCCTTCTGCGGCGCGGCTTGAAGGGCGCGGCCGTAGGAGAAGGTGAGCGCCCAGGGCAGGTCCGGGTTCGCGGCGTTCATGGCGTTGAGATGGGCGGTGGCTTCCTCGTCGGATTGGCCGCCCGACAGGAACGCGATGCCCGGCACCGCGCCCGGCACGCAGCGCTTGAGGATCTTCACGGTGCGCTCGGCGACTTCTTCCACGCCCGCGCGCTTGTCCGCCTTCATGCCGCTGATCACCATGTTGGGTTTCAGCACCATGCCTTCGAGGGCGACGTTCGCGTAGTAGAGCTGGTTGAAGGTTTCCTTCAGCACCCACTCGGTGATCGCTTCGCAGGTCTCGATGGAGTTGTCGCCATCCATCAGCACTTCGGGCTCGACGATGGGGACGATGCCGTTCTCCTGGCAGAGTGCGGCGTACCGGGCGAGCGCATGGGCGTTGGCGTTGATGGAATTGTAACTGGGCTTGCCGCCGGTGGGATCGTAGGTCGCGCGCCATTTTGCGAAACGGGCGCCGAGCTTGTGGTATTCGACCAGGCGCTCGCGCAAGCCGTCGAGGCCCTCGGTGACGGTGTCGCCCGGGCTGCCGGCGAGGGGATGGGCGCCCTTGTCGACCTTGATGCCCGGAACGGCGCCCGCCTGCTCGATGAGCCTGACCAGCATCGTGCCGTCCTTGGCCTTCTGGCGGATGGTCTCGTCGAAGAGGATCACGCCGGAGACATGCTTCATGCCTTCGGCGGCGCGGAACATCATCTCGCGATAGTCGCGGCGATTGTCCTCGGTGTTCGCAACGCCGATCTTGTCGAAGCGCTTCTGGATGGTGCCGGTGGATTCATCCGCCGCCAGGATGCCCTTGCCCTTGGCGGTCATCTTGCGCGCGATTGCGTTCAGCTCTTCGACGTTCATGGTCATTTCCCCTTCTTTATTGGCGCGCAGCCTGACGCGAACCGCTTCACACGTCGCGGGGCTGCGCTTTTGAGTGTTCCAGGGCTTCGACGCCCGGCAGTGTTTTGCCTTCAAGCCATTCCAGGAATGCGCCGCCTGCCGTGGAGACATAGGTGAAGTCCCCCGCCACGCCCGCATGGTTCAGCGCCGAGACGGTGTCGCCGCCGCCCGCGACGCTCAAGAGATTGCCCGCCTTGGTCGCGGCCGCGACGGCTTTGGCCGCGGCGACGGTGGCGTGGTCGAACGGTACGGTCTCGAAGGCGCCGAACGGGCCGTTCCAGACCACGGTCTTGGTGACATGCAGCCGGCGCTCGAACTCCGCGATGCTTCGCGGGCCGACATCCAGGATCATCTCGTCCTGATGGACATGGCCGATCTCGACCGTGCGGTGCGCGGCATGGGCCTTGAACTCTTTCGCCGCGACGACGTCCGTCGGCAGCAGCAGCACGCAATTGGTCTCGCCCGCCTTGTGGACGATGCGCAGCGCCGTTTCGAGCTGGTCCTTCTCATAGAGCGACTTGCCGATCTCGCGGCGCTCGGCGGCGAAGAAGGTGTTGGCCATGGCGCCGCCGATGACCAGCATGTCGACCTTGCTGAGCAGGTTCTCGAGCAGCTCGATCTTGGTGGAGACCTTGGCGCCGCCGACCACCGCCATCACCGGCCGCTCGGGATCGCCAAGCGCCTTGTTCAGATGTTCGAGCTCGGCCTGCATCGAGCGGCCCGCGGCGGACGGCAGAAGATAGGCGAGACCCGCGGTCGTGGCGTGGGCGCGGTGCGCGGCGGAGAACGCGTCGTTGACGAAGAGATCGCCGAGCCTGGCGACCTCTTTGGCGAAGTCCGGATCGTCGGCTTCCTCGCCGGCATGGAAGCGGGTGTTCTCCAGCAGCAGGACGTCGCCGTCCTTCAGCTTGGCGACGGCGCTCTCGGCATCCGGTCCCACGCAATCGTCGGCGAAGGCGACCGGGCGGCCCACGGCCCTGCTCAGCGGAATGGTGACGGGCGCGAGCGACATGGACGGCACGCGCTTGCCCTTGGGGCGCTCGAAATGAGAGAGCACGATGACGCGTCCGCCCTTGCCGGCCAACTCCTTGATCGTCGGCGCCTGCCGGTCGATGCGCGAGGAATCGGTGATCTTGCCGTCCTTCATCGGGACATTGAGATCGGCGCGGACGAGAACGCGTCTGCCCTTCACATCCAGATCGTCAAGCGTGCGGAAAGAAGCCATCTTCAATCTCTCTCCTCGTCATCGCCCGCTTCATGCGGGCGACCCAATTTTGCCTGGCGCGACAAAATTGGGTGGCCCAGACGAGCCGGGCCATGACGAATTGGATTTTACAGCAACTTCCCCATCGCCACGGCCGTGTCGGCCATGCGGTTGGAGAAGCCCCATTCGTTGTCGTACCAGGTCATGATCGAGACGAGGTTGCCCTCCATCACCTTGGTCTGGTCGAGCGCGAAGCTGGACGAGTGCGGATCGTGGTTGAAGTCGTGGCTGACGAGCTTGTCATGCACCACCGCGAGGATGCCCTTGAGCGGGCCGTCGGCCGCCGCCTTGATCATCGCGTCGTTGATCTCCTGCACGGAGGTGGCGCGCTTGGTGACGACCTTGAGGTCGACCAGCGACACGTTCGGCGTCGGCACGCGCACGGAGATGCCGTCGAGCTTGCCTTTCAGCTCCGGCATGACGAGGCCCACGGCCTTGGCCGCGCCGGTCGAGGTCGGGATCATGGAGAGGGCCGCCGCGCGGGCGCGGTAGAGGTCCTTGTGCATCTGATCCAGCGAGGGCTGGTCGTTGGTATAGGAGTGGATGGTCGTCATCATCCCCTTCTCGATGCCGACGATGTCGTGCAGCACCTTGGCCACCGGCACCAGGCAGTTGGTCGTGCACGACGCGTTGGAGACGACGATGTGCTCCTTGGTCAGCGCCTGGTGGTTCACGCCGTAGACGACGGTCAAGTCGGCACTGTCGGCGGGGGCGGAGACGAGCACGCGCTTGGCGCCGGCGGCGAGATGGGTCGAGGCTTTGTCCTTCGCCGTGAAGATGCCGGTGCATTCGAAGGCGATGTCGACGGCCAATTGCTTGTGCGGAAGCTGCGCCGGATCCCTGATCGCAGTGACCTTGATCTTGTGGCTGTCGACGATCATGTGCTCGCCGTCCACCGTCACGGCGCCGGGGAAGCGGCCATGGACGCTGTCGTAGCGCAGCAGATGCGCGTTGGTCTCGACCGGACCCAGATCGTTGACGCCGACGACGACGATGTCGTCGCGCTTGGACTCCACGATGGCGCGCAGGACGAGCCGCCCGATACGCCCGAAACCGTTGATCGCAACACGCAAGGTCATTCTCATTACCTCCAGAATGCGATGCAACGCATCGCATCATTAAAAACTGTCATGGCCCGCGAATGCGGGCTACCCAGGCGATCGAAGAGCGTTCCGGCGAAAGGATTGCACCGATCGCGCTTTCTCTGCCTGTGCGGCGTCAACTGGGTGGCCCGCATTCGCGGGCCATGACACCTATTTCTTCAACCCTTTCTTCGCGGCCTCGGCGGCGGCTTCGGCGGTGATGCCGAAATGTTTGTACACGTCCTTGTAGGGCGCGCTGGCGCCGAAGCTGTGCATGCCGACGAACGCGCCGTTCTCGCCGATATAGCGATCCCAGCCGAGCCGCACCGCAGCTTCGAGGCCCACTCTTACCGTGCCGCGTCCCAGGATGGCGTCACGATATGTTTCGTCCTGTTGCTCGAACAATTCCCAGCACGGCATGGAGACGATGCGCGCCGCGATCCCGTCCTTGGCGAGGAGGTCGCGCGCCGCGAAGGCCATCTCCACTTCCGAGCCGGTGGCGAGGAAGGTGACCTTGGCGTCCTTGGCCGGCGCGATCTCATAGGCGCCGTGGGCGCAGAGATTCTTGCCGGTGGGTTCGGTGCGCAGCGTAGCCAGGTTCTGGCGGGTGAGCGCCAGCAGGCTCGGGCCGTCATGCTTGTTGAGCGCGATCTCCCAGCACTCCGCCGTCTCGATCGGATCGGCGGGACGCAGGACGAGGAGGCCCGGGATCGCGCGCAACCCCGCGAGCTGCTCGACGGGCTGGTGCGTCGGCCCGTCCTCGCCGACGCCGATGGAGTCGTGGGTGAAGACATAGATCACGCGCTGTTTCATCACCGCCGAAAGCCGGATCGCCGGCTTGCAGTAGTCCGAGAAGATCAGGAACGTGCCGCCGTAAGGCACGATGCCGCCATGCAGCGCCATTCCGTTCATGGCGGCGACCATGCCGTGCTCGCGGATGCCGTAGCGGACATAGCGGCCGCCATAGGAGCCCGGCTGCATGTCGGTGAAGGTCTTGGTCTTGGTGTTGTTCGAGGGCGTGAGGTCGGCGGAGCCGCCGATGGTCGTCGCCACTTGCGCATTGACGATTTCGAGAACGCCTTCCGATGCCTTGCGCGTGGCGAGGCTCGGTCTCTCGGCGATCATCTTCTTCTTGTAGTCGGCGAGCGCATCGTGCAGCGAGGCCGGCATGTGGCCCGCGAGCGCGGTGTCGAACTCCTTCACCAGATCGGCATTCGCCTCGGCTTTGCGCCGGACCCATTGCGCGCGCCTGGCCGCGCCCTGCGTTCCGATCTTGCGCCAGGCGTCGAGCACACCGTCCTGCAAGGTGAAGGCGGCGTCGGGAATCCCGAGCGCCTTCTTGGCGCCGGCCACTTCCTCGGCGCCGGGCGCATCGCTATGCGCCTTCTGGGTTCCGGCGCGGGTCGGCATGCCGAAACCGATGATCGTGCGGCAGTTGATCATCACCGGGCGGTCGCTGTTCTGCGCTTCGGCGAGACAGCGCGCGACTTCCTTGGGATCGTTGCCGTTGCAATCGTCGGTGCGCCAGCCGGCGGCGGCGAAGCGCTCATCGGCATTGCCGGTATCGGAGAGCGAGCGCGGCCCGTCGATGGTGATGTTGTTGTCGTCATAGAGGACGATGAGGTTGGAAAGCTTCAGATGCCCCGCCAGGCCGATGGCCTCGTGGGAGATGCCTTCCATCAGGTCGCCGTCGCTGGCGATGACATAGGTCTTGTGGTTGACCAGGTCGTCGCCGAAGCGGGCGTTCAGATGGCGCTCCGCGATCGCCATGCCCACCGCATTGGCGATGCCCTGGCCGAGCGGGCCTGTCGTCGTCTCGATGCCGGGGGCGTGGCCATGCTCGGGATGGCCGGCGCAAGGCGAGCCCAATTTGCGGAAATGCTTGATGTCGTCCAGCGCGATGCCCGGATAGCCGGTGAGATAAAGCAGTGAATAAAGCAGCATCGAGCCATGGCCGGCCGAGAGCACGAAGCGGTCGCGGTCGGGCCAGGCAGGATCGGTGGGATCGTATTTGAGGAACTTGGAGAACAGCACCGTGGCGGCGTCGGCCATGCCCAAAGGAAGGCCGGGATGCCCGGATTTCGCGGCTTCCACCGCGTCGATGGAGAGGCCGCGGATCGCGTTGGCGAGCGTGCGGATGTCGAGTTCTGGCGAAGCCGTGTTCATGCGTTGTTCGGCCTTTCCGGCGGGGCCTTGGCCTTAGCGAGCCAATGGCCGATGCGTCAAGTCTGCAAACGTGCGGCGTTGACCCGATTTCCACGCAAAGCCTATGGTCGCAGCGATTTGTCGCCGGGATTACCGCCCATGTCTCAGCTCGACGAAACGGCCCAACGTCTCGCCCAGACGCTCGATGCGCTGGAATCGACGGTCCAGCCGCTGCTCGACGCCCGCAACCAAGCCCAGAAGGACAGAGCCGAGATCGCGCGCCTGTCGGCGGAGCGCGAGCGCCTCATCGCCCGTATCGGCGATCTGGAGGAGGAGACGCGTTCCCTCTCCGGCCTCACCGGGGAGGTCGAGGGCCGGCTCGACGGCGCCATCGCCGAAATCCGCCAGGCCCTGGCGCGCTAGGAGACCGATATGCCGCTCGTCAACGTCATGGTGAACAGCCGCGCCTACACCATCGCCTGCGACGATGGCGAGGAAGAGCATCTGAAGGAACTCGCCGCGCATGTGGACTCGAAGGTGCGCGAATTGCTGAGCTCCGTGGGCCAGGTCGGCGACCAGCGCCTGCTGCTGATGGCGGCGGTGCTCATCACCGACGAATTCTTCGAGGCGCGCACGCGGCTGGAAGCGCACACCGCCAAGGCCAATGAACTCGCCGGCGCGCACAACGAGATGAGCGAGAAACTGTCCCGCGCCGAGGGCGGCGCCACGCAAATCCTCGAAGACGCCGCCAAGCGCATCGAAGCCATCGCGGCCAAGCTCGCGGCGTGATCCTCAACGTCTTGTTCAATTTCGCGTTCGACGATATCCCGGCGGACGCGACGGGATGGGTGCTGATCTTCGCCGCCGCCGGCGTTGCGGTCGCGCTTGTCTTGCGTCAGTTCAAGATCGCTCTGGGCTGGGCGCTCCTGGCCGGCACCGTCGTGTTCGTGGTTCCGGTGCTCTTTCTTCCCGTCCATACCTATACCGTGACGTACAACGCCTATCCGCGTTAGCGGCATTGCCGTTTGGCCTGCGTGGGCTTACCTTGGGGACGGACGGTACTGCCCCGCGCGTCAGGAAAGCGATGCCCAGGGGCCTTAATGGTACTCACCGGGAGCTGTCCCTGGCCGGAACCGTGGTTCCGGTCATATGGCGCCCACCTGCACTTGCAGGCCCGTGAGGATCCGATTCCAACGGCGATGGCGGGCCGTCCACCTCATTCTCCGAAGCGGCACCGGCGCTTACCCTCCCTCAAGGGGAGGGTATAAGTGCGCCATGATCACGAAGCCTGATCTTCGCAAGCACGCGCGCGAAATCCGCGCGAAACTCCACGGCGCGGATTTCGCCGCGCGCCTCGCGGCCTTCGCGCTTGCTCTCGACATTCCACCCAACGCCGTCGTCGCCGGTTATTGGCCTGTCCGCGACGAAGCCGATCCGCGGCTGTTGATGAAGGCATTGGCGCGTCCGCTCGCATTGCCGCGCATCGAGGCGAAGGGCGCGGCGCTGTCCTTCCGCCGCTGGAACGAAGGTGACGCGCTCGTCGACAATCATCACGCCATCGCCGAGCCGCGCGCGGAGGCGCAGATCGTCACGCCGGACGTGATCCTGGTGCCGCTGCTCGCCTTCGATGCGCGCGGGCACAGGCTGGGCTATGGCGGCGGCTATTACGACCGCACGCTGGCATCACTTTGCGCGCGCGCCATCGGGGTGGCGTATTCCGGTCAGGAAATCGACGCAATTGACGCCGAGCCTCATGACCGAAGGCTCGACGCGGTCGTCACGGAATTGGGGATGCGGCGCTTCGGGCCCTGAAGAAGGGGGAGTGTGTCATGCGTCTTGCTCTTTTCGCGTTGCTCGCGCTGTCCGCCGCGGCGTCGGCCGAGCCGCTCACCGTCGACCAGCTCATTGCCAAGCCCGACCGCTATGCGGGACAGGACGTGCGCGTCGTCGGCCAGATCGACAATTGCGTGGCGCGCGCATGCAATCTCTGCCCGGAAGACATGACGCGCGCGAGCTTCGACGAAGAAGACTGCGTCATGCTCGTCTTTGACGGCGACGATTCCGTCCGCCGCGCGATGGGCGAGGCCTATCGCTTCTCCGACGTGATCGTCGACGCCCGCTTCGGCTCCGAGCGGGAATTGGCCCTGTCGGACGCGCGCGTGGCCCGCGTGCTGTCGCGCAAGGTGGCGAGCGAAGGCCTGGTGAGCGCCTATCGCGAGGGACGGCTGATCGAAGCCGAGCGCGACGATGCGCGCGCCATGCAGGCGGAATGGGATAGGCTGGGGCTGTGGTCGGGCGATCCGGTGCGCTTCTTCCGCATCGCGCGCTATTCGTTGCAGCGGGCCAACGCCAGCGCCGCCGGTCTCGGCTGCGCCTGCCTGCGCCAAGGCTGCGACAGGTATTGGCCGACGCATTATTTCGGCGGCTTCAACGCGCCCGGCAATCCCTATCGTTGCTACGAGATGGCGCGCTTCGACGACGGCTGGCGGCTGTTGCCGGATTAGGACTCACCACAGGCCGGGGACAAGCCGCCAGCGCACACGGCGCCTATAATCCGCATAGCCGGGCAGGTCGCGGGCCAGCGTGCGCTCCTCGAACACGGCGCGGACCGCGATGGCGACAACGAAAAGCGGGACGGCGGCCAGACCGAGCCACGAGCCCAACAGCAACGGCATGCCGAGAAGGATGAGCGTGCTCGCCGCATACATCGGATGGCGCACCAGCGCATAGGGTCCGGTGTCGATCACGCGCTGCTGGCGCTCGGCCTGCACGCGAACCGTGGGCGCGGCGAAAGTGTTGGCGCGGAACACGATCATGGTGGCCGCGAAGCCGGCGGCCGCCAGAGCACCGCCCAGCAGGTTGAGCCAGAGCGGCATATGCGAGAGCCGCCAGCGCGCGGCATCCAGCGCCATCAACACCAGCCAGCCGCACCAGACGGCCATGATCAGCAACAGGAATATCCGGTCCCATAGCGGCTGGCCTTTGCGCGACGGGCCTTCGAGCCTTGCTGCGAGCAATCCCGGATCGGCGCGGCTCAGCCACGCACCGGTGACCAGCGAGCCCGCGAAGAAGATCGCGAGGAACCACCAGGCCTGCGCCCAGCGCCAATCGCCCGAAGCGGCGAACAGCAGAAGCGCCATCAGCCCCGCCGTCACGCAAGTCTGGAGCACGAGCTGCCGGAGGAGTTTCTTGCCCCCCATGACGCCATCCGTGTTAAGAGGCCGCCATGCGCATCCTATTCATCGGCGACGTGTTGGGAAGGCCCGGCCGCGAGGTCGTGGAGGCGGAGCTTCCGCGCCTGATCGATACGCTGAAGCTCGATTTCACCATCGTCAACGGCGAGAACGCGGCCGGCGGCTTCGGCATCACGCGCGCCATCGCCAACGAGTTCTTCGCGCTGGGCGTCGACGTCATCACCACCGGCAATCATTGGAGCGACCAGAAGGAGATCCTCTCCTTCATCGCCGACGAGGACCGCGTGCTGCGCCCGTGCAATCTTCCCAAGGGCACGCCGGGCAAGGGCGCCAATCTCTACCAGGCGCGGAATGGTTCGCATGTGCTGGTGATCAATCCCCTCGGCCGCGTCTTCATGGAGCCGCAGGACGATCCGTTCGCGGCGGTGGATGCGGAGTTGAACGCGTGCCCGCTCGGCGAGGCCGCGGACGCCATCATCGTCGACATGCATGCCGAGGCGACGAGCGAGAAGATGGCGATGGGCCATTTCTGCGACGGCCGCGCCAGCCTCGTCGTCGGCTCGCACCAGCATGTGCCGACGGCGGACGCGCAGATATTGCCCGGCGGCACCGCCTATCAGAGCGACGCTGGCGCCTGCGCCGACTACGACTCCGTCATTGGCATGGACAAGTTCGAGCCCTTGCAGCGCTTCACCAGGAAGCTCAACAGCCAGCGCTTCACGCCCGCCACCGGCCCCGCCACGCTCTGCGGCGTGTTCGTGGAGACGAATGCGAAGGGCCTGGCCGTGCGCGTCGAGCCGGTGCGCGTCGGCGGTCGGCTCAAGCCGAGCGTTCCGGCCTGAAATCCGCCGCAAGATAGAACACCGCCGCGATGGCCGCGAGGTCGATCGCGAGGAGATAGCGGTACTCACACGCCAGCGCGATGACGAAATAGCTCGCGGCATAGAGCGCGACGGCGCCGAGCAAGCCGGCCATGACGAGATCGGCGGGGCGCCGACGTCTCATGAGCAATACAAAGCAGATGAGGCCGATCATGGCGAAGAAGGGATGCGACAATGCCGGCGTTCCGATCAGCGGACCGGCGTAATCGTCGTCGAGGATATTGTCGCGGTCGTCATAGCGGGTCTTGAGGTTCAAGAGGCGCATCGGGCCGGGCGGGCCGTCGATTCCGGTGACATAGGTCATGCATTCATCGGCGTGCGTGGAGCCGAACACCCACCAGAAATCCGCGGCGCGCACGGCGAGATAGTCGAGAGGGTGGGCGAGGACCGAAGCGCGCCATTGCCGCTTCACGGCGTCCACGGACGGGACGATCAGGCTGCCCATGCCGGATTTGTCGGAGAGTGGATCGTGCGCGGCGGGCGTATAGAGCGCGACACCCTTCTCGCGCATCAGCCTGGCCATCGCGGGCGCGGCGCGGTCGAGGATGGGAAGCGTAACGGCATGATCGCGCTGCATCATGCCGGCGAGGTCGTAGAGCTGGAGGTCCTCCATCTGCTCCGTCGCGCCCAAGGCGCCGGTCGCGCGCAATTGCAGCAGCGCGTTGGCGCTCAAGGCGAGGATCGCGCAAGCCGCGAGGAAGGCCGCGCCGAAGATGAGGCGCTTGCCGCGCGGCATGGCGAAGGCAAGTGCGACGGCGGCGCAGGGCAGGATGACGAAACCGTTCTGCCGCGCCAGCACCGCCAGGGCGACGAAGATCGCGGCGGCGGCGAGCCAGAGCATGCGCCGCTCTTCGCGCGTCGCCGCCCAGGCGAGACAGGCGAAGCCGGCGACGCAAGCATCGGCGAACAGCACGTCCTTCCAGACGATGGCCTGGAACAGGAAATATTGCGGCAGCAACACCGCGATGACGGCGATGGCGACGGCGGCCCAGCCCGGCCGCGCGGCCCGCCACAACAGCGCCAAGAGCGCGCCGTACGCCATGGCGGCATCCAGCACGATGAAGCCGCGCGCGCCCAACATGCCCAAGAGCCACGACATCACCGGCGGATGCCAGTTGGAGTAGCGCCCCGTCGCGCCTTCCGCCAATTGCATGATGGAATCGAATTCGAGATGCCCGGGCCAATTGACGGCCAGCATCGCGGCAAATCCCGCCGCCAGGACGGCGGTTGCGATCGCTCTCTGCATAGGCCCCCCGAAAGCGCCGAAATCCGCGCCTGCCTGGCGCCATCTTATGCGCATTGTCCCATTCCCGCTCAAGCGGGCGGACATCCGTCCGCTCCGCTTCGCCGGACGGGAACCATCGTGCCGCCCCGCGCGCTTGAAGGCGTATGGGGAAGCTCGCGAACATCAAGACCATGGTCGTGGAAGGTTTTTCGGCCTTCATCGATGACGAGGCGCTCACGCGGGGCGCGGCCATCGCCTTCTATGCCGTCACCGCACTCGCGCCGGTGCTCTACATCACCGCCCTGATCTGTGGGTTGATCTTCGGGCGCGACGCCGCCACCGGCGCACTGGCCCAGGAGCTCACCCATGTCGCGGGGCCGGATGGGGCGCGCCTCGTCCATGGCGCCATCCACAACGCCTTCGATCTCAGCCGCGGCATCTGGCCCAACATCGTGGGCGCCGTCGTGCTGGTGGTCGCGGCCTCGGGCCTGTTCGGCGAGATGCAGGCGGCGCTGAACGCCATCTGGAAAGCCAGGCCGCGCGGCGGTTTCCTGCGGCGTCTCGCGCGCGACCGCGCGGCGAGCCTGGCGCTCGTGCTCGCCATGGGCTTCGTGCTGGTCGGCTCGACGCTCTGCACCGCCGCGATCACCGCGCTGGGCAGCCGGGTCGAATATGTGCTGCCGGTCGGCGAGGCGGGGGCGCGGGTGATCTCCTATCTCATGTCGCTGGGACTGACCGCCGTGCTGTTCGCCGCGATCTACAAGATCCTGCCCGAAGTCGACCTCGAATGGCGCGACGTGGCGGTGGGCGCTGCGGGCACCGCCGTTCTCTTTGCGCTCGGGCAGTTGGGCATCGGCTTCTATCTCGCCATGGGCAGCGTCGGTGCGTCCTACGGCAAGGCGGGCAGCCTGATCGTGCTGCTGTTCTGGGTCTATTATTCCAGCGAGATATTTTTGCTGGGGGCCGAGTTCACGAAAGCCTGGGCCACGCGTCATGGCAGTCAGAGGCCCGCCGCGCCGGCGGTCTCGCCCAATGTCGTTCCGCTTCCGCGAAAGACGGAACGCCGGGCGATATCCTGACGGAGGACCATGATGACCGACAACAAGCACGACCGCGGCGCCGCCGACCGCGACCGCATCAACATCCACGAGGATTACGAGGTCGCCTATTGGACCAAGCATTTCGGCGTCAGCAAGGAAAAGCTGGTCGATGCCGTGAAGGCGGTGGGCGTCATGGCGAAGGATGTGAAGGCCTATCTCGGCAAATAGCCGGAACCGGCCCGGTTAAAGCACGTTAAGAACCGCAGAGGGCGTGGGGCGCAGCGAAAGGAAGTTGCACCCATGCGCGGTTTTGCGCTTGCGGCGTTGGCCGGGCTTGTGATGGCGTCCTCGGCGGGCGCGCAGGACTACGGCTATCCGAACGACGACGGCTATCAATATCGCACCGATCGCGATCACTATCGCGACGCGGCCTATCAGCCCGGCGGCGAAGTCGTCATCGTCAACGGTCCGCGCCGCCATCCCGAACGCGACAGCGTGACGGGCGCGCCGGTTCAGGACATCGCGCTTTCGGAAGCCGTGCGTTTCGACGATCTCGATCTCGCCACACGCGAAGGCGCCCATGCTCTGCGCGAGCGCATCAAGCGCACCGCGGCGCGCCTCTGTCGTCGTCTCGACGAGAGCTACGCGCCGTCGGCGACCTCGGCGCCGCCTTGCTACGACGACGCGCTGAACGACGCGATGGCGCAGGCCGACGAGGCCATCGCCGCGGCGCGCGACGGCTACCGCGACGGCGACGGGTATCGCGACGACAGCTACGAAGACGAACAATAAGCGGAGAGAACCATGAAACGGATTTTGGCAATGGCCGGCGTGCTCGCGTTCTGCGGCGCGGCGGCGGCGCAGGATTACGGCTACGACCAGCCGGTGGCCTATGAGAACGTGCCGGTGATCGGCCAGCGTATCCATATCGATCCGGGCGCGCGCTTCGGCGACGTGCCGGAGAAACTGTCGGCGTCGAGTTATGTCCGCTACGACGATCTCGACCTTTCCACGCGCGACGGCGCGCGGGAGTTGCGCTTCCGGGTCCGCGAGGCGGCCCGCGACATCTGCCGCAACCTGATCGACGCCTATCCGGTCCACACCATCCAGGGCCAGAATTGCTACAAGGACGCCGCCGATAGCGGGTTGGTCAAAGCCGACGAGGCGATCGCCCAGGCCCGCGAAGACGCGCGGTACAATCGGTACTGAGACGCGTTCCTTATTCGTTCGAATCAGCCCAATGTCCGCTGGCGATCCGTGGGCGGGCAGAGGCCGCCCCGGAAGGGGGGGGAGGGGGTAGCCCTTCCTCGAAAACGAATGGAGGTAGGCGCAGAAAGCTTAGCCACAAGATGTAGTAGAAGGGTGCCGGTTTCCCCGGCTGTGGTGCCCGGAGGTCTTTTCCACGCGACTTGAAAGAGGGGCGGCGGCCCGGCTATCTCAGCGCCCCGTTTCCCGCGAGCGCAGTCCATGGCCGGTCATAGTCAGTTCAAGAACATCATGCACCGGAAGGGGCGCGTCGATAAGGTGCGCTCCAAGCTGTTCTCCAAGCTCAGCCGCGAAATCACCGTCTCGGCCAAGCAGGGCATGCCCGACCCGGACCACAATCCGCGCCTGCGCGCCGCGATCATCGCCGCCAAGCAGCTGTCCATGCCCAAGGACAACATCCAGCGCGCCATCGACAAGGCGACCGGCGGCGGCGGCGAGAACATCGAGGAAGTGCGTTACGAGGGTTACGGCCCGGGCGGCGTGGCGCTCATCGTCGAGACCCAGACCGACAACCGCAATCGCACCGGCAGCGATATCCGCTCCTCCTTCTCGAAATTCGGCGGCGCGCTGGGCGAGCCCAATTCGGTCACCTTCATGTTCGACCGCGTCGGCGTGATCGTCTATCCCAAGGACAAGGGTTCGGACGACGCGATGCTCGAAATCGCGATCGAAGCGGGCGCGGATGAATGCATCTCCAGCGAGGACGGCCATGAATTCATCGTCAGCCTGGAGAATTTCGGCGCGGTGCGCGATGCGCTCGAGGTCAAGCTCGGCCAGCCGGTCTCGTCCAAGATCGAATGGCGCTCCAAATCCACCAACCCGGTGAGCGACGACCAGGGCGAGACGCTGATCAAGCTGCTGGACGTGCTCGACGACCACGACGACGTGCAGAACGTCTATGGCAATTACGAGCTGTCGGACACCTTGATGGCGAAGCTCGGGGAGTAAAAGTTTTCACGCGGAGCCCCGGAGACGCGGAGAAGAAGCGCCGGGGACTATGAGCTGCAAAGCCGTCAATTTTGCTGGCGCGCTTTGCACGCCGACGGGCGCCAAGAACTCCGCGTCTCCGCGTGAATCCAACTTAACCGGTGCCAAGCGCGAACGGACGCGGTACAAAGGTCCATGTCCGCGCCGCCGATTCGCATCCTCGGTCTCGATCCCGGCCTCGCCCGCATGGGCTGGGGCGTGATCACCGTCTATGGCTCGCGGCTGGAGCATGTCGCCCATGGCGTGCTGTCGAGCGACGCCAAAGCCTCGCTGGGCCTCAGGCTGATGGCGCTGCACCGGCAATTGGCGGCGGTGATCGCGGAGCTGCAGCCGGCCTCCATCGCGGTGGAGCAGGCTTTCGTCGCCAAGGACCCGTCGGCGGCGCTGAAGCTGGGCCATGCCCGCGCGGTGGCGCTGCTCGCGGCGGCGCAGGCCGGGCTCGACATCGCCGAATACGCGCCGAACCAGATCAAGAAATGCGTCGTCGGCGCGGGCCATGCCGACAAGACGCAGATCCAGATGATGGTGCGCCGGCTTCTTCCCACCGCGCGGGTGGAGCAGGCCGACGCAGCGGACGCCCTCGCCTGCGCCATCGCGCATGCGCATTACGCGACGACGCGGGCGAAGATCCTGGCTGCGCTCGCATGATCGGCAAGCTGACGGGGATCGTGGATTCCATCGCCGAGGATCACGCCATCGTCGATGTCGGCGGCGTGGGCTATCTCGTGCAATGCCCGGCTTCGACGCTGTCGCGGCTCGCGGCCGGCGCGACCGTGTCGCTGATGATCGAGATGAAGGTGAGCGAGGACGCGATCAGGCTCTACGGCTTCCTCGCCGCCGAGGAGCGCGAGTGGTTCCGGCTGTTGCAGACGGTGCAGAATGTCGGCGCGCGTGTGGCGCTGAACGTGTTGTCGGCGCTGACCGCGCGCGATCTGCAGCGCGCCATCGCATTGTCCGACAAAGCCGCCATCGGCCGCGCGCAGGGCGTGGGGCCGAAGCTGGCGCTGCGCATCGTCACCGAGCTCAAGGACAAGGCGCCGTCGATGATGCTGCGCGGCGGCGAGGAGATGGCGACGGTCGCCGCGCCGCGCGGCCCGGAAGCGGATGCGGTGTCCGCGCTGGTCAAGCTCGGCTATTCCCAAGGCCACGCCGCGGAGAGCGTCGCCCGCGCCGCCCGCGAGTTCGGCGAGGCGCCCGCCGACGTGCTGATCCGCGAAGCCTTGCGGGCGATCGGACGTTGACCAAATTGACCGGTCAGACTAGTCTGAAGCCATGAGCACCTGGTCCATATCCGAGGCGAAGGCCAAACTGTCGGAAGTCGTCCGGCGCAGCCGCAACGAGCCGCAAACCATCACGGTCCACGGGGTCGCGAAAGCGGACGTCGTATCGATCGATGAATATCTGCGCCGTGGCGGAAAGATGGCCGACCTGGAACAGAAGAATGCGAAGAGCGGGCGGCGATGAAAGAGATCGCTTTGCAGGACGCTAAGGCCCGGCTTGCGGATGTCGTGGCCCAATCGTTGGACGCGCCGGTTCTTATCACGCGCAACGGCAAGCGTGAGGCCGTGATCATGCCCGCCAAGCCGCCGCAATCGGGCAAGACCGTGCAGGGAAAGCGTGGAGCGACAGGATTGTACGCGGCGTTGCGCGCGGCGCCGGGCGAGCTGAAGCTCAAGCGCTTGCGCGGAAAATTCCGCCCGGCTGAGCTGTGAGCTATCTTTTCGATACGTGCGTACTATCGGAGGAAATCAAGAAGCGGCCCGATGCGCGCGTGAATGCCTGGGCCAAGCGTGAACTTGCCAAAGGAATTTTCGTCAGCGCCGTTTCCCTTGTCGAGATTCGATATGGGATCGAGCGTATGGCCTTGGGCCGCCGGCGGTCGGCGTTTCAGGCCTGGTTCCACGATCAGCTCGTGCCCTTTGTCCGGCCCGGGCTGGTTGCCGTGGACGAAGAAGTCGCTTTGCGCTGCGGCGCGATCATGGCCGAGCAGCCGAATGCCGAAGTTCCCGATGCGCTGATAGCCGCCACGGCGCTTGTTCACGGGCTGGTCGTGGCGACGCGCAACGTAAAGCACTTTGTATTCGACGGGCTTGTCGTCTTCAATCCCTGGAAAGGCGGCTCTTGACATGGCAATTGCCAAACCCAAGCCCGACATGGGCCGCCTCGTGACGCCGGAGCGTTCGGAGGATGACGCGCTGGAGTCCTCGCTCAGGCCGCGGCGGCTGGCGGAGTTCGTCGGCCAGAAGCAGGCGCGGGAGAATCTGTCGATCTTCATCGAGGCGGCGAAAGCGCGCGGCGAGGCGCTGGACCATGTGCTGTTCTCCGGGCCGCCTGGGCTCGGCAAGACCACCTTGGCGCAGATCGTGGCGCGCGAGCTGGGAGTGAATTTCCGTTCGACCTCGGGACCGGTGCTGGCGAAGGCCGGCGACCTGGCGGCGATCCTCACCAATCTCGAGCCGCGGGACGTGCTCTTCATCGACGAGATCCATCGCCTCAATCCGGCGGTGGAGGAAATCCTCTATCCGGCGATGGAGGATTACGAGCTCGATCTCGTCATCGGCGAAGGGCCTTCAGCGCGCTCGGTGAAGATCACGCTTTCGCCCTTTACCCTGGTGGGGGCGACGACGCGCTCGGGCCTGATCACCACGCCCTTGCGCGACCGCTTCGGCATTCCGGTGCGGCTCAATTTCTATTCGGCGGAGGAACTCGTCTCCATCGTCGAGCGTGGCGCACGCGTCTTGGGGCTCGACCTCACCGAGGACGGCGCGCGCGAGATCGCGGGCCGCGCGCGCGGCACGCCGCGCATCGCCGGCCGCCTTCTCAAGCGGGTGCGCGATTTCGCCAGTGTCGCCGCCCATGGCCGCGTGGATGCGAAGATCGCGGATGCGGCGCTGACGCGGCTGGAGGTCGATGCGCGCGGGCTCGACGCCTTCGACCGGCGCTACCTCAAGCTCATCGCGGAGAATTACAGCGGCGGGCCCGTGGGCATCGAGACCATCGCGGCGGCGTTGGGCGAAGCGCGGGACGCCATCGAGGAGATCGTGGAACCCTATCTTCTTCAACAAGGGTTTGTGCAGCGGACGCCGCGCGGGCGTATGCTGGCCAATGCGGCCTATGGACATCTGGGCCTGCCGATGCCGGCGCGCGATCCGGCGCAGTTCGGATTGTTCGGCGGTGAAGAGACATGAGAAACTGGCGCACACGCGGATTTGCGGGGCTGGCGGCGATCACGGCCACCGTCGGCGTCTTCTGGCTATGGAGCCTGTTCGGCGATGAGGTGAGGAAGGCGATGGACGCCACCAGCAAGCCCGCGCCGGCGAACACCGCCAGCGACGGCGCCTATGTGGTCAATGTGCTGCCGCCGCCCAAAAGCTGCCCGAAGGACAAGCCATGTTGAAGGACGGGGCCATGCTGAAGGATTGGCCGTGCTAGAGGGCCGCTTCGAGGGCAAGATCCATATCCTGCCCGTGCGCATCTATTACGCCGACACCGATCTTTCCGGCGTCGTCTATCATGCGAATTACCTCGCCTATATGGAGCGCGGACGCTCGGAATTCTTCCGCGCGGCGGGCATCACGCGGCTCGCGCAGATCGAGGAGCCCGAGCCCACGGCCTGGACCTTGCGCAAGGTGGAACTCGAATATCTGAGGCCGGCGCGCGTCGACGATCTGCTCGAAGTGCACACGCGGCTCACCGGCCTCACCGGCGCGCGGATGAACGCGGCGCAGGATGTCTATCTGAACGGCGCGATGCTCACGCGCGGTGCGGTCGAGGCCTGCATCATCGCGTTGACGGGCAAGCCCCGGCGCATCCCGCAAGGCATGCGCGACAAACTCGCGCCTTACCTTTACGAAACAGTCACTTAAGCATTGCCGCCCCATTTCGGCCATGTTGAGATGGATGATCGGCCGCTCGCCGGGAAGGATCACGGAATGACATTCAGCCGAGTCTGGGCCGCCTTCGCGTTCGTATGCCTGTTGTTCGCGGCGGCGCCGTCGTTGGCCGCGCCCGATCCCACGCTCTCGGCCGCGCCCGTGACGCCGGTCGAGATCAACAGCGTCGGCGACAATGGCGGCCCGCAGGTCGGCGGCATCTCCATGATCCAGCTTTTCTGGCATGCCGATCTCACGGTGAAGATCGTGTTCGTCGTGCTGGTCCTGGCCTCGCTCTGGTCCTGGATCGTCATCATCAACAAGTGGCTCTTGCTCGGCACGCTCAGCCGGCGCGCGGACAAATTCGAGAAGAGCTTCTGGTCGGGCTTGTCCCTGGACGAGCTCTATCAGCAATTCGCCCAGCGCAGCGACAATCCGATGACGGCGGTGTTCACCTCGGCCTTGCGCGAATGGCGCCGCGCCTTCGACGCCGGCGCCCCGCGCGAGAGCATGCTGTCCGGCGTGAAGGAGCGCATCGAGAAGGCGATGAACGTCACCATCCTGCGCGAGACCATCGGCATCGAGAAGCAATTGGGCCTGCTTGCCACCGTCGGCGCCGTGGCGCCCTTCATCGGACTATTCGGCACGGTCTGGGGCATCATCAACGCCTTTTCCGCCATCGGCACCCATCACGACGTGTCGCTGGCCACCGTCGCGCCCGGTATGTCGGAAGCCTTGTTCGCGACCGCGATGGGCCTTCTCGCCGCGATCCCGGCGGTGATCTTCTACAACAAGTTCGTCAACGACGTTTCACGCTACAGCGCGCGGCTCGAGAGCTTCGCGGACGAGTTCTCCGCGATCCTGTCGCGTCAGCTCGACGAGAAGGCGCGCTGATGGTCGCGGCCATGCGGCGTGACGGCGGAAGGCGCGGGCGCATCCGCCCGATGGCGGAGATCAACGTCACGCCTTTCGTCGACGTGGCGCTGGTTTTGCTCACCATCTTCATGGTGACGACGCCGCTGCTCGTCGTCGGCGTTCCGGTCGAGCTCCCCAAGACCCAGGCCAAGGCGCTCAGCCAGGATCGCGAGCCGCTCACCGTCACGGTGCGCCGCGACGGCGCGATCTTCCTGCAGAACCAGCCGATCGATGCGGATGCGCTGGTGGCCAAGCTGCAGGCGATCTCCGCCAACGGCGTCGATGAGCGCATCTATGTGCGCGGCGATCAGGGCGCGGATTGGAAGACCATGGCCATCGTGCTCGGCCTGCTCAACCAGGCGGGCTTCACGCATATCGGGCTCGTCACCGATGTCGAGAAACACCGTGGACACGCGCAGTAGACTGGCGCCCGCGCAGGCGACGGTGCGGGATGATTACATCATCTTCGCCGTCATCGGCGCGCTCGGCCTGCATGCGATCCTCATCGTGGCGATGCTGGTGACCTTCGCGAGCAAGCTCGACATCGTCGACCAGACGCCGATGGTGCCGGTCGATCTCGTCACCATCGGACCCAAGACGAATGTCATGGCGATGGCCAAGCCGGTGAAAGCGCCGCCCAAGGACGTTCCGTCGCCGCCGGTGAAGTCCGCGATGCAGGCGCCGGCGCCGACGCCGCCGTCCAAGGCAGAACCCGAACCGCCCAAGCCCACGCCGCCCAAGCCCGACGAGACGCTGAAGGAGTTGCTCGCGCCCTCGCCGCAAGCGGCCAAGCCCAAGCCGCCGGAGAAGGCCAAGACGCTGAGCCAGGATCAGCAAATGGCGGCGCTCATCAACAAGCTCGCCGCGCCTCCGGCCCCACCCAAGAACGTCAAGACGGGCCCGCGCGACATCAAGGGCATCGGCGCGCAGAACGCCATGGAGGCCGAGCTTTCGGCGGCGCTGGCGAGCAAGATCATGCAATGCTGGAGCCCGCCGGTCGGGGCGCCCAAGGCCGAGGAACTCGTGGTCGAGTTCGATTTGTTCCTCAATCAGGACGGTTCGGTCGCACGCGTGCCACAATTGACTGCTGACTATAAGGAAGCGGCCAGTCGCGATCCCTATACGCGCGCGGCCGCGGATGCGGCGATGCGCGCGATCTATGACTGTGCGCCATACAAATTGCCCGCGGATCGTTATAGCTCCTGGAAGGAGATCAACCCCTTCCATTTCGATCCAAGGGCGATGATGGGCCAATGATGGAGTCTCGCATGAAGAAAGTTCTGGCCTTCGCCGCCGCAGCTTTTGTCGCACTGGTTTGCGCCGCGCCTGCTTCTGCGCAACTTCGCGTCGACGTCACCCAGGGCAATATCCAGCCCCTGCCCATCGCCATCCCGGATTTCCTCGGCGGGCCGCAGGGCGCGCAGATCTCGGGCGTGGTGCGCGCCGATCTGGAACGGTCGGGTCTCTTCAAGCCGCTCGATTCCAAATCCTTCATCGAGCCGATCAAGGACATCGCGGCCGCGCCCAATTTCGCCAATTGGCGCGCGATCAACGCCCAGGCGCTCGTCACCGGTCAGGCCGTGGCCCAGCCCGATGGGCGGCTGCGCGTCGATTTCCGCCTGTGGGACGTGTTGAGCGGCGGCTCGGCGATGCTCGAGAAGCAGTTCTCGTCGGCGCCGGACAATTGGCGCCAGATCGCGCACATGATCTCGGACGCGATCTATCAGCGCGTCACCGGCGAGCAGGGCTATTTCAATACCCGCATCGTCTTCATCTCGGAGACGGGGCCTGCGCTCGCCCGCAAGAAGCGGCTGGCGCTGATGGACGAGGACGGCGCCAATCCGCAATTCCTCACCAACGGCTCCTATCTCGTGCTGACGCCGCGCTTCGATCCGACCTCGAACCTGATCGCCTACATGTCCTATGTGAGCGGCAAGCCGCGCGTCTATCTGTTCGACTGGCAGATGGGCCGCCAGGAGCTCCTGGGCAATTTCCCCAACATGACGTTCTCGCCGCGCTTCTCGCCCGACGGCAACAAGATGGTGATGAGCCTGGAGCAGGGCGGCAATTCGGACATCTATGTGATGGATCTGCGCACGCGCTCGTCCACGCGGCTGACCACCGATCCGGCCATCGACACCTCGCCCAGCTTCTCGCCGGATGGGCGGCAGATCGCTTTCGAATCCGACCGCGGCGGCAGCCAGCAGGTCTATGTGATGAATGCGGACGGCTCGAACCAGCGACGCATCTCGTTCGGCGGCGGCAAGAACGGCACGCCGGTGTGGAGCCCGCGCGGCGACCTCATCGCCTTCACCAAGCAGGCGGGTGGGCGCTTCGATGTCGGCGTCATGCATGCCGACGGCTCGGGCGAACGGCTGATCACCGATGGTTGGGAAGACGAAGGTCCCACCTGGTCGCCCAACGGCCGGGTGCTGATGTTCACCCGCACCTTCCAAGGCGGCCGCGGCAGCCAGATCTGGTCCGTGGACATCACGGGACGAAACGAAAGACGTGTCATGACGCCGGGCAACGCGTCCGACCCGGCGTGGTCGCGCTTGCTCCAATAGGGAGAGCTATCTAAAGTTAAAGTTCCCTCAGGTGGGGACTTTTCGGCAAATCGAGCGTTTTCATCGGCGGTGCGCGCGTCTGGAACGTTGCGGGCCCCTGCGCACCAGGGGTTCCGGCATTCTCGGGAGTAGGGCTTCCATGACGATGTTTTCGAAGGGCTTGAAATTCACCGCCTTGGCCGCGGCGATCGCTTTGTCCGCTTGCACATCCAAGCCGCAGGCGACGGCGGATTCGGGGCCGCCGGCGTCGATGTCCAACAACGGGCCGTCGTCCGTCAGCCAGTCCAACGTCGTGCCGGGCAGCGCGGAGGATCTTCGCGTCAATGTCGGCGACACGGTCCATTTCGAATACGACAAATACGCCGTGCAGGAGACCGACCGTTCGCTGCTCCAGCGCCAGGCGGCGTGGCTGTCGAAATACCCGGCGGTGCGCGTGACGATCGAAGGCCATTGCGACGAGCGCGGCACCCGCGAATACAACCTCGCGCTCGGCGCGCGCCGCGCCAACGCCGTGAAGGAATATCTCGTCAGCCTCGGCGTCTCGGCCAACCGCGTCGACACCGTGTCCTACGGCAAGGAACGCCCGATGTGCTCGGAATCCTCCGAGGACTGCTATTCGCAGAACCGCCGCGGCGTCACGACTGTCTCGGGGGGCGGCGCGTCGAGCTAAACAAGACCGCCCTCCCCTTGAGGGAGGGCCGACAATTTGCGCAAGCGAAGCGAAGCAAATTTCGGGAAGGGGATTGCTCTGTGGCCGGAGGAAGCCTCCTTCCCAAATCCTTCGGATTTTCGACCCTCCCTCAAGGGGAGGGTGGTTTTTCTCCGGCCATATTTTCGGCTAAGTATTTGGTTTGGCTAAAGGTCTCTTCAGAGGATGAGCATCATGCGTTTGCTTTCGCGCGCGATTCTTCCTGCCTTCGCTTTTTGCCTTGCGGCATCCGGCGCTTCGGCCGCGCAGGAGCCGACGCCGCAGGAATTGCGGGCGCGGATCGCGGCGGCGTCCGGACAGGAACAGGCGCTGGAGGCCCAACTCGCCCAAGCCGACGCGAAGACGATCCGGGTCGCGGCCCTCTTCGGTGAGAGCGACGAGGAGAAGGCCGCGCGCCTGCAGCACGAGCAGAACCAGGACCAGGGCATCGCCAATGCGAGCCAGCGCGTCAACGATCTGGAGAATTCGCTCAGGAGCCTCACTGGGCAGGTCGAGCAGCTCGATCACCGTATCGACGTGCTCAACCAGCGCATCGACCGCATGCAGAAGGATTTCGACTACAAGCTCTGCGCCGTGGCGCAGCAGCAATTGGGCGCGGGCGAGGGAGGCCTGCCGTGCGACCAGCAAACGCCATCGGCGACGGCGCCCAATGTGAATCCCGCGCCGCAGAACTTCACGCCGTCCACCGCGCCGGCGACGGGCGCGCCCGCGCATCTGGCGCCGGGGCCGGGCACGCTCGGCACCTTGCCTGCCGGCACGGCGTTGCCGCAAAACCATGCCGACCAGCCGCCGATGGCTGCGGCCACCGTGCCGCCGCCAGCCTCGAATCCGGACTACGACAAGGCGATGAAGCTGCTCGCGCGCACCCAATACGACCAGGCGGCCGCCGCGTTCCGCAGCTTCGCCGACAAGAACCCGGACAGTCCGCTAGCGGCGAACGCGCTCTTTTGGATCGGCGACATAGCCTATGTGCAGAAGAACTACGACAGCGCCGTCCATCTCCTCGCCGAGGGGATCAAGAAATATCCCAACGCGGCCAAGACGCCGGATACGTTCCTGAAGCTGGGCGAGTCGCTCATCGCGAACAACCAGAAGAAGGAAGGCTGCACCGTCTTCGCCATGCTGCCGACGAAATATCCCAATGCTTCGAAAGTCACTGTCGCCAAGGCCGCCTCGGACCGCAAAGCCCTCTGCAAGTAGGCGTTTCGCGGCGGCGATGGATGCGCGCGCCTGGCCGGGCGCGGTGGCGCTGTCGGGCGGCGGGGATTCCGTCGCGCTGATGCGTCTGCTCGCCCAATGGGCGAAGAAGCGTGAGAAGCCGATCGCGCTGATCGTCGATCACGGATTGCGCAAAGGCTCCGCGAAGGACGCGAAGCAAGCGGCCATTTGGGCGCGTGACGCGGGGCTCGCGGCCCATGTGCTCACCTGGAAGGGCAAGAAGCCCAGCGCGGACGTCGAGGCGGCGGCGCGCCATGCGCGTTACCGGCTGATGGGCGAATGGTGCGTGGGCCACGGCGTCCGCTTCCTCTACCTCGCGCACACGCTGGAGGATCAGGCGGAGACCTTCCTGCTGCGGCTGGCGCGCGGCAGCGGGCTCGATGGGCTTTCGGCGATGCGTCCGCGCGCACCCTATCCGCTGCCCGGCTTCGATGTCGCGCTCGTGCGGCCGCTGCTGGGCTTCACGCGAGCCGAGCTGCGCGGCTACCTCAAAGCGCGGCGGCAAGCCTGGCTCGAGGATCCGATGAATGACGAGCCGCGCTTCGCCCGGGTGAAACTGCGCCAAGCGGCGGCGGAACTCGCACGGCTGGGCCTGACGCCGCAGCGTCTCGCCCAGGCGGCGTCGCATCTTGCCCGTGCCCGCGACGCGCTGGATGACGCGATGCAGACCTGGTTAAGCCAGGGTTGCCGTTTCGAGGGTGAGGGCGCGCGGCTTGACGCGGCGTCGCTCGCCAAGCTGCCCCGTGAGGTAGGCCTGCGCGCGCTGGCGCACGTGCTCTCCCATGTGTCGGGACAGGCCTATCGCCCCCGTTTCGAGCGGCTGGAGCGGCTTTACGGCAGCCTGGGCGCCGCCGCCACACTCCATGGCTGCAGGATCGGGCCCGCGCCCCGGCGCGACGCAATCTTCGGTCCCAGTACGCTCACAATCGTGCGAGAGGCGAAGCGCCAGCCAAAAAGACCACTATATTAAAGGGAATTTCGGAGGCCGATTGCCGGGTTCCCGGAAATTTCTTAACGTTTTGATGTCTGGCAACGCGTTATGAATATACCTATCTAAGGCTGCCCCCGTATAAGGGCTTGGGCCTGTAAGGTCTGTACTTGGGCCACCGCTGGGGCCACGCTGGAAAGGACGGCCGTGAACAATCTTCGCAATCTGATCCTCTGGTTCGTGATCGCCGCCCTTCTGGTGGTGTTGTTCGATCTGTACCTCCGGGGTCACAACGAGCCGCAGCCGGAGCAGATCACCTACACGGTGCTGAACACGGACGTGAACAGCGGCCGGGTCAAGAGCGCCGCCATCAAGGGCTCGACGGTCACCGGCGTGCTCCAGGGCGGCAAGCAATTCACCGCCAACATCCCCAATGGCGATACCCAGCTCAACGCGCGGATGCTCGACCACAATGTCGACATCACGGTGCAGCCGCCGGACAACGACTCGCTCAATATCGTCAATGTGCTCGTCGGCTGGTTCCCGATGCTGCTGCTCATTGCGGTGTGGATCTTCTTCCTGCGTCAGATGCAGGCGGGTGGCGGCAAGGCGATGGGTTTCGGCAAGTCGCGCGCCAAGCTTCTCACCGAGCGCTCCGGCCGCGTGACGTTCGAGGACGTCGCCGGCGTCGACGAGGCCAAGGAAGAATTGAAGGAAGTCGTCGACTTCCTGAAGGACCCGCAGAAATTCCAGCGCCTCGGCGGCCGCATCCCCAAGGGCGTGCTCCTGGTCGGTCCTCCGGGCACCGGCAAGACGCTGATCGCGCGCGCCGTCGCGGGTGAAGCCAATGTTCCGTTCTTCACCATCTCGGGTTCGGACTTCGTCGAGATGTTCGTGGGCGTCGGCGCAAGCCGCGTGCGCGACATGTTCGAGCAGGCCAAGAAGAACGCGCCCTGCATCGTCTTCATCGACGAGATCGACGCGGTCGGCCGCCATCGCGGCGCCGGCCTCGGCGGCGGCAATGACGAGCGCGAGCAGACCTTGAACCAGCTCTTGGTCGAGATGGACGGCTTCGAATCCACCGAAGGCGTCATCCTGATCGCGGCCACCAACCGTCCGGACGTTCTCGACCCCGCGCTGCTGCGTCCGGGCCGCTTCGACCGCCACGTCGTGGTGCCGAACCCCGATCTCGCCGGCCGCGAGAAGATCTTGCGCGTGCATATGCGCAAAGTGCCGCTGGCGCAGGACGTCGATCCGCGCACCATCGCGCGCGGCACGCCCGGCTTCTCCGGCGCGGATCTGGCCAACCTCGTCAACGAGGCGGCGTTGCTCGCCGCCCGCCGCGGCAAACGCGTCGTCACCATGTCCGAACTCGAAGACGCCAAGGACAAGGTCATGATGGGCGCCGAGCGCCGTTCCATGGCGATGACCGAGGAAGAGAAGAAGCTCACCGCCTATCACGAAGGCGGCCACGCCATCGTGGCGCTGAACGTCAAGGGCTCCGACCCGATCCACAAGGCGACGATCATCCCGCGCGGACGCGCGCTCGGTATGGTCATGCGCCTGCCGGAGCGCGACCAGCTCTCCATCACGCGCGAGAAGATGCTCGCCGATCTCTGCGTCGCCTATGGCGGGCGCATCGCCGAGGAGTTGATCTTCGGCCATGAGAAGGTCACGACCGGCGCGTCGAGCGACATCGAGCAGGCGACCCGCATGGCGCGCGCCATGATCACCCGCTACGGCATGTCCGATGAATTGGGCCCGATCCTCTATGCGCAGAACGAGGAGGAAGTGTTCCTCGGCCACAGCGTGTCGCGCACCCAGAACGTCTCCGAGGCCACGGCCCAGAAGATCGACGCGGAAATCCGCCGCGTGATCGACGATTGCTACGGCCGCGCCAAGGAAATCCTTGTCGAGCATGGGCGAGATCTGCACATCCTGGCGCTCGGCCTGCTCGAATACGAGACCCTCACCGGCGACGAGATCATCGCGTTGCTCAAGGGCATCCAGCCGGTGCGCAAGCCTTACGAGGATCCCGAGCCCCAGCGCGGGGCGGGTCCCAGCGTCCCGGCAGCCGGCCGCCGCATCGGCCCGGCGATCCCGGAGCCGCAGCCCGGCCGCTAAACCCGCTTCAAGACGACCCTCGGCGAAATCGCGATTCTCACGGATCGCGATTTTGCTTTAGGCTCGCGCGCGATGCTCACGCTCAAACCGATACGCGGACTTCACCGGCAGCTTGCGGGCTTTCTCGCCGGCGCTGCCGCCGCGTTTTTGATCCTGTTCCTGACAGGGCGGTGGTCGCTGCCGCCGGCGCCGCTGCTGCTCGCCGGATTGGTTTCGCTGCCGCCCGTCATCCTGATCCATGAACTCGGCCATGCGGTGATGGCTTGGATCGTGGGATGGCGCGTGGCGGTGATCGTCGTGGGTCCGTTCTGGCTGCGGATCGCGCCGCTCGGGCTGCGTCTGCGCCGTGAGGCTTCCGTGGACGGACGCACCTTCAATGCGCCGCGCCACGCGGGGCAGCACACGCGCGGGCGCATCCTTGCGCTGCTGGCCGGCGGCGGCTTGGCCAATCTTCTGAGCGGCGGGCTCGCGGTCTGGGGCGCGCGGCAGCTTCCGCCGTTCGGCGCCGCGGCGCTGGCGGGGTTCGGGCTCGTATCGCTTTTCATCGGCCTATCCAATCTCATCCCCGCGCAACTCAAGAGCGGTG
This sequence comes from Rhizomicrobium sp., assembly GCA_036491175.1. GTDB lineage: Bacteria > Pseudomonadota > Alphaproteobacteria > Micropepsales > Micropepsaceae > Rhizomicrobium. Next base: position 96,696 of record DASXCJ010000046.1, read on the forward strand.
CGGCAAACGATGGCTTGCGGATCTTGACGACGCTGCTGCGTCCCTTGCCCGACGCCGCGCTCGCGGCCGCGCGCGCGACGGTGTTGGGCCAGAGCATGTCCGGCGTGGCGGCGAAGGATTGGGATGCCGCGTCGATGGCGCTGTTGCAGGCGCGGCCCGATGACGAGGCCGGACTGAGCGCGCTCATGCTCTTCGACTATCACAACGGGTTCGGCCGCACCGGCGAGGCGCGCGCCGCGCTCGACCGCGCCAAGGCGCGATATGGCGATGCTCCCGCGATGCGGACGCCGCTGATCGTCATCGAAGCCTTCTTCCTCGCGCGCATGGAGCACGATCCCGACCGCGCCCAGGCCTTGCTCGACACCGCGCCGCCCCGGGCGCGTAAGCTCTATGACTACCATCGCGCGCAGGCGGCGATCCCCGTCGCGCGCGGGGATCATGGTGCGGCGCTCGCCGCGATCCGGGCCGCGCGGCGCATGCTGCCGCGCGCGCTGCCCTTCATCCGCGAGAACGAGATCGCGCTCCTCGACGAAATGGCGCGCGAACTCGATCCGCCGCTGGCGAAGGCCGCATGAGGCCGGCCGGCGAAAAGGCGATGCGCGTGCTGGCCACTATCGTGCTGTTGATCCCGAACATCTACATCTTCGGCGGCGCGAATGCGATCTATGACGGGAGCGGCGACGGCGCGGTGGCGTTCGCCTTCGTGCTCGCGGTTTGCGAATTCTTCCTCGCCACGCTCGCGCATGAAGCGGGCCATGCCGTGGCGGCGACTTATTTCGGCTGGCAAGTCGAGCTCTTTGCCGTGACACCCATCGCCTGGCGGCGCAAGACGCGGCGCTTCGAGTTCTGGCTCAAGATGGGCGCCGACTTCGGCGGCGCGGTCTATTGCCGGTCCGGGAACGACCGCCGCAAGCTCGCATTGCTCCATCTCGCCGGCCCGCTCGCCAATTTCGCGCTGACTCTGGTGCTCGCGATCCTGTTCGTGGCGGCCGCGTTGATCCTGAGACCGTACAGCGCCGTGCCGGGCGCGCTGATGATCAGCTTGGCCGGTGTGTCGTTCTTCATGGGCATCGGCAATCTCATCCCGTTCCGCGCCCGCAACGGCAACCGCTCGGATGGCGCAAATCTCGCGATGCTGCTGCGGCGGAGGCCGCGCTATCCATGATCTTCGGCATCCTCAACATCACCGAAGACTCGTTCTCCGATGGCGGAAAATTCCTCGCCTCGGAAGCCGCGCTGACGCAGGCGCGTGCGCTCGCGCGTCATGCCGGTGTTGTCGACATCGGGGCCGCGGCGTCCAATCCCGATGCGAAGCCGGTCTCGCCCGAGACGGAGATCGCGCGGCTTGCGCCTGTTGCCGCGGCGCTGAAGCAAGAGGGCGTGCCGGTCTCCATCGACAGCTACGCGCCGGAAGTCCAGCGCTGGGCGCTGGCGCAAGACGTGGACTATCTGAACGACATCCAGGGCTTTGCCGATGCGGCGCTCTATCCCGATCTCGCGCGCGCATCGGCCAAGCTCATCGTCATGCACGCGGTGCAGGGGGGCGGCCGCGCGACGCGGGTGGAGGCGCCGCCAAGCGAGATCGTGGAGCGGGTGCGCCGTTTCTTCGCCGCCCGCATCGCCGCGCTGACAGCGGCCGGCGTCGCACGGGAGCGGCTGATCCTCGATCCCGGCATGGGCTTTTTCCTAGGCGCCGATCCGCGGACGTCGCTCGTCATACTGCGCGCGATCGGAAGCCTCAAAAGCGAATTCGGCCTGCCGGTTCTGGTGTCGGTGTCGCGGAAATCCTTCATCCGGGCGCTGGCGGCGGTGGCGGCGGACGCGGCCGGGCCGGCCTCGCTCGCGGCCGAGCTTTTCGCCCTTCATCAGGGGGCGGACCATATAAGAACCCATGATCCCAAGGGCTTGGCAGAAGCCTCAACGGTGTGGAAAGCCCTTGCCGGGGACCCGGCCCGGGGGTAGAGGCTTTACCAATCCGGTATAGGACACGCGAGGCGCGCCGCGCCTGCTGCTATACTGGCCGCCTTCAAAAGGGGATTTAAGACATGACCCGCAAGCTGTTCGGAACCGACGGCATTCGCGGACGCGCCAATTCCTCCAACATGACGCCGGAGATCGCCATGAAGGCGGGCATGGCGGCGGGGCGCATCTTCACGCGCGGCGAGCATCGCCACCGCGTGGTGATCGGCAAGGACACGCGGCTCTCCGGCTATATGATCGAATCCGCGCTGGTGGCGGGCTTCACCGCCGTCGGCATGGACGTGTTCCAGTTCGGCCCGCTGCCGACGCCGGCGGTCGCCATGCTGACGCGCTCCCTGCGCGCCGATCTCGGCGTGATGATCTCCGCCTCGCACAATCAGTTCCACGACAACGGCATCAAGTTCTTCGGACCCGACGGCTGCAAGCTCTCCGACGAGCGCGAGTCCGAGATCGAGGCCTTGATGAATGCCGGCCTCGAGGCGGGGCTCGCCTCCGCCGACAAGATCGGCCGCGCCAAGCGCATCGACGACAGCCAGGCGCGCTACATCGAATTCGCCAAGCGGACCTTTCCGAAGAATCTGCGGCTGGAAGGCATGCGCGTCGTCATCGATTGCGCGAACGGCGCTGCGTACAAAGTGGCGCCCGCGGTGCTGTGGGAATTGGGCGCGGAGGTCTTCACCGTCGGCACCTCGCCCGACGGCTTCAACATCAATCTCGATTGCGGCTCGACTCAGCCGCAGGCGATGGCGGCGAAGGTGCGCGAGATGCGCGCCGATTTCGGCATCGCGCTGGACGGCGACGCCGACCGCGTCGTGATGGCCGACGAGCGCGGCCGCATCATCGACGGCGATCAGATCCTGGCCTTGATCGCGCGCTCCTGGTCGAAGAGCGGGTATCTGAAGGGCGGCGGCGTGGTCGGCACGGTGATGTCCAATGCCGGGCTCGACCGTTACCTGCAGACCTTGAATTTGAAACTGGTGCGCGCGGCGGTGGGCGACCGCTATGTCATCGAGAAGATGAACGCGGGCGGCATCAATGTCGGCGGCGAGCAATCCGGCCACATCGTGCTCTCCGACTTCTCGACCACGGGCGATGGCCTGATCGCGGCCCTTCAAGTGCTGGCGGTGCTGGCGCAGGAAAGCCAGCCTGCGAGCCAGGCGGCGCATCTCTACGAGCCGCTGCCGCAGGTGCTGGAGAATGTGCGCTTCCGTCTCGGCGGCCAGCCGCTCGAGGATGCGAAGGTGAAATCGCTGATCGAGGCGGGCGGCGCCAAGCTCAACGGCAAGGGCCGCGTCCTGGTGCGCAAATCCGGCACCGAGCCCGTCATCCGCGTGATGGCCGAGGGCGAGAACGAACGCGAAGTGCGCGAAGTGGTGCGCGAGATCGTCGCCGCCATCCAGGATTCCGCCACTTGAAACGCCTGCTCATCGTCGCGGGCTCGGATTCGAGCGGCGGCGCGGGGCTGCAAGCCGACATCAAGACGGCGAGCGCCTTCGGCGTCTATGCCATGACGGCGGTCACCGCGGTGACGGTTCAGAACACGCGCGGCGTGAAGGGCGTGCATGCCGTGCCGCCCAAGCTCGTCGCCGAGCAGATCAGAGCCTGCCTTGAGGACATCGGCGCGGACGCGATCAAGATCGGCATGCTCCATTCCGCCGCCACCGTGCGCGCCGTGGCCGACGTGCTGGCGAAGTGGGCGCGCGCGATCCCTATCGTGCTCGACCCGGTGATGACCTCGACCAGCGGCCATCAATTGCTGGCGGACGGCGCGGTGGCCGCGCTCAAGTCGCGCCTGATCCCGATGGCGACGCTCGTCACGCCCAACATCCCCGAGGCCAAGGCGCTGGTCGGCATGCGCGGCAGCGCCCGCGACCATGCCGAACAGGCGGGGCGCGCGCTGATGGCATTGGGCGCGAAATCCGCGCTGATCAAAGGCGGCCATTCCACCCGCGCCACGCTGGACGATGTGCTGGTGTGGCGAGGCGGTGTCGAGATCTACGCCTTCCCGCGCGTGAAGACCAAACACACCCACGGCACGGGCTGCACGCTATCGACAGCCATCGCCTGCGGCCTGGCGAAGGGCCTGTCGCTCCCGCTCGCCACCGGCAAGGCCCGCGAATATGTGCAGGCGGCGCTCGAGACAGCGCCTGGCCTCGGCAAAGGCCACGGGCCGCTCAATCATTTCGTCACGCCTTAAGCCGTCAGCGCCTTGTCGAGCCGGTTGCGGATGATCGCTTCGGCTTCGGCGACGATGCGGGCGACGAGGTCCTTGCAGGTCGGGATGTCGTGGATCAGGCCTTGCGTCTGGCCCGCTGACCAGATGCCGGCATCCATCTCGCCCATGTTGAGCACGTCGGCGCCGCGCACGCCGGCGACGAGTTCCTTCACGTCCTCGAATTTGGCGTGGCCGGTCTTCTCGATGGCGACGACCTGGTCGCTGATCGAATTCTTCGCCACGCGCGCGGTATTGTGCATGGTGCGGAAGATGAGGTTGGTGCCGCGCTCGTCATTGGCCACGATCTGCTTCTTCACGTTCTCATGGATCGGCGCTTCCACCGTCGCCATGAAGCGCGTGCCCATGTTGACGCCGTCGCAGCCCAGCGCCAGCGCGGCGATGAGGCCGCGCGCATCGGCCATGCCGCCCGAGGCGATGATCGGAATGGTGAGTTTGTCGGCGGTGGCCGGGAACAGGATCAGGCCGCCGACATCGTCCTCGCCGGGATGGCCTGCGCATTCCAGCCCGTCGATCGACACGCAATCGACACCGACGGCCTGCGCCTTCACCGCGTGGCGCACGCTGGTGCATTTGTGGATCACCTTCACACCCGCTTCCTTGAAGCGCGGCAGATGCGGCTGCGGATTGTTGCCTGCGGTCTCCACGATCTTGACGCCGCTTTCGATGATCGCCTCGCGGTATTCGTCGTAAGGGATCGGCGTGATCGAGGGCAGGATGGTGAGGTTCACGCCGAAGGGCTTGTCCGTCATCTCCTGGCAACGCTTCACTTCCTTGGCCAGCGCCTCGGGCGGGCCGGCGCTATGCGCGGTGATGAAGCCGAGCGCGCCGGCATTGGCGACGGCGGCGATGAGCTCCGCCTTGCCCACGCGGGTCATGCCGCCGCAGGTGATCGGTGCCGAGACGCCGAACATCTCGGTGAAACGGGTCTTGATCATGAGGCGCCCCTCCAATGTCTGTCGGGGCCAAGCGTGCCGGGCGGCGGGGCCGTGCGCAAGCCTATTTCAAAGCTGACGCTACGTCGGTATGGCCAAAATCCCGCCCCTTGTAGAGAAGCGGTTCGCCCGAGATTTTGGCCAGCGCATACGCGAAGCAGTCGCCGAAGTTAAGCCTGGCCTTGTGTCCGCTGCCCTTGCCGAATTTGCGATAGGCTTGTCGTGCGATGCGGACATGGGTTTCATCAGGCGCCACGACGATCAAGGGTATACGCGCGCAGAGATCGTCGAGTCGCTGACCGATGAGCGGGTCGCGCAAACGGTCGGCGACGATGCAGGCTTCGAACAATGTGCCCGCCGAAATTTGCACCTCGGAAGCGCCATCGATCGCATCCGACAGCCGTGAGGCTTCCGGCTCCTGACGCAGGATGGCAATGAGCGCCGACGTGTCGACGATCACTTAGGCAACCCTTTGTCGTCATAGAGATCGGCGTCGTAGTCCCATTCGCGCTCCGCTTTGGTCATGCGGCTCGCGGCATCTTTGCCGATGCGCATGAGTTCGGCGGCTAGTGCCCCTTTGGGGCGCTTGGTTTTGCGTATAGCGCTGATTTCCTTGCGCACCGCCTCGGTGACGGCGGCCGTCTTGCTCTGGCCGGTCAGTTCGGCCAGTTCCTTGATCAGCCTTTCGGCTTCGGCATTCTTGATGTTCAGGCCCATGGCTTTCTGCCATTTTTGGTGAGCCATTCTACCATGCCGGTCAGCGGTCCACAAACGGGTCGCGGACCAGGATCGTGTCTTCGCGTTCGGGGCTGGTGGAGAGCAGCGCCACCGGCGCGCCGATCAGTTCCTCTACGCGGCGGACATATTTCACCGCCTGCGCGGGCAGGTCGCCCCAGCTGCGGGCGCCGCGGGTGGATTCTTTCCAGCCCTCGATGGTCTCGTAGACGGGCTTGCAGCGGGCCTGTTCGTTGGGATCGCTGGGGAGGTGATCGATCTCGTTGCCGCCAAGCTCATAGCCGATGCAGAGCTTGATCTCGTCGAAGGCGTCGAGGATGTCGAGCTTGGTGAGCGCGAGGCCGTCGATGCCGCCGGTGACGACGGTCTGGCGCACCAGCATGGCGTCGAACCAGCCGCAGCGGCGCTTGCGGCCCGTCACGGTGCCGAACTCCGCGCCGCGCGTGCCAAGCAACTCACCGATGTCGTTCTGCTGTTCGGTCGGGAACGGGCCTTCGCCGACGCGCGTGGTGTAGGCTTTCACGATGCCCAGCACATAGCCGATGTCGCGCGGCCCCACGCCGGCGCCCGCCGCGGCCTGTCCGGCCACGGTGTTGGACGAGGTGACGTAAGGATAGGTGCCATGATCGATGTCGAGCAGCACCGCCTGCGCGCCCTCGAATAGGATGCGCTTGCCTTCGCGGCGGATGGCGTCGAGCCGGCGCCAGGCGCACCCGGTGAAGGGCAGCACCTTGGGCGCGATCTCCTTCAGCGCATCGATGATCTCGCGCGCATCGATCTCAGGGAGATTGTTGCCGCGGCGCAGCGCATTGTGATGGGCGAGCAGCCGGTCGACCTTGGGCGGCAGCGAGGCGAAATCCTTCAGGTCGATCACGCGCAGCGCGCGGCGGCCGACCTTGTCTTCGTAGGCGGGGCCGATGCCGCGCTTGGTGGTGCCCAGAGCCTGCACGGAGTTGGAGGTCTCGCGCGCGACGTCGAGCTCGCGGTGCAGCGGCAGGATCAGGACGGCGTTCTCGGCGAGCAGGAGATTGTCCGGCGTCACTATCACGCCCTGCGCCGTGATCCTCTCGATCTCCGAGATGAAAGCCCAGGGATCGACGACCACGCCGTTGCCGATGACGGCGAGCTTGTTCGGACGCACGACGCCCGAGGGCAGCAGGCTCAGCTTGTAGGTGACGCCGTCGATGACCAGCGTATGGCCGGCATTGTGCCCGCCTTGGAAGCGCACGACCACGTCGGCCCGCGCGCACAGCCAGTCCACGATCTTGCCTTTGCCCTCGTCGCCCCATTGGGCGCCGATCACGGCGACATTGCTCATTATTCCGCACCCGGAGTTCGGTTCGCCGCCGGCGAATCCGCCAGGGCACGGTGTTTAGTTATAGACTTTTCCGAAGCCGGCTGTCAGGCGGACTTTCGGCCGCATGCTAGCAATGCGCAAACCCGCGACCGGAGCCTATTTCGCCGCGGGCGAAGGGAGGCTTTTCGCGATCCGTTGCCGTTCCTCGGGCGTCATCGTCGTCTTGGCCAGCATGCGTATGACGTCGCCGGCGGAAGGTTGGGTCACATAGGCCGGCGCCGCTTGCGGGACCTGTCGTTTGAAATGGCGCGACGCGGCTGCCGTGTAGATCTGCTTCTGGCGGGTGATGGATGCGGTTCTCTGTTGCGGCGTCGGCGCGACCAACTCCGGGAGGGCGGCTTGCGTCTCGTCGATCTTCCGGCCTCCCCCTTCGATTGCCAGGCGGGAAGAGCCGGTGTTGGTGGTCCAAGTGATGGCCGTCGGGAAGTTGAACTGCGGAACTTGTATCGCCAGTCCCTGGAACACCCGGTCCTTCAGGACCCTTGCGCCGATCTGCGCGCCGGAGCCGTCCTGCGCTGTGGTCGAGGCGCTCACGGTGTTCTGTGTCTGCTGTGCGCCGGTGGCCTGGTAGCTGACGGTCGCGGTTTTGACGCTCGTGCCGGTCGTCGCGTCGGTGACGCCGATGGTCATAAGCGATTCGGTCACGCTGACTCCGGCGGTATTGCTCAGCGTGCTGGTTACCTTGCTCGTGAAAGTGCTTTGCTGCTGCACCGTCGCAGTCGACGTACTTTGCGATGTGTCGATGAAGCTCTCGCCGGCGTTTGACGTGTCGAGGCTGCCGCTGCCGGCGAGCACGGAATAGGAGAGAGGCGCCACAGCCTGGGACTTCGCCACCCAGAAGCGGTCGAGCTGCAGGATATGCGTGCAATCAACGGAGGAGAGGAAGACGTAGGCGTTCGTCGATCCGGTGGCATAGGCGATATAGTGCGGGTCATTCGGATCGCTCGGGTGTCCGTTCGCCGACACGGTCTCGGGATTGGCGCGGCAAGCCGCCAATTTCTGGAGTGGCAGGTCCGCCATGAGGGCGCTGCCAATAGGTTGGACGACGACACCGGCGGGATAGTCCCAGATCGCGTATTGTGCGTGGATGGCGACGATGATTTTGTCCTGCCAGAAGGGTTCGTTCTCGACCGTCGTGATGTTCGGAATGCTCGGCAGTCCGCTTGGCGGCCCGCTATTGAAGGTGAGGCCCTCGCTTTCGCTGGTCACGAGCGAGAAGGTATTGACGTTTTGCTGCGTAAATCCGGTCGTCACCGCCTGATCCCAGGAATCGGTTTCCGAATACCCCATCTTGCCGGAGAGCACAGAGGACCCGATTTGCAGCGCCACGCCCGTCGTCAGCGTTTCCTTGTCGTCGTCGGTGGACTCGGTTCCCTGCGTGGCGGTGGTGGAGAGCGTCGCGGTCGAGCCCGTGCTCGTGGTCATGGTCAGGCTCGACTTGGCCTGCGTGCCGTTGCCGAGGGGACTGTACAAGATCGCAACCGGCAAGACCTCAAGCTGCAAGCCGGCGATCGGTGTGACCGCCAGAGACAGGGTCGCCGGGTTCGGTGCGTCGATCGAGACGGCGCGGTTGGAAGTGCTCGTGAAGAACGAGAAGGTGATGGTGTTTCCGGCCGAATCCAGATTGATCGGCACGTTCAGCGTCTGGGCCGAGCCGGAAACCGTGACCGTTCCCGACGCGGTCTGGACGACGGAGGGATCGACCGGATCCGTCGCGGTGACCACGATTTTGCACGTCAGCGGAATTGTCTGGTTGCCCGGAAGCACGTTGAACTGGAAGACCACCGATCCCGTCGGCGCGATGAAGGTGACGGGCGTCGATCCCGATGGGAAGGTGACAGATGGCGTTGGCGGCGCGTAGGTGACGCAAGGTCCCGTATAGGAGGCATATCCGACAATTATGGGCGGCGGGGGCGGGCGATTTTGGGAATATACCGGCTTCTGGCTGGTGCAGGTCGCTCCGGTCAGCGTTCCGGCATAAAGCGGGAAAGGTGCGTGGGCTTCGGCGGGGGCAGTTTCACAGCAGGCCCAGAATGCGAGAATCCCTGCAGTCACGATGCGTATCGTGCGACCCATATCCGCCCCCAATGACTGCCCCGAAGTCGATAGAATTCTGTAACACTTACGCAAGAAATGAGCAATCTATGTGGGTTCTCAGTGCCGTTTGATGCGCAATGGGATGAGCATGGGCACGCGGGCGCGATAGGCGTCATAGGGCCCGGGGCCCAGTTCCCGGCGCAGGAATTCCTCCTCGACCCGGGCCTTCATCCAGAAGGCGACCAGGAAAAGCGCGGCGCCGGCCAGGGCGGGAGGGGTGCCCAATTCGCCGGCCATGAGGAAGGCGGCGGCGATGATGCCGGTATAGATCGGATGGCGGACGATGGCGAAGGGGCCGGTGTCGACGATTTGGTGATCCTCCAGCCGCGAGATGAAGCCCGACCACAGGCGGCCCATGGTGAGGCGCGCCCACCAGCAGAAGGCAAAGCACAGCGCGGTGAGCGCGAACAGCACCCATCCGATCGTGTCGCTCGCGTGCCAGAGCGGGAAGGGCGAGCGATGCGCGATGGGCGGGCCGAAGAGCAGAGCGAGGCCGGCCATCGTCACGATCTGATAGAGAAAATGCGATAGCGCTTGTGGGCGCGCCGACGGCTTGCCCGCCCAGAACAGCGAGACCAGCCAAGAGGCGTACCAGATGCCCCACAGCCAATAGAGCGCGTGTTCGGGCGGCATCTTAAAATCCCTTCGGTCCGAGAGGCAGCAGCATCGGCATGCGCGCGCGATAGGCGGCGTAGGCGTCCGGCCCCAATTCCTCGCTGAGGAAGCGTTCCTCCAGCCGCGCCTTCATCCAATAGCCGGCATAGAGCAGCGCCGCGCCGATGATGGCGAGCGGCGTTGCTTTCTCCGCCGCCGTGGCGATGGCCGCGATGATGATGCCGGTATAGATGGGATGGCGCACGATGCCGTAAGGCCCGCTATCGATGATGCGATGGCCTTCCTTGCGCGTGATGCGGCCCGACCAGAGCCGCCCCAGATGGATGCGCGCCCACCAGGCGAAGGCAAAGCCCGCCGCGCAGAGCGCCACCATTACCCAGCCCAGATCGGGCGGCAGCGCCCAGAGGCGCGCGACGAGCGGATTGTGCATGTGATGCCCGGCGCGGAAGGAATCGGAGGTCTGGCCGAAGAAGACCAGGAGCAGCGCGAAGCCGGACAGCGTGACGATGCGGTAGGCGACTTCGCGGCCGAGCTCGGGGCGCTTGATCGTGCGGTTGGCCCAGAGCGCGGCGATCACCCAGGTGATCATCCAGACGTCCCAGGGCAGGTAGATCGCGCCCTCGGGCCAAGCGTAGAAATCAGAAAGCTGCATGACGGCCCCATCCCGCGAATGCCCCCATGAGGTGGGGCGGTTCGCGGCCGAATGCAAGGGGGCCGGGCCTAACGGTCCAGGAGAGGGGAACTGTTGCAGGCGGAGCTGGCGCGCTCCTCGGCCGAGCGGACGCGGGCGAGGAAGGCGTTGGCGTCGATCTGGGTCATGCCGCGCTTCAGCATGATGTCGGAAAGTTGCTTGTTGAAACTCTTCTCGTCGGCGCCGGAGGCGATGATCTCCTCCATCCTCTCATGCAGCGCGTAGTCCTGCGGCGTGAGGAACTTGTGGAGCTGCTGCACGGTGCACACACAGCCGCTCTGGTCGGTATCGACGACGGTCGCCCGGGTGGCCGCCGCCGCCGCGCGCATGCAGACCTCCACATCGGGCGGAACGGGGGCCGCGGTTGCGGCAGCAAGGATAAGCGCGATCAGCATTCGAAACTCCGTCCACCTCCCTCAAGGAAAGGGCGACGAATTAAAACGACAGCGACTTGGCGAGCTTTACCAGCGGCAGCTTGCGGATGCCCGTGAGGGTTTTTTCATCCAGTCCGCCATCCACTTCCACCAGCGCGATCGCGTCCTCGCCGGGCGCGGAGCGGCCGAGCGCGAAGGCGGCGATGTTCGCGCCCGCGTCGCCGAGCAGGGTTCCGAGCTTGCCGATGAAGCCGGGCTTGTCCTCGTTGATGACATAGAGCATGTGCGGCGCGAACTCGGCGTCGAGATTGATGTCCTTGACCTGGATGAGGCGTGGGCGGCCGTCCGAGAACACCGTGCCCGCCACGCGGCGCGTCGAGCCCTCGATGGCGACGGTGAGCTTGATGTAGCCCTCGTAGACGCCCTGGCGCGGGCGGCGGGTCTCGCTCACCTTGATGCCGCGTTCCTTGGCGATGACGGGCGCGTTGACCATGTTGACGTGGGAGAGCGCGGGGCGGAGCAATCCGGCAAGGGCGGCTTGCGTCAGCGCGCGCTGGTTCAACTCGGCGGCGGCGCCTTCGTAGACGATCTCGACCGATTGGATCGAGGTGTCGACCAACTGCCCCGCGAACAGGCCGAGCTTCTCGGACAACGCGATCCAAGGCTTCACCTTCTGCGCTTCCTGCGCCGTGATGGAGGGCATGTTGAGCGCGTTGGTGATCGCACCGGTCAGGAGATAGTCCGAGATCTGCTCGGCCACCTGCAGCGCGACGTTCTCCTGCGCCTCCGCCGTGGACGCGCCCAGATGCGGCGTGGCGACGACCTTGTCGTTGCCGAAGAGGGGGCTCGCCTTGGCGGGCTCTTCCTCGAACACGTCCAGCGCGGCGCCGGCGAGATGGCCGGAATCGAGCGCGGCCTTGAGCGCGGATTCGTCCACCAAGCCGCCGCGGGCGCAATTGATCAGGCGCGCGCCCTTTTTCATCTTGTTGATGGCGTCGGCGGAGATGATGTTGCGCGTTTCGTTCGTGAGCGGCGTGTGGAGCGTGATGAAATCGGCGCGGGCGAGGAGGTCGTTCAGTTCCGCCTTCTCGATGCCGAGATCGTCCGCGCGCTCGGGGGAGAGATAGGGATCGAAGGCCACGACCTTCATCTTCAAGCCCTTGGCGCGGTCGGCCACGATAGAGCCGATATTGCCGGCGCCGATGAGGCCGAGCGTCTTGCCGTAGAGCTCCGAACCCATGAAGCGGTTCTTCTCCCACTTGCCGGCATGGGTGGAAGCGTTGGCGGCGGGAAGCTCGCGGGCGAGCGCCATCATCAGCGCGATGGCGTGCTCGGCGGTGGTGATCGAATTGCCGAACGGCGTGTTCATGACGATGACGCCGGCAGCGGTGGCGGCCGGGATGTCGACATTGTCGACGCCGATGCCGGCACGGCCCACCACCTTCAGCCGCGTCGCCGTCTTGATCACGTCGGCGGTGATCTTGGTCGCCGAGCGGATGGCGATGCCGTCATACTGGTCGACGATCTTGAGCAGCTCTTCCTTGGAGAGCCCCGTCTTCACATCGACCTCGACGCCGCGTTCCTTGAAGATGGCGACGGCCGCGGGCGAAAGCTTGTCGGCGATCAGGACCTTGGGCATCGCTATTCTCCTTTGCGCAGAAGCTGCGCGATCACGGCGGCCGGCATGTGCAGGCCGTAAGGGAAACCTGGGTTGAGCAGGAAGTCCGCGCCGTTCGCCATCTGGAACAGCGAGCGGCCGGGCATGGTGAGATAACGCTGGATCAGCGCGCTTTTCGTCACGTTCTCGAAGAATGCGTCGAGCCGCGCCGGCGAGGTGAAAACAGGGATCGCCTGGGTGTCCCCGCGCCGCACGGCGACGAGGCGCACTTGCGCGCCCGGCTCTAGCGATTGCCGATCGTCCTCAGGCCGCGCGCCGTCATTCTGGCCGATGACGTGCAGGGGCGAGGTCAGAAGCAGATGATCGAAGGCGCCGCCCTTCTCGGGATCGGCGGCCATGGCGACGAGCGCCTCTTCGAGGAGGTTCTCGGGAATGAAATCGACCACGGGATCAGCCTTTCACTTGCTCCCAGGCCCAGGCGAGCCAGGGGCCGAGGGCTTCGATGTCGGCGCGCTCCACGGTGGCGCCGCACCAGATGCGCAGGCCCGGCGGCGCGTTGCGGTGCCCCGCGGTGTCGAGCGCGACGCCTTCCTTCTCAAGCAGACCGGTGAGCTTCTTCACCAAGCCGTGGCGCTCCTCCTCGCCGAGCGCGGTGAAAGCGGGGTCGACGATCTTCAGGCACACGCTGGTGGGCGAGCGAGTGGATTCATCCGCGGCGAGGAAATCGATCCACGGCGTCTCGTTCACCCATTTGGCGAGCGCGCCGTAGTTCGCGTTCACGCGGCCGATCAGCGCGGGCAGCCCGCCGATGCGCTCGGCCCATTTCAGCGTGTCGAGATAATCCTCCAGCGCCAGCATCGACGGGGTGTTGATCGTCTCGCCCTCGAAGACGGCTTCGTTGAGCTTGCCGGCTTTGGTGAGGCGGAAGATCTTGGGCAGCGGCCAAGGCGGCGAATAGGCTTCCAGCCGCTTCACCGCGTTGGGCGAGAGCACGAGCATGCCATGCGCCGCCTCGCCGCCCAGCACCTTCTGCCAGGAGAAGGTGACGGCATCGAGCTTGTCCCACGGCAATTCCATCGCGAAGGCGGCGCTGGTGGCGTCGCAGATCGTCACGCCCTCGCGGCCGGATGCGATCCAATCGGCATTGGGCACGCGCACGCCGGACGTGGTGCCGTTCCAGGTGAAGAGGCAATCGTGGTTCTTCGCGGTTTCGAGCCTGGGCAATTCGCCGTAAGCGGCCTTGCGCACTTCGGCTTTGAGTTTGAGCTGCTTGACGGTGTCCGTCACCCAATCCTCGCCGAAGCTTTCCCAGGCGAAGCAATCGACGGGCAGCGGGCCGAGCAGCGACCACATCGCCATCTCCATCGCGCCGGTGTCGGAGGCAGGCACGATGCCAATGCGATAGTCGGCGGGAACGCCGAGGATCGCGCGGGTGCGGTCGATCGCTTCCTTGAGCTTGGCTTTGCCCGGCTTGGAGCGGTGGGAACGTCCCAGCAGCGCGCCGTTCAGGGCTTCAGACGTCCAACCCGGCCGCTTGGCGCAAGGTCCGGACGAAAAAAAAGGCCGTGCAGGGCGCACGGCCGGCTTGATACCGGTCATCAGACATTCCTTCCAGAATGTTCGCGCCGCGTTGGGGCGGCGTGGCCCGCGACCTTTCTAGGGAGTCGTGCGCGGCGCGTCAATCGTGCAATATCCGCTCGTGTCCGAAAATTGGGGGAATTTCATGCGGCGTATTGTTCTTGCGGCGATCATGATGCTGACGGCGCCCGCGCTGGCGCAGCCGATCGCCGATCCTGTCGCTTATGTGAAGAAGAATTATCAGCTTCTGGCGGCGGACAAGTATCATCCCGACGATCCATCCACCTTCACGCCGCGGCTGAAGGCGCTGTTCGATCTGGAGAAGAAGGATGCGGGCGGCGAAGTCGGCCGGCTCGACTTCGACTATTGGATCAACGGCCAGGACGGCAAGGTCGCGAACGTGTCGGTGAAGGGCGTGCCGGTCGAGGGTGCGGCGAGGGACCGCGAAGTCGTCATCGCAACCTTCAAGAGCCTGAGCACGCCAGAGGAGATTCATTTCTATTTCGAGAAAGCCGGCGGCCGCTGGCTGCTCGACGACGTCCGCTCGCTGAAGGGCGAGGAGCCGTGGACGCTATCCCTGATCCTCAAATATGGCTGGGACGGCAAGGACTAGGAACCGGGGGGCGTGCGTCTGCCGCTTCGTTTGTCGTCAACGATAAGCTTTGCTCGGTGGAGAAATTCTTTCGCGCTGGCGATGAATTCTTCCGCCGTTGCCCGCTCTACGGGGACGACAGGCCCGTAGTCGACCATCTGTTTGAGATCGAAGCCATCGTTGAGGAACAGGGCGATGTCTCGATCGAAGGGCAGTCCCTGCTGAATGAGCTTGAGCAGTTGGGATTTGGCCCCGGCATGGGTCTTCACCGCGACGCCTTCTTCCTCGAAGACGACGGCGCGCGCGGCGTTGAGCGCGGCCAGATAGGCATTGCGAGCGGCATCTTCATAAAGCTCCGCTTTGAGCGCTTTGGCTGCGCGATCCTGCATATGTTCGGCGACGACCATGAAGTCCGAGGCTTCGGGGCTCATAAGGGGAACCCTTCCTTGCGGACGTTGTGCATGAACCCCGTCCTCTGCCGGATCTGCTCTTCGGTGACGGGCCTGAACGAGGCGACGATAGGCGTGTCGCTCCTCACCGTGTCCCAAGTCAGATTGCCCGAGAGTCTGGAGAGGCGCTTCTGCTCCGTCCAATAGTCCAGCGGCCCCTCCAGCACCACCAGCACGTCGTAGTCGCTGTCTTCGCGGTGATCGCCGCGGGCGCGGGAGCCGTAGAGCAGCACCTGCTTGAGGCGCGCGCCATAAAGCGCCGCCAGTTCGGCCTTGAGGCGAGCGAGCACAGGGTCGGTGGGGGCGGCGCCGTTCATGAGCGGAATTTACCCCGAATTGCGTCTTATGCGAAATGGCGGAACGGCAGCCTTCGTCCGGCGTTTGCTTGGGGCAGCATTCCGAAGGGGCCGCGCAATGCCCATGGCCGCAGCGAACACCGATGACAATTCCACCCCCGAACTTGGCATCGCCGCCGAGAAGGTGCGCTTCATCATCATCAAGGGCGCGGCAATTCGATGCCAAGGAAGGCGATGCCGATCCCGACGAAGGCTCGAACGCCGCGGACGATGGCATGGCCGATGTGCTCGAGGACAAGCCCGAGGCCGATGCGGTGCGCCAGGAACTGGCCGCCTTCATCAACAAGGGGTTGGACGAGGATGAGCAGACCAATCTCGTCGCGCTTGCCTGGCTCGGCCGCGGCACCTATGACATCGACGAATGGAAGGACGCGCTCGACACCGCGCGCGCCGAACACAACAAGCGCACCGCGCAATATCTCCTCGGCCTGCCGCTGCTCGGCGACTATCTCGCCGAGGGCCTCGAAGCTTTCGGCGAAAGCTTCGACGACGAGGACGACACGGATTGAATCTCACCGCCCCTCAAGGGGAGGCTAAAACTATCTCCGCCCGCATATAGAGCGCGCACGGTCCCGACAGGACCGTGCGGCCGCCGTCCAGGGTGCAGATGAGGTCGCCGCCGCGCGGGGAGACCTGCCGCGCCTTCATCGCTTTCTTCCCGAGGCGCCCGGCCCAATAGGGTGTCAGCGCGCAATGGGCCGAGCCCGTCACGGGATCTTCCGGCACGCCTTTGTCGGGGGCGAAGAAGCGCGAGACGAAGTCGTAGCCCGCATCGCCCGGCGCGGTGACGATCAGGCCCCAGAGATCGAGTTTGCGCAGGACGGATGCGATGTTGCCGCAATCCTTGATGCCGCGGATGGTCTTGGCGTCGTCCCACACCGCGAGGAGATAGCGGCCCTTGTGGAGCGCCGCCGGCGGCGCGATGCCGAGCGCTTCGCCAACGGCGTCGCGCGGACCGCCGAAGGGCGCGACCGGATCGCTGGGCAGGCTCATGATGTGGTTGCCGTCGCGGCCGCGCTCGATGGTGAGCGTGCCGGAGCGTGTCTCGAAATGCACCGTGTTGGCGTCGGGCTCGAGCTCGGCGAAGACCAGCCAGGCGCTGGCCAGGGTAGCGTGGCCGCAGAGATCGACCTCGGCTTCGGGCGTGAACCAGCGCAGGTCGTAGCGCGAGGGGCCGCGCCGCACGAGGAAGGCGGTCTCGGCGAGATTGTTCTCATTGGCGATCTTCTGCATCAGATCGTCAGGCAGGAATTTGGCGAGCGGCACGATCGCGGCCGGGTTTCCTTCCAGCGCCTTCGCCGCGAACGCATCGACCTGCCAGAGCTTGAGAATCATCGTCGCCACCTCAAAAAGCACCGCTCGATATTGGGAACCGGACGCACCGGCGGGAACAGGCGATCCGGAATGGCGGACACGTGCTTCCCTCATGGCTGCGGGAACGGTAGGTTCGCCCGTCCGCGCCCCAGGGGTTTCCATGACGGCCTACCGCATCAAGACCGACGCGCAGGAGACGCTGCACATCGCCGACGGCGACACCGTCACGGTCTATGCCGGCGTCAGCATCATCGATCCGTCGGTCACGGCGCATTCGGCGTCGGAGGATGCAAATCCGGACAATTACTCCGGCATCCAGAACGAAGCGGGCGGCCACAACCACATCACCATCCTGGGCACGGTCGAAGGCCATGCGGGCGTCTTCCTCGACCAGGGGTCCAACTACGTGCTCATCGGCGACGGCGGCTATGCCTACGGCGCCAATTCGGGCGTGGAGTTCTATGACGGCGGCTTCAATGTGCTCACCATCCTGGCCGGCGGGAAATGCGAGAGCGACATCTATGGCGCCTGGTTCGGCGCCCATCCCCATGTCGATCCCAACGAGTTGCCCAATTCCGGCAACGACACCGTCCACAATGCCGGCATCATCGAAGGCGATCGCCGCGAGGCGCTGCGCATGGCGCTGGGCGGCAACCAGATCGTGAATTCCGGCACCATCGTCGCCGATCTGAGGAATGAGGAAGCGATTCTGATCCAGTCCAACCTCACCGATTCCGCCAACCAACTCACCAACACCGGCACGATCCAGGCCGGCTCGGGCGCGGCCTCGGTGATTGGCGGCGACGCGGCGCTGGCGATCGACAACACCGGCACGATGACCGGCGACATCGATTTCGGAGCCGGGAACGACCGTTATGCGGGCTCGGGCGCGGTGACCGGAATCATCGATGGCGGCGGCGGCGGCGACAAGATCACCGCGGATGGCGCTGGCGGTTTCACCCTCGAGGGCGGCGCGGGCGCGGATTACCTGCGCGGCGGCGCCAGCGCGAACACCTTCGTCTACAACGATCCCACGGAGTCCAGCGGCGCGGTGTTCGACACCATCGACCGGTTCGACTTCGCCAAAGACGCGATCCAAGTCGACGGCGCGGACGTGACGGCGTTCACGGCGCTCGCGAAGGCAAGCGGTCTCGCGGCGGGCGGCGCGGGCGTCCTTAGCGCGGCGAACGGCGTCTTTTATCTGTTGATCGACGCGAATGGCGTCGCCGGCTACCAGGCCGGCCAGGATTACGACATCAAGCTCACCCATGCCGCGCATCTGCCGGGCGCGTCCACCTACAAGATCGCGCAGGACAGCAACCAGGGCGTCGTCATCGCGCAGGACAACGCGCTGACGCTCTATGCCGGCGTGCAGGTGGCCGATCCCTCGGTGAATGACAATGTCCGCACCGGCCTCGATATCTATGCCGGCATCCAGGACACGGACGGCGGCGGCAATCGCGTCACGGTCTACGGCACCGCGGAAGGTTTCGTCGGCGCCTGGTTCTGGCTCGGCTCCAACGCGGTGAGCGTGAAGAGCGGGGGCACTGTCCATGGCTACAACGCCGGCGTCGAGTTCCACGATGGCGGAAACAATTTCCTCTCCGTGGAGGCGGGCGGCACGGTGTCGAGCCATCTCGAAGGCGTGTGGTTCGGCGCCTTCCCGCATGTCGACTACACGACATTGCCGGATTCCGGATTCGACACGGTCCACAATGCAGGGCTGATCGAGGGCGAGCGGCGCGACGCCATCCGCATGGTGTTGGGCGGCAACCACATCGTCAACGCCGGCGCCATCCAGGCCGATTACGAGGACGCGGTCCATGTCGATTCCGGCCTCGCCGATCCGGTCAACGCGATCACCAATGCCGGCACGATCACCGCCGGCCCGCGCGGCGTGGCCATCTTCTCCGGCGATGCGGCCATGGCCGTCACCAACACCGGCGCCATCACCGGCGACATCCAGTTCGGCGCCGGCGCGGATCGTCTGGGCGGCTTGGGCACGATCTCGGGCAGCGTATTCGGCGGCGACGGCGATGACAGGCTGGCCGGCGGTACGGGCGACGTCACCTTCTCCGGCGGCAACGGGTCGGACTATCTGCGCGGCGGCACGGGTGTTGCGACCTTCGTCTATACGGCGGCCACCGAATCCACCGGCGGCGTGGCCATCGACACCATCGACGCCTTCGACTTCGCCAAGGATCATATCCAGGTGAACGGGGTGGATGTGGCCAGCTTCGCGACCCTCACCCGGCCCAGCGATCTGGCGGCGGGCGGGGCGGGGCTGATCGAGGCGGCCAATGACGTGGTTTATCTTTTGGTCGACGCCAATGGCGTGGCCGGCTACCAAGCCGGGTCCGACTACGACATCAAGCTGACGCACGCGGTGCATATTCCGGCCTCAGGGTGACCGAAAGCTCACAGTTCCGGGACTTTTTTCACCTTCCGATGTCTTGCACCGCCCCTGGCCTAGCGGGTATTTTTTCAGGCCGAGTGGGGAAACCTATCTTTTCTGTAATTCCGCGACGCCGCGAGGGTGAGTGAGCATGGGTGCCATCAACGAATTCATCCAGCGCCAGGGCACGACCGGCACGATCGCCTTCCAGGGCAAGGCCGCGATCCTCTATCAGAACGGCGTCAAGATCGCCTCGTCGACGACAGAGAACGGCTCCTTCACCGGCGTCGCGCAGGGCTCCGGCTACATCATGAAGGTCGCGCATGATGACGGAACGGTCGGACGCTACAAGATCGCGATCGGCGCCATTGTCGACGCCATCGGCGCCTCGAACATGGGGCATTGGTTTTCCTCGGCATCGAGCACCGTTTCTCCGCCCGATACCTACATGCTCAAGGGCAACGGCACCTGGAGCAATGTCCGCGGGGGTCCGGCGGAGGAGTTCGCGGCCAAGCTGCAGGCCGATCTCGGCTGCCCGGTCGGCATCATCGACGGCGTGTCGAGCGGCTCGGCGCTCCTGCCCCAGGACACCTATGACGATCACACCTATTGGCTGAACGGTCCCGCCTATCAGAATTTCCTCGACACGATCCAAAGCATCGGCGGCCGCGTCGAGGACGTGATGTGGGCCGGCGGCGAGCCCGACGGGCTCAACCGCGTCAGCGAGGCCGCTTTCGAGGCCGGCTTCGCGCAGCTCTGCGCCAACATCCACACCGACACCGGCGCGCAGATTTTCGTGCAGCAGATCGGGCTGTGCAACAATCCGCGCGTCAATCCCTATTTCCAGGGCATCTGGCAGGCCGAGCAGAACGTCGCGGGCCAGTACACCTATGTCGACATCGGCGCCAACGGCATGGACGCGGTGCTGAACGACGCCCACCACTACACGACCGCGTCCTATATGGACCTCGCCGATTCCATGGCGGCCAGCATCTTCGCCTTCGACAGCGCGCCGCCGCCTGCGCCGCCGGTGATCGCGATCCGCGAGAACATGACCTCCACGCTCCTGATCGCGAACAACACCCAGGTCGTGGTCCAGCCGGGCGTGTCGATCATCGACGCTTCGGTCGACGGCACGACGCGGACGGACAATATGGCCGGCGCGGGCAATGCCAAGGGCGGTGGAGACAAGTTCACCGTCTGGGGCGACGTCGAGGGCTTCGTCGGCGCTTATTTCGGGCAGGGTTCGGATCTCGTCGTCGTGCAGAATGGCGGGCGCATCTATGGCTTCAACGCGGGCGTTGAATTCCACGATGGCGGCGGCAGCGTGCTCACCGTGAATGCCGGCGGCTATGCGGGATCGGATTTCTACGGCGTGTGGGGTGGCGACACGCCCCATGTCGACTATCACCTGCTGCCCAATTCCGGCGACGATACGATTCGCAATTTTGGCGAGATCGAAGGTATTCGCCGCGAGGCCATTCGCCTGGTCGAGGGCGGCAACCACATCAACAATGCCGGCCTGATCAAGGCCGATTTCGAGCAGGCCATCGAGATCGATTCCGACGCGACGTTCGGGCGCAACTTCATCGCCAATTCCGGCCAGATCATCGCCGGCCCCCGCGGCCCCGCGATCATCTCCGGCGATGCGGCGATGACGATCGCCAACACCGGCACCATCACCGGCGACATCAATCTGGGCGCCGGCAAGAACGTCTATACCGGCAACGGCACGGTCAACGGCTCGATCCACAGCGGCGACGGCGGCTCGTCCGTCACCAATGACGGCACGATCACCGGTGACGTCGTGTTCGGCGCGGGCAAGGACACTTATGGCGGCGCGGGCTCCGTGCACGGCACGGTGAGCGGCGGCGGCGGCAACGACGTGCTGACCGGCGGCACGGCGGACATCGCCTTCAACGGCGGCGCCGGCGCGGATCTGATGACGGCGGGCACCGGCACGAACACCTTCGTCTATGCCGGCGCGGGCGATTCCAGCACCGGCATCGGCGTCGACGTGATCGACGGCTTCGACTTCAGCCGCGACCATATCGTGGTGGCGGGCCACACGATCACGAGCTTCGACCAGATCCACGCGTTGGGTTCGCTGCAGGCGGGCCACGCGGCGATCGCGCAGAACGCCAACGGCGTCTTCCTCGTCATCGACGAGAACGGCCAGGCCGGCTACCAGGCGGGCGCCGACATCGAAATCAAGCTGGTCGACGCGCACCACATCCCCGTACCGGCGACGACGTAACTCACCTGTCATCCCCGGCGAGCGCGAAGCGAAGCTTCGCGTGAGGGAAGGGGACCCGGGTCGGCGGATCGCCGCGCTCTACGGATGTCTGTTCGGATTCATTAAGACCGTACGGCTCAACCACCTGGGTCCCCTTCCCTCGCGGCGCGCGAAGTGCGCGGCGCTCGCCGGGGATGACAGGCAGTGCGCCTACGCCGTCGCTTCCAAGGTCGTGCCGCGCTTGTCGGTCAGCGCCCGCTTCATCGCGGTCTGGAGCTTCTCGAAGGCGCGCACCTCGATCTGGCGTACGCGCTCGCGGGAGACGCCGTATTTCTGCGACAGATCCTCGAGCGTGGCGGGATCGTCGCGCAGGCGGCGGGCCTCGATGATGTCGCGCTCGCGCTCGGTCAATTCATGCAGCGCATGTTCGAGAAGCTCGTGGCGTTCGCCGCGCTCCTCGCGCTGGGCGAGCTGGGTTTCCTGGTCGAGCGTCTCGTCGGCCAGCCAATCCTGCCATTCGCTTTCGGAATCCGAGCGCAGCGGCGCGTTGAGCGACGAGTCCGGCGCTGTGAGGCGGCGGTTCATGTTCGTCACTTCCTGCTCGGGCACCGCGAGCTGGCGCGCGATCTCCGCGGTGTGTTCCGGCGTGAGATCGCCTTCCTCGATCGCGTTGATCTTGGTCTTGGCCTTGCGCAGGTTGAAGAACAGCTTCTTCTGCGCCGCGGTGGTGCCCATCTTCACCAGGCTCCACGAGCGCAGGATGTATTCCTGGATCGAGGCGCGGATCCACCACATGGCGTAGGTCGCCAGGCGGAAACCCTTGTCGGGCTCGAAGCGCTTCACGGCCTGCATCAGGCCGACATTGCCTTCGCCGACGACTTCGCTCAACGGCAGCCCATAGCCGCGATAGCCCATGGCGATCTTGGCGACGAGGCGCAAATGCGAGGTGACGAGGCGGCGCGCGGCTTCCGGATCCTCATGCTCGCGCCAGCGCTTGGCGAGCATGTACTCCTCCTCCGGCTCCAGAAGCGGAAACTTCCGGATTTCGGTGAGGTATTTGGAGAGTCCGCCTTCGCCCTGAAGCGTCGGCAGTCCGCGGCTGCTCATGTCAAACCCCTTTGGCCGCTCCCAAGCTGGAACAGCCCCCAATCTAACGCTCCAGCCCCCCATTCGGTGAACGGGAGGCAAGTCAGCATCCCTATCTAGGCGCTCTTTTGTTCCTTTCAAGCCGCGTCAAAACCCTTTAGCCGACCGGGAGATCGCGGATTTGCGCCACCAATTGGGCCTGTGACGCCGCAATAGATCAGAGGCCGCGCAGCGCCGCGACCAATCCGGCGAAATCCTCCGGCCATGGCGATTCGAAGCGCATGGTCTTATGGGTCGAAGGATGCCGGAAGCCGAGCAGCCAGGCATGCAGCGCCTGGCGCGGAAAGTCGTTCGCCGCCGCGTAGGCCGCTGCTTCGGCTTCCGTCTTCGCCCGGGGCGCAGCGCGGGCGCGGCCGTAGGTCGGGTCGCCGATCAAAGGATGACCCAGATGGGTCAGGTGGACACGGATCTGGTGCGTCCGCCCGGTCTCCAGCCGGCACTCGATCAGGGAGGCGAAGGGGCGTGGGCCGAAGCGCTCGATCACCTTGTAGCGGGTGCGGGCCTCCTTGCCGGTCTCGCCGCGCTGGACGGCCATGCGCTTGCGGTCGAAGGCGGAGCGGCCGATCCGGCCCTCGATCCGGCCTTCACCCACCCGCGGCGCCCCCCAGACCACGGCGTGATAGGCCCGCTCGACGGTGTGGGCGGCGAATTGCTTGCCCAGGCTGGTCATCGCCCGCTCGTTCTTGGCGGCGACGAGGAGGCCGGAGGTATCCTTGTCCAGCCGGTGGACGATGCCGGGCCTGGCCTCGCCCCCGATCCCGATCAGCGATTTGCCGCAATGGGCGATCAGCGCGTTGACCAGGGTTCCGTCCGGATTGCCGGCCGCCGGGTGGACGACCAGGCCCGCCGGCTTGTCGATGACGATGAGGTCCTTGTCCTCATAGACGATGGTAAGTGGGATATCCTGGCCTTGCGGGGTGGCGGGAGCGGCGTCGGGCACGGCCACCACATATTCCTCGCCCGGTTTGACCCTCGAATTGGGGTCTTTTATGGTCGCCGCCCCGCGCGCAACCGCGCCTTGCGCGATCAGGGCCTGAAGCCTGGAGCGGGAAAGCGCCGGCAGCGCATCCGCCAAGACGCGGTCGAGCCGCTGGCCTGCCTGGTCTTCAGACACCGCCACGCGCAATTCGGAGGAATCCCTTTTGTCCATGCCCGCCAATGACGACCCGAATGCTGTTGCCGCTCCGCCGCCAAACTACAAGCTTGTGCGGGCCATCGTCATCATTCTCGGCGTCCTGATCCTTCTGGCCTTCGTCGCCCTGATCTGGGGCTTCATCGCCAAGCTGACCGGACACGATCCGAGCGCGCCGGTGAGGCAAGCCGATTTCAACCTGCCCACGGGGTCCAAGATCGTGCAGATCACGCCGACGACGGATTCGCGCCTGGTCTTGGGCGTGCAGACGCCCGATGGCGCCGAGGTCGATCTTTTCGACACCGAGACCGGCAAGCTCGTCAGCCGCATCCGCGTGCATAATCACTGATGTCGCGGCACTGATGGATCGCCTCGCGCTCGCCCCGGGCTTGCGCGCGCAATTCGAACGCGAAGCGCGCGCCGCCTTCCCGCGCGAGTGCTGCGGGCTGATCGAGGGCGTGCGGGAAGGCAATGAATACCGCGTGCGCGCGCTCCATCCCACGCGCAATCTCGCCGCGGATGCCGATCGCTTCGAAGTCGATCCCGCCGCGCATCTCACCTTGCAGCGGCGCCTGCGCGGAACCGGCCGTGCGGTGCTCGGCTGTTATCACTCCCATCCCAACGGCGCGGCTTGGCCCAGCGTCTGGGACGGCGGTCATGACGGGGATTTCGTCTGGCTGATCGCCGGCCTGGATGCGGGCGGAATTCGCGCGGTTTCGGCCCATCTTCGCGTGGGCGCAAGCTGGGAGGCCCTCGAACTTGCTCCTTCACAGCTTGATCCGTCACCCGGGCCGACGCTATAAGCCCGATCCCGCAGGCTCCCATCGTCTAGCGGTTAGGACGCGGCCCTCTCAAGGCTGAAACCGGGGTTCGATTCCCCGTGGGAGCGCCACCCTACGCCCGCCATCGCGAGCTTCGGGTGGCGGGCCACCACCTTGATCCGCAAAGGATTGCGCGATGCTGACGGTCTTTGGCGAGGGACGCGGGCTTCGGGTTATTTGGCTTCTTGAGGAGATGGGAATTGCCTACCGGTTGCGGCCGGTGGATCTGCTCAACGGGCTTGAGAACGATACCGAGTTTCTGGCGATCAATCCGGGCGGCTTCATTCCGGCGCTGCAGGACGGCGATGTCACGATGGTCGAGTCCATCGCGATCATGGAATATATCATCGCGCGTTACGGCCATGAATCAAAAAGCGGGGCGCCGCTCGCACCCGCGCCGAACGATCCCGCCTTCGCGCTGTACCAACAGTTTCTGCATCTCGGCGAAGCCGGTCTCGGGGCCAATCTCCAAGTCGTCGTCGTCAGTGGTTTTGTCGCGCCGGAGAGCGAACGCCGGAACTGGGGCGCGCTCTGGGCGATGGACCAGTTCAACAACCGGATGAAGCTGGTGACGCGCCAGCTCGCGCGCGCGCCCTATATGGCGGGCGATGCATTCACCGCTGCGGACATCTCGGTGAGCTATACGCTGCAGCTGGCGCGGCACGGCGCCGGCATCGTCTTGGGCGACGCGGAAGCCGCCTATCTGGCCCGCACCACCGCACGCGACGGCTTCAAGCGCGCGCTCGAAACCTGCCAAGCCACGAAGGCGTGGCTCGCGCGCAGTCCTTAAGCGAAGCGGTGGCCACGCACCTCAATTATCTGTAACCCAATCAAGCACATCGCAGGTTGTGGGAACGCTGGCGTGGCATTCCGCATTGAAACACTATCTATTGATAAGCATGCGCGCTCGGCGGAAGGGTTTCTTGTGGTGAAGTTCAATCGTGAAATGGTGATCTCGGTGGGGCAGAAGGCGCTGCCGGCCTTCGACAGGCTGATCATGCGCTCGAGCAAATTGAGCGAGCGCCCGCTGATCCCGCGCGAGACCTTCGACTGGGTGCCTTATCTCGAGTCCCACGCGCCCGCGATCCGCGCCGAGGCGAAGGCGCTTCTGACCGACCGCATGTCGGTGCCGTCGGTGCAGGAGATCTCGCCCGATCACGGCAAGATCGCGACCGACGGCAAATGGCGCTCCTTCTTCATGTATGCCTATGGCGTGCGCATCAAGGACAATTGCGCGAAGGCGCCGCGGACGGCGGAGATCGTGTCCAAGATTCCGGGCCTGCTCAGCGCGTTCTATTCCATCATGCTGGCGGGCGCGCATGTGCCCAAGCACACCGGCCCCACCAAGGCGATCCTCACGGGGCATCTGGGCCTCGTCATTCCGCTCAAGCGCGAGGATTGCCACATGCAGGTCGCCGACAAGAATGTGGTCTGGGAAGAGGGCCGCTTCGTGATGTTCGACGACATGTATCCGCATGAAGTGTGGAACGACACCGACGAGGACCGCATCATCCTGCTGCTCCACGTGAAGCGCCCGCTGCGCTTTCCGGGCTCCGCCTTGCGCGATCTGTTCTTCGCCGGCTTGCGCGTGAGCCCCTTCGTGCGCGACGGCTTGCGCAATCTCGAAGCCTGGAAGCAGACGAACGATGCGCCCGCGCCGGAGCGCATGGCGGCGGAGTAGACGTTAAAGTGGTTTAGGCGACCAGCTCGCAGAACGTCTTCAGGTCGATATTGCCGCCGGAGACGACGGCGACGATGGGCCCCTCAATTTTGTCGAGCCCGGCCTTGCCGGTGAGCGCCGCCGCCAGCGGCAACGCGCCCGCGCCTTCGGAAACGATGCGCGCTTTCTCCGCCATCAGCTTCATCGCGGCCTTGGTCTGGTCGAGCGAGACGACGATCGAGCCGTCGACGATGTCTTTCATCCGCTCCCACATGCGCGGGAACATGCTCTGCCCGCCCGCGCCGTCGACGAAGGAGGATTGCCAGGCGTCGTAAACCTGCGGCGAACCTTTCGCGAAAGAGAGTGCGGCGGGCGCGGCGGTGTCGGGCTCCGCGCCATAAACTTTCACGCCCGGCTTCAGCGCCTTGATCGCGCTGGCCAGCGCCACGACCAAGCCGCCGCCGCCGATGCCGGCGATGACGGCCTGCGTGTCCGGTGCGTCCTCCAGGATCTCGAGCCCCATGGTGGCGTGGCCGGCGATGAAATTGTCGTCGTCGAAGGGATGGATGAAGGTGCCCTCGACGCCGGGAAAAGCGCGATCCTCCAGCGCTTTCCAGGCCACCGAATACGGCGCGGTGACGACGCGCGCGCCCAGCGCCTTCATGCGCTCGAGCTTGGCCGTGGGCGCGGTCTCGATGGCGACGACGGTGGACTTCACGCCCGCGGCGCGCGCCGCGTAAGCCACGCCCTGTCCGGCATTGCCGGCGCTGATCGTCCACACACCGCGCTCGCGCTCCGCATCCGACAGCATGGCCACCGCATTGGCCGCGCCGCGCAGCTTGTAGGCGTTGATCGGCTGCAGGTTCTCGAGCTTGAGGCGGATGTCCGGAAACCCCGCCCCCAATTGCAGCTTCACCAGCGGCGTGCGCTGGATGGCGCCGGCAATGCGGGCGCGGGCAGCGCGGATTTCGTCGAGCGTGATGGGGCGGATGGCTTCGAGCATGCGGGAGCGAGCGGGCTGGAGTTTCTCCCGCCGTCATAGCCCATCCGGTTGAGGATGTCGCGTCGGCCCCGAATTTCCAAGACCACCGCGGGACACCGCGCTCAGTGCCGCTGCCAGGCGGCAAGCGCCAGCAGCAGGATCGACAGGAATGTCAGATAGAGCGCGATGTTGAAACGCACCATGCGCGATATCAGCATGTCGAAGATCATCCGCACGGGATCGTGGAGGCCGGCTTTGTGGCGATACATGCGCATCGTGCTGCGCAATATGGACATGGCGAGAAAGGCGCCCGTTATCAAACAGCCGAGCGAGACCAGGATCGAGGTCTGCGGCCAGCCATGATCCAGCGCGAATGTATCGGCGACGGTGAATATCCCCTGCGCCGCGAGCAAGGCGCCGGCCTTCTCGGTGTTGTGTTGCGCGCCGCCGCGCAAGCGCTCGGCGGCGGCCGTGGGGCTCAGATCGCCCACGATATTGCGCAACGCATTCGCGCGCTCCTCGGCCGTGCCGGGGATGCCGAAGACGAAACCGAGGATTTGCCCGAGCATTCGCCCTAGCCCAGCGACTTGACGATTTCTTCCGTCATCTTCTTGGCGTCGCCGAAGAGCATCATGGTGTTGTCGCGGAAGAAGAGCTCGTTCTCGACGCCGGCGTAGCCGCTGCCCATGCCGCGCTTGATGAAGAGCACGGTCTTGGCCTTCTCCACGTCCAGGATCGGCATGCCGAAGATGGGCGATTTGGGATCGGTCTTGGCGCTAGGATTGGTCACGTCGTTGGCGCCGATGACGTAGGCGACATCGGCCTGCGCGAACTGGGAGTTGATGTCCTCCAGCTCGAACACTTCGTCATACGGCACGTTGGCTTCGGCGAGGAGCACGTTCATGTGGCCGGGCATGCGGCCGGCCACGGGATGGATGGCGTAGGAGACCTTCACGCCTTCCTTCTTCAATATGTCCGCCATCTCGCGCACGGCGTGTTGCGCCTGCGCCACCGCCATGCCGTAGCCCGGCACGATGATGACCGAGCCGGCGTTCTTCATGATGAAGGCGGCGTCCTCCGCCGAGCCCTGCTTGACGGGCCGCGTCTCGGTCTTGCCCGCCGGTCCGCCGGTCTCGCCGCCGAAGCCGCCCATGATGACGGAGACGAAGCTGCGGTTCATCCCCTTGCACATGATGTAGGACAGGATCGCGCCGGAGGAGCCGACGAGGGCGCCGGTGATGATGAGCGCGGTGTTCTCGAGCGTGAAGCCGATGCCGGCGGCCGCCCAGCCCGAATAGGAATTGAGCATCGACACCACGACGGGCATGTCCGCGCCGCCGATGGGAATGATGAGGGTGATGCCGAACACGAAGCTCAAGACTGCGATGGCCCAGAACGCCCAGACCGGCTGATGCAGGGTGAAGAACACGACCAGGGCCACGATGGCGAGGAAGATGAGGATGTTGAGCGCATGGCGCGCCGGCAGGATGATCGGCGCGCCGCTCATGTTGCCGTTGAGCTTGGCGAAGGCGATGAGCGAGCCCGCGAAGGTGATGGCGCCGATGGCGACGCCCAGGCTCATCTCGATCAGGCTTTGGGTGCGGATCGCCCCCATCTCACCGATGTGGAAGGCGTGCGGAGAATAGAGTGCTGCGCCCGCGACCAGTACGGCGGCGAGGCCCACGAGGCTGTGGAACGCGGCGACGAGCTGCGGCATGTCCGTCATGGCGATGCGCCGCGCGGTGACCGCGCCGATGCCGCCGCCGATGGCGATGCCGCCGACGATGAGGCCCCAGGTGAGCGGATCGGTGACGCCCGCGACCCACAAGGTCGTCACCACCGCGATAGCCATGCCGATCATGCCGTTGCGGTTGCCCGCGCGCGACGTGACGGGCGAGGACAGTCCGCGCAGCGCCATGATGAACAGCACGCCCGAGACGAGATAGAGTAGCGCGGCGAGATCGGCCTTCATCGCGCTATTTCTCCTTCTTCTTGTACATTGCGAGCATGCGCGCGGTGACGAGGAAGCCGCCGAAGATGTTCACGCTCGCAAGGATCAGCGCGAAGAAGCCGAGGATCTTGGAGGTCCAGGATGCGCTGCCCAGCGCTGCGACCGACACCGCGATCAGCGCGCCGACCACGATCACCGAGGAGATGGCGTTGGTCACGCTCATGAGCGGGGTGTGCAGCGCCGGCGTCACGCTCCAGACGACGAAATAGCCCACGAAGATGGCGAGCACGAAGATCGAGAGCCGGAAGACGAAGGGATCGATGGCTTCCATCACAAGCTCCTTCTGCCGCTGGACGAGGCCCCCACCCCTCGCGCGTTGCGCGACGACCTCCCCGCAAGGGGGAGGTGGAAGTGAAGGCTCGAATCGACCTTCCCCTTGCGGGGAGGTCGAAAAATCCAAAGGATTTTTCGGGTGGGGGACATGCCGCCGGCCATGATCTTCACCCCTTCACCGCCGGGTGCACGATTTCCCCATTCCGCGTGAGCCCCGCGCCCTTGACGATCTCGTCGTCCCAGTTGAGCGCCAGCGCCCCCGTCTTCTTGTCCACGATCAGGGCGACGAAATTGTAGAGGTTGCGCGAATAGAGGCTCGACGTGTCGGAGGCGAGCCGCGCGGGCAGGTTGGTGTAGCCCATGATCGTCACGCCGCCGGTCTCGATCACTTCGTCGGGCTTGGAGAGCGGCGTGTTGCCGCCTTGCTCCGCCGCGAGGTCGACGATCACCGAGCCCGGCTTCATCGTGGCGATCATCTCCGCCGTCACCAGCACCGGCGCTTTGCGGCCGGGGATGAGGGCCGTGGTGACGACGATGTCCTGCTTCTTGATATGCTCGGCGACGAGCGCCGCCTGCTTGGCCTGGTATTCCGCCGACATGGGCTTGGCGTAGCCTGCGGCGGTCTCGGCTTGCTTGAACTCGTCGTCGATGACGGCGACGAAGGTGGCGCCCAGCGATTCCACCTGTTCCTTGGTGGCGGGGCGCACGTCGGTGGCCGAGACGATGGCGCCAAGCCGGCGCGCGGTGGCGATGGCCTGCAAGCCCGCCACGCCCACGCCCATGATGAACACGCGCGCGGGCGCGATGGTGCCCGCGGCCGTCATCATCATCGGGAAGGCGCGGCCGAATTGCGCGCAGGCGTCGATCACCGCCTTGTAGCCGGCGAGGTTGGCTTGGCTCGACAGCACGTCCATCGACTGCGCGCGGGAGATGCGCGGGATGAATTCCATCGCGAAGGCATCGACGCCGGCCTGTGCCAGCGCGGCGGGGGCGTCTTTGTCCGTATACGGCGCAAGCAGGGCGGCGAACACCGCGCCCTTCTTCATCGCCGCGGTCTCGCTCGCCTCGGGCCCGCGCACTTTCAGCACGATATCGGCATCCTTGAGGGCGGTGGCGGCATCGGGCGCGATGGAGGCGCCGGCGGCGGTGTAGTCCGCGTCGGCGATGCGGGCGCCCGCGCCCGCGCCGGTCTCGACCGTGACGTCGAGGCCGAGAGCCTTGAATTTCTTCACCGTGTCGGGCGTGGCCGCGACGCGGGTTTCGCCCGCGCGCCGCTCCTTCAGGACGGCGAGCTTCATCAATCGTGCGTGCGGAAAGCGAACAGGAAGAGGACGAGCCCGACATTGCCGATGATCATCCACTTCACGAAGGACAGGAAGCCGTGCCAGGTGCGCAGATGCTCCTTCAGGTCCATCGTGCCGCCGTCCTGGTGGAGCACTTCGTCGTCTGTCTCGGACATGCAAAACCCCAAATCGTGACCGGGCCGGACTATAGGAAAACGGTGCGGGCGGAGCAACGTCATGAACGCACCTCCCCACAAGGGGGAGGTGCTTAAGACGACGGCCTTCGCGTCGAGACCGAGTGGTTCCAGTCGGCCAGGAGCGCGCGGAGCGCCGCGACCAGCGCCAGGGGCTGGTCGAGCATCACATGGTGCTTGGCCTCGGGAATGGTGACGACGGGGGCGGCGCGGCCGAGCAGGTTGAACATGTATTCGCCGATCTCAGGCGGCATCAGGACCGATTCCTCGCCCCGGAAGATGGCGATTCGGCATTTGGTGGCCTTGAGGCGGGCGGCGGTGTCGCCGATGGAGAAACGCTGCCAGATGGCGGGGTCGAATTTCCAGGTGAAGCCGGGCGCGCCGTTCTCCTGGGGCGCCTGTTTGAGCGAGTGCCGGCCCACCCAATCGACGATGTAGAGATTGTCGCAGGTCTGCGGCGGCATCAGCCGGAAGCGGGCGAGCGCGGACGCCATGTCGGGATAGACCCGGTGCGGCTTGATCTCGCGCTTTGGCGGTCCGCCCTGGCGGTCGGGATTGACGGGCGAATCGACGATGACCGTGCCGCCCAGCCTTTCGCCATGCAGCGCGCCGGCGAGCATGGTGACGAAGCCGCCGAAACTATGCGCCACGATGACGGGCTTCTCCTCGGCCTCGAACATGCCGGCATGCTCGCAGACGGCGAGTTGCTCCGTCACGAAGGTTTCCATGGAATAGGCGCCGCGCCATTGCGAATCGCCCATGCCCGATAGATCCATCGCCGCCACGTTGTAGTCCCGGGCCAAAAAGGGCGCGATGAAGCTCCACCAATAGGCATGCGCCGCATTGCCGTGCACGAGCAGAAGCCCGGGACGCTTGCGGTCCCCCCAGCGCAGATAGTGGATGGCCGCGCCATCCACTTCGACGAACAGGCTCTCGGGCGCTATGGCGACGGTGCGCGTGAACCAGGCCGGCGCCTCGGGCGCCGCGCCGTGGAACGGCGCCAGCGGCGCTTCGATCGGTGTGGGGTTCGGTTCGGACATGTCAGAGACGGGGCACGATCCTGGCGCTGTAGGAGACATCGGCCTTGCAATCATTGGCGATCGCCGCCGACCCGAAAGTCTCGCGCATCGGCGCGACGATGTCGAAGGTGAAATAGGCGAGCGCGCCGCCGCTGCGCAGATAGATCTGCACCGGCAATTTGCCCACGACGATATGCGCCTTGGGGAAGCGTGTGCGCAGATCCTTGGCGATGGCGTCCTGCGCCATCCGCTGGAGCTCACCATCGGTCTTCGCCGCGCAGGAAACGCCCCATTCCTTCATGCCAGGCTGGAAGAGGAGGAACGCCACGGCCACGGCGGCGAGCAGCAGCAATCCTCCGAGCATGATCCCGCGTCTGGTCATTTGCGTTCCGGTCTCTTGCCTAGCGCCTTGAAGATGCCGGTGCCGGTCATGACGGTGCGATCGCCGGACCAGATGCGGCCCTGCACGGTGAAGAGATCGTCCTCCTCGCCGACGACGGTGGCATTGCCTTCCACCCAATCGCCCATCTTGGCGGCGGAGATGAAATCGGTGAGCAGGCGCACCGTCACCCAATAATGATCGCGGCGCTTGAGCGACACGGCATGGCCGAACGCCGTGTCGGCGAAGGCCATCAGCATGCCGCCGTGGCAGTTCATCATGCCGTTGGTGTGGTGCTCGCAGACGAGGAAGGCGCGGCTGTAGCCGGCGTCGCCGCCCGGCTTCTCATAGAGCGGGCCGATCTGGCGGCCGAAGCCGCGGAACCAATCCATGCGGCGGAAGCCTGTGGGGATCGCGGGCGCGTCGTCGTCGAGCAGGTCGTCGGTCATGCGTCCTGCCATTCTATCCAGCGGCCATGCGGATGGCAAAGCGCGAGCAGGCGCTTGTCGCGGATGCCGTCGTGGTAGCGGCGCAGTTCGAGCGGCGCATCGCCGGGCCGAAGCGGCGAGCCCTCCGCGCTCATCCGCCAAACCGGGCGGCGCAGCCCCGCCATGACCAGGATGGCGTCCAGCGCCTCGCGCATCTCGCTGGAGAATTGGTAGGTGACATAGGTGTGATAGACGCAGACCGGCTGGTCCTCGGGGATCGCGGCCAGCGCATCGGGCAGAAGCATGAGCGCATTGCCGGGACGGATGTCGAGCGTCTCGCGCAGGCGGATGTCGATCGCTTTCTGCAGCCGCGCGAACCGCGCCGTCTGGTCGGGCCACACCAGGGCTTTCAGCCAATCGCGCCAATAAGGATCGGAAAGATCGACGGGGTTGAGCTCCAACCCCTTGCGGCTGGCGATGTTGGGTGTCGCGCCCAGCGGCGGCATGATCTCGCCGCGGATCTCGCAGTCGAGCGTCAGCGCGGCATCCTCGGGCCCGACGAAGAAGTCTTCGCCACCGCGCGTGTAACGCACGCGATATTTGTCCCAGATCATGTTGAGCCCGGCGGAGGGTCCGATCTCGATCAGGTGAAGATTGTCGCCCGCCTCCTTCGCCACGGCGCGGATTCCGGCATGGAGCGTGGAGCAGCGCGCGACCTCGTTGGTGTTGGTGACGCCCTGCGCGATCAAGGGCGTGAGCGCGCCCCGATGGCTCATCACGAAATCGCGGAAGGCGGGGAACGCATCGTCGCCGAGCGAATGGCCGCCATTGAGATTGGGATAGAAGCGGCGCAGTTCATGCGTGTCGCCGCGCAGCAGCAGGAAATGCACCGACGCGAGGATGATGTTGGCCATGGGCTGGCCTTGCGTGACGTGGCGCGCGATCTCCTTGAGTTCGTCGTCCTTGGCGATGCCGCGCACGATCTGGACATAGAGCGGCGCGTCCTGGGCGCGCTCGACCTCGCGCACGAAGAAGTCCCAATAGTCGAAGGATTGCGGAACGGCGCTCAAGTTTCCTCCGGCAGGGGGACGCGGGCCTGGTTGAACGCGGCGCGCTGGCGCTTGGCAAGGGCGGCGACGTCGAAATCGGCGATTTCTTCCTCGAACAGCGCGTGGAAATTGAGCTCCGCGCCCAGCCGCACCAGCGCCCCGCCGAGGCCGATGGCGGCGCGGTCCATGAACACGAATTCGCGCGGCGGGCGGATGCCGCCCATGGCGCGCAGCTTGCCGTGCACGTCGTTGGCCTGCTTGAGCCCGTATTCGGCGGCGGCGACGCCGTTGTCGACCACGCGCACGCGGTCGTCGAGAAGCGGATCGAAGATGAAGCGGGCCCAGAGGTTGAGGACCTGCGTCATCTCCGGGGAAACTTTTTTGAATCCCCATGCGCCATAGGCCTTCGCGGCTTCTTCGTCGTCGCGCTTCCGCAGCGCGCGATAGAGGCCGATCACGCCGGCGACGAAATCGGGGGTGAAGGTGCGCACGCAGCCATAGTCGAGCAGGTTGATGCCGCTGTCGGCGCGCACCGCATAATTGCCCAGATGCGGATCGCCATGGATGACGCCGTAGCGTGCGAAAGGCCGCCACCAAGCCTTGAACAACGCGGTGGAGGCCGCGTTGCGGATGGAAAGCTCGGCCTTCTCGAATTCCGCGATGGGCTTTCCTTCGAGCCAGGTCATGGTGAGAAGGCGTTTGGTCGAAAGCTTTTCCACCGGCTCCGGCACGGCGATGTCGGGGCGCTCCGCCAGCATGATGGCGTAGAGCCGCATATGCGCGGCTTCCAATTCGTAGTCGAGCTCCTCGCGCAGCCGCGCGGCGACTTCGCGGCCGAACTCCGTCGTGTCGATGGTGGAGTCGATGCCGCGCTGCACGGCGAGCCAGCCCTTGAGCTGGCGCACGTCGGCATCCACGGCCGAGGCCATGTCGGGATATTGCAGCTTGCATGCCAGCGCGCTGCCATCTTTGGCCGTGGCGCGATGGACCTGGCCGAGCGAGGCGGCGTGGGCGGCTTCGCGTTCGAAGCTCTTGAACCTCTTCTCCCAATCGGGGCCGAGTTCGGCGGCCATGCGCCGGCGCACGAAGGCAGCGCCCATCGGCGGCGCATTGGATTGCAATGACAGGAGAGGTGCGGCCACGTCCGGCGGCAGCACCCCAGGCACGGTGGCGACGAATTGCGCCGCCTTCATCACCGGTCCGCGCAGGTTTCCGAGCACGCGCGTGAGATCCGCCGCGTTGGCGGCGCTGATCACGTTCGTTCCGGCGAGGCGGCGTGCGGTGCCGCGCGCGGCGACGCCGGTCAGCGCGGCGCTCACGCGGGCGAAACGCGCCAGGCGGCTGGTGAAGCTGGACTCCTCGTCGCTCACGTTCGATTGCTCATGGGCGTGACAGAACTTCCTCGGCCGCGCGCTCGCCCGACAGAAGCGCGCCTTCGATATGGCCGGTCCAATGCTCCGCCGTTTCGGTGGAGGCCCAATGGATGCGGCCCACGGGCGCGCGCAACGCATGGCCATAATAGGTCAGCACGCCCGGGCCCATCGCGCCCACATAGCCGCGCGACCATTCGTCCGTCAGCCAGTCCTTCTCGGCATAGCCCTGGATGTCGCCCGCCTCGGGGCCGAAAATATCGATCAGGCAATCGACCACCTTGGCGCGGCGCTCGTTGCCGCCCATGCCGGAGAGTTCCAGCATCTGCCGCCCCTCGACGAAGCAGATGAGCATGGGCAGGCCGACATCCTGCGTGTCGTCCATGACGATGCCGAGCGGAAGGTCGTTGCTCACCATCTGTCCGGTGTAACCTTTCGCCCGCCAGAACGGCTTGGGATAGGCGACGTGGATCTTCATGATCCCGCCATGGGGGTTGCGCTGATGCAGCGCCGTGCGCGCCGCCGGCAATCCACCCGCGAAATGGATCGACTCGCACAGGCCGGGCGGGACGGCGACGATCACGGTGTCGGCTTCGAACACGCCCTTGTCCGTCGTCACGCGGACACCGTCCGCATCTTGCGCGATTTCGCGCGCGGGGGCGGAGAGTACGACGCGGTCGCCCAATTCCTCCGCCATCAGCCGCGCGAGCTGGTGCATGCCACCCTTGAACTTCGCATCCGTCACGCCGCCCTTCACGGCGGAGAGATGATCGAGCCCTTCGCTGGAACGCAGCATCTCCAGCATCCACAGATAGGAGACTTCGTTGGGGTTCGCCGCATACGCGCCCTTCGGCACCAGCCCCGCGAAGGCCGCGCTCGCCTTGGTGCTCATGTTCTTCTTGATCCAGGTGGCGAGCGTCATCTGGTCCCACTCTTTGGCCTTGGGCGCTTCCCACGGCGCGCCTTTGGGCAGGGTGTTCATCTCCCTGTTCCAGCGGCGCTGGAGCATGCCGAGTTCGAGCAACGCGAGCAGCGGCACTTTCGGCG
This sequence comes from Rhizomicrobium sp., assembly GCA_036491175.1. Lineage (GTDB taxonomy): Bacteria > Pseudomonadota > Alphaproteobacteria > Micropepsales > Micropepsaceae > Rhizomicrobium. Next base: position 133,045 of record DASXCJ010000046.1, read on the forward strand.
TCTCGCCCACGAACTCGCTGCGCTTGCCGTCGAGCGACAGCACCGTCTTTCCCTCGGCATATTGCAGATAAGTCTCGCGCTGATATTTGCGTCCCAATTCGAGAAGGCGGCTGTGGCGCGGTCCCACCCATTGTCCGCCGTGGTCGATGGTGCGGCCGCAGAGTTCGCCCGCCATCACGCGGCCGCCGACGCGGCCCTGCGCTTCGAGCACGCGCACGGTCTTGCCCTTGGCGGCGAGATCGCAGGCCGCTTTCAGCCCGGAGAAGCCGGCGCCGATTACTATTGTGTTGACGCGGGTTTCCATCTTTACCCCTTTTTCACCACTTTCCCGGCGAATGCGCCTTCGCGCGGTGCGCCCGTGCTTTCCTATAGCCGCGCGGGTGTCGCAAAGCGATACGCCTTAAAGCGGTTTTTACCGTCCAGGGCTCACGATCCGCTCGCTCTTCGGGGATTCGCACATGGCGCAGACCATTCTTATTGTCGACGACGATCCGGTTCAGCGCAGGCTGCTGGAGGCCGCGATCACGCGCGCAGGCCATCAGGTCGTCACCGCGCCCGGCGGCCAGCCCGCGCTCGACCTGCTGCACGGTCCGCGCGGCGACCAGATCGCCATCGTGCTGCTCGATCTCGTCATGCCCGACATGGATGGCCTCACCGTGCTGACCAAGCTGCGCGCCACCCATCCCGAATTGCCGGTGATCGTGCTCACCGCCAAGGGCGGCATCGATTCCGCCGTGGAAGCGATGCGCGCCGGCGCCAACGATTTCCTCGTCAAGCCCGCCTCGCCCGAGCGCATCACCGTCTCCATCCGCAATGCGCTCAAGATCGGCACCTTGTCCGGCGAAGTGGTGCGGCTGAAGAAGAAGGCGGACAACCGCCTGGTCTTCGACGATCTCATCGCCAAGTCGAGCGAGATGCGCCAGGTGATCCGCCTGGGCCAGCGCGCCGCGCAATCCAACATCCCGATCCTGATCGAAGGCGAGAGCGGCGTCGGCAAGGAGCTGGTCGCGCGCGCGATCCAGGGCTCGTCCGAACGCGCGGGCAAACCGTTCGTGACGGTCAATTGCGGCGCGATCCCGGAGAATCTGATCGAATCCATCCTGTTCGGCCATGAGAAGGGCTCGTTCACGGGCGCGACCGACAAGCATCTTGGCAAGTTCCAGGAGGCGGACGGCGGCACGCTGTTCCTCGACGAGATCGGCGAATTGCGCCTCGACATGCAGGTGAAGCTTCTGCGCGCGCTGCAGGAAGGCGAGGTCGATGCCGTCGGCGGCAAGCGCCCGGTGAAGGTCGATGTGCGCATCATCTCCGCCACCAACCGCGATCTGGCCGAGCGCGCCCGCGAGGGCCAGTTCCGCGAGGATCTCTATTACCGCCTCAACGTATTCCCCATCTTCGTGCCGCCGCTGCGTCAGCGCCGCGAGGACGTGCCCGCGCTCGCGCGCCATTTCATCTCGCGTTTCGCGGCGGAAGAGAACAAGCCGGTGGTGGGGCTCACGCCCGAGGCCTCCGACCTGGTCTCCAAATTCGACTGGCCGGGCAATGTGCGCCAGCTCGAGAACACGATCTTCCGCGCCGTCGTCTTGTGCGACGGCGCCACGCTCGACGTCTGCGATTTTCCGCAGATCGCGGCGGCGATGGGCGTCGAAGCGACGGTGCGCCGCCCGGTGGCGAGCGCCGAGGCGCCGCTGCGCGTCCATCACGCCGCGCAGCACACGCCGATGGCGGCGGCCGTCGCGGTCGAGCAGTCGCCCTATGCGCTGGCGGCCACCGACGCCGCGGGCCATATGCGCAAGCTGGAAGAAATCGAATCCGAAATGATCCGCATGGCGATCGCGCGCTACGAGGGCCACATGTCCGAAGTCGCCCGCCGCCTGGGCATCGGCCGCTCGACGCTCTACCGCAAGCTCAAGGATTTCGGCCTCGAACAGCACATCGCCGAAAACGAGGGCGACGAGCCGCGCGCGGCGTCAGCGGGTTAGGGTGTTCGCTTTTTCGAGTGAGCGCGCAACGCCTTCGGAATCGCCGGCGATAGCGATGAGATAGGCGCGCGCAGGCGCATCCGGTTCGCTACGCCCTTGTTCCCAATCGCGCAAGGTGCCGAGCGGGATGCGGTAGCGCACGGCGAATTCTTCTTGAGAGAGGCCGAGTTTCCAGCGCAGGCGTTTGGCTTGCGAAACGGGTCGCATCCTGGCCAGTTCGGCATCGGTCAGCGGGGGATTATCCGGATCGCTCAGCGCGCCGGCTTCGATTTCCTCATCGGTCATTTGAGGAATTGGCAGTGGTTCAAGCACTTCCTCGCGCCCATCGGGATGGACGCGAACAAGCTTGCCGTCACTGGCGCGGGTTCTGGCTCTGATAGTTGTCATGCTCAGCCTTGTTGGCAACACGTGCCGAAATCAACCGAACGCGCCCATTGCGCAACGTATAAATCACCGCAAGCAACTCGCCTCCGCCATAGCCGACCAGCTTGAATCGGTCTTCGCCATAGTCCGAACTCATCGGATCAAACGTCTCGGTTGAGCGCGGATCGTCGAAAACAAAGCGTGCGGTCGCGAAGCTGACCCGATGCTTGCGCAGGTTGCTCCGCGCTTTGAGTTCGTCCCATTCGAATTCCATGGTACGGGAAACCAGTAGCTTGTCAAATCGTCGATGCCGAAGTTTAGGAGCGGAAGCGCGTGCCGGCGACCGCCGAAATGGGCAGTTTTCCGGCTAGAAACATCGATTTTCGGGTGCAGGCAGAATTGCTTGTTGAGTTCACGCATCGCTCCGCCGCCGTTGCGCGAAAAGCGAATGACTTCATCCCGCCAGCGCCATGCCCTGGCTGAACTGCAGGTCGGCCAGGCGCGCGTATAGCCCCCCATCCGCCACCAGTTCGGCGTGGCTGCCTTCGCCGATGAGGCGGCCTTGGTCCATGACGACGATACGCTTGAGGCGCTGGATCGTCGCCAGGCGGTGGGCGATGACGATGGTGGTGCGGCCGGCCATGAGGTTGGCGAGGCCCGTCTGCACCAGGCGTTCGTTCTCGGCGTCGAGCGCGCTGGTGGCTTCGTCGAGCAAGAGCAGCGGCGCGTCGCGCAGGATGGCGCGGGCGATGGCGATGCGCTGGCGCTGGCCGCCGGACAAGGTCGCGCCGCGCTCGCCGACCAGCGTGTCGTAGCCTTGCGGCAGGGGCTCGATGAATTCGGCGGCGGCCGCGGCTTCGGCCGCCCGGCGCACGTCGGCGTCGCTCGCGCCGGGGCGGCCGTAGCGGATGTTGTCGGCGATGGAGCCGGAGAAGATCACCGAATCCTGCGCCACGATGGCGATGTGCTTGCGCAGTTCCGTCGGATCGAGCGTGGCGATGTCGACGCCGTCGAACAGCACGCTGCCCGATTGCGGCGCGAAGAAGCGCAGCAGCAATTGGAACACGGTGGACTTGCCCGCGCCCGACGGGCCCACCAGCGCCACCGCCTCGCCCGGCGCGACATCGAGCGAGAAGCCGTTGAGCGCGGCGGCGTCAGGGCGCGAGGGATAGCGGAACGTCACGTCCCGGAACGTCACGGCGCCGCGCGGTTGGGCGGGCAGGGCGGCGGGATGCTCCGGCGCCTTGATCTCGGGCTCGATGGTGAGGAGTTCGCTGAGGCGTTCGGAGGCGCCCGCCGCCCGCTGCAGATCGCCCCAGGTCTCGGTGAGCGCGCCGAAGCCCGAGGCCACGATCACCGCATAGGCGATGAACTGCGCCAATTGCCCGCCGGTCATCGCCCCCGAGAGCACGTCCTGCGCGCCGGCCCACAACACGCCGACGATGCAGCCGAAGATCCCGAAGATCACCACCGCCGTCATCACCGCGCGCGCCCTGGTGCGCAGCACCGCGACGTCGAAGGAGTTCTCCACCGCCGCGCCGTAACGGTCGCGCTCCACCCTTTCATGGGTGAAGGCCTGCACGGTCTGTACCGCGTTGAGGGTTTCGGATGCATGCGCGCTCGTATCGGCGAGGCGGTCCTGGCTCTTGCGGCTGAGCGTGCGCACCCAGCGCCCGAACAGGATGAGCGGAAGCATCACCAGCACGACGGCGGCCAGCACCAGCGCCGACAATTTCGCGCTGGTGATGAAGAGCAGGATCAGGCCGCCCACCAGCATCACCGCGTTGCGCGCCGCGATGGAAGCGGAGGAGCCGATCACCGTCTGCACAAGCGTGGTGTCGGCGGTGAGGCGCGACAGCACCTCTCCGGTGCGCGTGACCTCGAAGAAGGCGGGCGTCATGCCCAGCACATGATCGAACACGGCCTTGCGGATATCGGCGATGACGCGCTCGCCCAGCCAGGTGACGAAATAGAAGCGCGTGGCGGTGGAGATGCCGAGCACGGCGGCCACGCCCATCAGCGCGAGAAAATACTTTCCGATCAGGCCGGCATTGGTCTTGTCGAAGCCGTGGTCGATCATCCCGCGGATGGCCGGCGGGATGAACAGGCTGGCCGAGGAGGACAGGACCAGCGACACGGTCGCGATGGCGATCGCCCAGCGATAAGGGTGCAGGAAGGGCAGGAGCCGCCTCAGCGGCCTCAGCGAGCGTGCTTTGGGGCGGGCTCCAGCGATCCTGGTAACCTCGTTCGCAAACTCCTCGCCAGTTTGGGACATCGCCGCTTCGGTCCGTTGATTTGGTCCTATATAGTAAGGCCTTCGGCCCAGTGGAACCGGGCCGTGACGTCGCAAGGGGGGAGCGATGGACCTCAAAGCTGTCGGCTGGGCCTTGAGCATCGTCGCGCTGATCGTCGCGGTCGAGCTGGCTATTTTGGCGTTTCGGGGCCTCTCGGGCGACGGTCTTTTCGGACTTTCCCTGATTTTGCTGGGGGTGCTGGTTCAGGCAGCCCTCCTGAACCCCGTGACTGCCCCCTACATGATGGATCCCAAAGCGGTTCTGCTCGACGGCCTGATGGCTGTCGCCTTCAGCACGGCCCTTATGTTTCCGGGGCTTCAGCTTCTGGCGAGCCCCCTGGCGGTCGGCGCGACCCCCGAGACAACGGTCATTGCCGTCCACTAAATAGACCGCCAAGCTTGTCAATCGGGTCCGGCTCCCCTATAAGCCGCCCCCTCGCAGAGCTTAAGGCCCAATGCCATGAAAAAAGGCGTCCATCCCTCCTATCACTTCGTGACCGTTCAGCTGAACGACGGCACGACGTACAAGACCCGCACCACCTGGGGCGAAGAGGGCCAGAAGCTCACTCTGGACATCGATCCGACGACGCATCCGGCCTGGACCGGCGGCCAGCAGCAGCTGATCGACCGCGGCGGCCGCCTGACGCGCTTCAACGCGCGCTTCAAGGACTATGTGAAGTAGTCTTCCTGGTCCCCCGCTGAATCGGTCTCGGTCCTGTAGTGTCCTAATTTGATTTATTGGGCATGGACGGGCATCGCGCGAGTCCATTCGACTTGGCACGCTGGATGGGTCGCCGTCCCGCAAGCGTCATTGTAGTCAACTGACGCTCGCGCCATGCCGATCCCGTTCTGAACTGCAAGCATCGTGAGAGATATTGCGATGACGGTCAGGACAACTTTTGTGTAGCGGTCAATCATTGCGGCCTCTATTTGCTGGTTTGCTCCACCAATTCCTCAAGTGACCACATCCTATCAGAAACACCCGCCGCCATGGCAGGGGTGACGCGCGTGGTGCGGTGCTGGCGCACGAAATTGTAATGCCCGAAATGCAGGCCAACAGCCGCCTTGAGGTTTTCCAGCTTCTTTGAGAAGCCGTTGGTCAGGCGCGTAAACCGGCGCATCTGCATCCGCATGGTCAAGTTTTGCCGTTCGACCAAGCTGGTGCTGATCTTGCTTTCCACGGGCGAGCCCATGATTACCGTCTTTTCCTGCCCGGATACCTTTGGCGGCGAATAGCGCCCGGGGCCGATAGGCACAGCGTCATAAAATTTTACCACCTGCGCATAGTCCACATCCGCGCCGAAGCTTTCTTCGACGGCATGGACGTAAGAGTGAAGTCCGTCCGTCGAAAGCTGGACGCGGTTTGAAAGGCGCGTGGCAAGATCGTTCATAAACAGCACGGCGTTTTCCGTCGTGCGCTTGCCGACGAGGTAGGACGGAACAAGCTTCGTTTCCGGGTCCAGCGCCACGAAGGTCCATTGATCGCCGACGCGCAGATAGCCTTGGCGCGCACCGCGCACGCGGTTCTGCTTCATCTTCACGTAGCTCCAAATCTCGTCGCATTCGATCCGCTGGCAAGGCAGGTTACGCATCTTCTCGTCCATGAGCCGCGCGCAGCCTTCGCCCACTTCGACCATAAGGCGCATGACGGTGTCGCGATGAATGCCCGTCATCCGTTCGGTGGAGCGGATGGAGTTTCCTTCGACCAAAGCCCCGATGGCTTGAGCGCGGCGGGTGACTGAGAGGCGGTTGACCATTGGAGTTCTCTTGCTTGGCGTTGTATATTATGGAATATACAGCTTGCCGGGCAGATTACAAGAGGAAGCAGCTATGAATTTTCGTAAAGCCACCGATGAATTGCTCGTAGGCGTGACACTCGAAAATTTGGCCGACGCCATGGGCGTTTCGGTGCAATCGATTCGTCAAGCGCGGGCGACCGAAGGCACTTCTGCACACAGGACGCCTCCCGCCGGATGGGAAAGGGGGATACGGCGTCTGGCTGAACGCCGAGCGGCGGAACTTAGGAGATTGGCCGCTCAGATGGAATGAACGAGTTACATAATGCCACAATTCTGCCACTGACTAACTAGCTGAAATTGCTATGATATTTGTATCATTCTCAATTTGAACCATTGGAAGCGGCCAACGGCTTACATAAATTCACGCCCAGAACGGCAAGTATCTTGCCGTCCGGTTTCCTTGATCCTCATGGAGCGGGCGTATCAGGCCCGCTACAATCGCATCGGAGATCACCTCAGAAATCTGGGGATATTGTTTGGCCGTAAGGCCAAAGCGAATTCTCAAGCTGCCATTGCTCATTGGATCGTTGGCTTCGTATCTAAGAGACGCGTGCTGATAGCACCCGCGAATTCGATCATCCTTACTGAGCGCGGCGAACGGCTGCTCCTTGAACAGTGTAACTACCGTCGAATTTCCGGACAGCCGGAAGACGGGGGGCGGCAGCGCGTCAGCTTCGATTGCTTGTAGGGCGCGATCAACGCCGCTCCCTCTTGCTTCGCAGAGGTTTGCGCTACGCATCATAAGTGCCAGCTTTGTGTTTCGTGTTTTGCTCGGGCTGTCGATAAACCTATCCACCTCGACAAGCGGCGTGCCGGGGTTGGTAATCTGAAGTCTATCTTCGAATATCTCTACCAGCGGGCACCCTGCTTCGAGGGTGAAGTCCTGGTGGATCAGCGCATTCGCCAGAAATTCGCGGACCGCAATCTCGGGATACGAGAGTACCTTGGTGCGCACGCCGTGGCGCATTTCCTCGCGGAACGGCGTGCGGTCAATGATGTATTTGAGCAGACGAGGAAAGGTCACGGCGTAGCCGCGCTTTCCGATATCATCGCCAACACTCTTGAGCCTATCGGTACCTGCGTAGGTAGTAACGCGAGGGGCCTTCGTAGAAATCGATGCGTGCGCTCCAAAGTTGTCCGCACACAATATCGCGCATAGATTTGTTACATCGTATGCGCCCTGCAAATCATCGAGAATCATCCCGCTTGATTCCAGATATGCCAGCTTGGCCTTGTCGGAAAGGTTAGGCTTACCGACGAGCTTAAGAAAGGCCGATATATCATAGTCACGAAAAATATCGACACTGGCACGGTGGACGGCGGCAACGCCGTGTTCAAAAACGAACCGCGATGCAATCATCCAGATCGACCGCTCTCGTTCCGGATAATCTTGCAATCTCCGAAGCTGAGAATCGATGCGGATAAATGCTTCTCCATCCACGCGCACGGGCCGTTGGTAAGCCGGTTCAATAGCAATAATTTCTACATGCTTTCCCCCATAATCGAACGGGATGATGGTCAGATTGAGACGTGGATCAAGTTTGCGCGACACCCAATTTTCGAACGGCTCCGCCCCAACTTTCTCTGTCTTGAGATTTACGGCCGTGCCGACGACGGCGTGCGTGTCGTCTTCAACGCCAAAGCATAGGTATGCGTGGGGCTTCCCTTGGAGCATGGCGGAATTCGCCAAGCCGGAGATATACTCCGCACACCGCTTGGCTTCGAAGTCGTTGACTTTGAACTCAAGCCATTCGTTTTCTCGCGGCTGAGCCCGCAGCGTGTCTAGTAGTCGCTTAGGGTCGATGATTTCTGCCAAGTGCTCTCCCGCTGATGCTGTTGAATTCCGGCGTTGAAGGAGACACAATCGACCGCGCCATTGAGCCCCAAGAAAATGCCGGAAGTTGATACTACCGAACTCGCCAAGGCAGTCGAGGCCCAACACGGCGGCACGGCCACGCTTGTCCAGTCGGTGCCCGTGAAGGAAATGCACGGGCCAGATGTGGCATGGGAGGGCACCGTATCCGTCTTCGACCTAGCCGGGCATCCGAAGGCTAATCGGGCCTACGCGTGGTCCTACGAGCTACCGGACGGGCGGCGGCGATTCTTCGCCGTGCTGCATATCCCGCCGATCATCGGGCCGGTGGAGGCTGTAAGGGCGGCTATCGTGGCGGAAGCGAGGGCGGGGAAATGAGCGAGCGAACGCACCTCAAGGGTCGCTACCGACTCCTGAATGAGGCTCTTCTTCGAGAGAAGGCTAACCGAACTAACGATGAGCGCCACAAGCTCTACAAGGTGCTGTTAGCGAACAGCACATACGAGTCCTACTTGAAAGCAGTCGAAGGCGTGGAAATCTATCGCGAAGACTATAAGCAGAACCCCATCACAGGACGGGGAGAAATCCTCTATTGCCGCCGGAACGGCTGGATCGCGGACGCCTGATTTCAAATTAGGACACTACCCTCGGTCCGCACGCCTTTGCGTTTTGCGTTGTTTGCTCTACAATGACGGGCAAGCGTCCACACGCAGAGCCGCGAGAATGAATAGGCCAGTCGACGCATCCAGCCATCAGCCGGTCCTTGAAATCCGGGCCTTGATCTTTCGCGACCTTGAGCACGATCTGCGGATCGCGCAAGGCCTCGAATATGACATCTGCGTACAAGGCAAGACGATCGATGAAGCTCATGACACATTCGAAAGAACGTTGGCCGCGACAGCTTTGGTCTCCCTGAACGAAGGAAGAGCTCCATTCGCGGGGATCCAACGTGCTCCACGCAGATTCTGGGATGATTTCGAGCGAGCATCTGCTCGACCGGATTTAGAAAATCATCGCTCGCTAGAAAACTTACACTCGCACCTTATTCCTATCTTTAGCCCCCGGTTCCGGGTCGCAGAGAAACTTACGGCTTAAATAACTTCCCTGCAGGGGGGGTAGTGGCGAGCGGCCGCGCTCCAACGATGCTTGAGCGCGCGCTTGGCTGAGCTTGGGTGTGTTATCAGGAACTTGTCCGGCGAAATCGTAACGCTGGATGGGATGGCTTCGATTCGCCATGCTTACAATCCGAGCAATCGGCGGTTCATGGTGCTTCCCGTGCTGGAAGGCCACGACATCGTCAGCCCATGGGTCGTCGGCAATATCGAGCGCCGCCTCGGCGTGGAGACGGGATTTAAGAGTCTCTGACTTTGGCCTAGCATCGCCATCCAATGGTCGCGCGTCCGGGCTAGGGTCCGGGCTTGTATTGCCTTGGGGGACTGTCATGACCGATCCGCATATCGTCCACGAAGACCATATCGTCCACGACACCGTGGTGTCGCACGAGCGCCATCGCGATCCCGATTGGCTGGTGCGCATCCTGCTGGGCGCGGGCGGGCTGTTGCTTCTCGCCGCCGCGCTCGCGGCGTGGCAGATGCAGGACCGGTTCGGCGGCTGGATGGCGGCGGCGCTGCCCTGGCTGGTGGCGGGCGGCGTGATCCTGGGCGCGGCCGCCGTGCTCGAATCCATCACCACCGAGATCTGGGTCACGATCCTGGCGGGCGTGTTCCTGCTCTGCGCCTCTTTCATCGTTTCCGGCCGCGTGACGGTGCAGATCGACGCCGCGGCGCACAACGCCTATGTCGTCGACCGGTTCACCGGCGAGGTGCGCATCTGCAACGCCATGGGCTGCCGCGACCTGCCGGGCTTCGAGAAACCGAGCGTGCAGGTGAACGTGCATAACCCGTTGCATCGTTAGTATCGGCCGCTGCATCGCTAGTATCGGTCTATTCCGGCGCGGCGCCCGCCCGTTGCGGCGGGCGCATGCATGTCCGCCGCGCGCCCGATGCTAGGTAAGACGCCCAAACAAAGGGCGAATGCCATGCTGCGCCGCATCCTCGTTCCGCTTCTCATGCTTGCCGCGTGTCCGGCTTTCGCCGCGGAGCCCGTGTCGGTGATGATCCTCGGCACCTTCCATATGAGCAATCCGGGACGGGACATGCACGACGTCCAGGTCGACGACGTGCTGGCGCCCAGGCGGCAGGCGGAGATCGCGGACATCGTCAAAGCCCTGTCGCGCTTCCACCCCACCAAGGTGATGACGGAGTGGCCGGCCGACATCGTCGCCCAGCGCTATCCGCTGTTCGAGAACGGCGCGCTGGCGCCCTCGCACAATGAAGTGGTGCAGCTCGGCTTCCGCCTGGCCGATGCGAACAAGGCCGACATTCATGGCATCGACGTCGACGGCGATTTCCCTTTCGAGCCGGTCCAGAACTATGCCAAGGCGCATGGCCAGGAGAGGCTGCTCGCCGATCTCGATGCGCAGATCGTGGACCAGATCCAGCATGTGCAGAGCGTTCTCCAGAGCGGGACGATCTCGCAGGCTTTGCGCGCGGCGAACGGCCGGGACACGGTCGCCCATGGCAATGATTTCTATCGCAGCCTGCTTTCCGTGGGCGGGGGCGCGGACCAGCCCGGCGCGGATCTCTTCACCGCCTGGGCCAAGCGCAATTTCGCCATCTGCGCCAACTTGGTCCAGCGCGCCAGGCCGGGCGACCGCATCGTCGTGATCTATGGCTATGGCCATGAGGTCTTGCTGCGCCAATGCGTCAGCGAGATGCCGGGCTACCGCCTCGTCGAGGCCAATGACTATCTGCCGGAATAGAACGGAACGGCTGATTTCCTGTTCCCTCCCCTTCGTCATCGCCCGGCTTGTCCGGGTCACCCAATTTCGCTCTTCAAAAAGCAAATTGGGTGACCCGGACAAGCCGGGCCGCGACGAATAGCAGAGAATGGAGTTTTGCGATCACCTGGGTGGCGTTCGCACGCTGTCGCTACGAACTTCGCGGGCCATGACACGGAGGGCTTATGGCAGCATTTGAAAGCTGCCCGCTTCAGTTGACCTTTTCGCCGAAGGCGGCGTTGAGCTTGGCGAAATGGTCCTGCACGCCCACGGCATTGTGCGCCTTGCCGCCGAACAGCACGTCGTCGAGCCTTGCGATGCGGCGGTAGAGATTGTCGCTGCGCTGGAGCAGGTCCTGCAACGCCGCGGGCAGGAGCTCGACATTCTCGCCGCGCCCGCCGAAGCAGATCTCCTTGGAGCCGAGGCGGTAGCGGTCCGACGCCGCCATGTCGGAATCCATCTCGCCTTCGTGCACCGCGCGTTGGATGAGCAGCCAGCTCGCGGCCTGCATCAGCCGCGTCGTCACGCGCATGCTTTCGCCGGCATAGAGCAGCGCCGCCTTGCGCGGCAGGTCGCGCGATTCGATGCGGCCGCGGCCGTCCAGGTAACGCGCGGTCTCCTCGACCAGCGACATGCCTTCGTCGAAGGTTTTCTCGAACAGGGCGGAGCCGGTGAAGGATTGCAGGGTAACGTCGTGCAGATCATCGTCGGTATCCGGAAGCGACATGCAAGTCCCCCAAAGCGCGCGGGCAAGATCGCGCGAGGCAGAAGCTAGCAAGCGCGCGCGGGTTCGCAAGCGATTGATCGCGCGCGAGATGACGAAACGCCTGCGACGGTTGCAGCAAGGCAACGCTTAACGCGCTTCCTGAACGCGTTAAGATTTACGCGTGGAACTTCAGCCTTTCTTGAAGAAGGCGTCCGCCGCGTTCCTGGTCGCGCCGCGCGCGTCGATGGCGGCGCGGCAGCGCGCGATTTCGTCTTGCATCGCGGCGATGCGCGCCTCCAGCTCGTGGGCGGAAAGCGCGGAGAGATCCTGTCCCAGAACGATCTCCGCCGCCGGCTTCTTGCGCGGCAGCAATTCCTCCGGGTCGATGGGCATGGGCAATCTCTCCCTTCACCATTCAGTGTCATGGCCCGCGAATGCGGGCCACCAGCTGGGCTTGCCCGATTGTTCGAAGGAATGGACGGATTTCATCGTTTAGAGTGGCGCCGCGTCAACTGGGTGGCCCGGATTCGCGGGCCATGACACATTGGCGCAAAACAGGAAGACCGCCGTGAAAGCCATCCAGATCGAAAACCAAGGCCCTGACTACCGTCTTGTCCTAGGCGAGGCGGAGAAACCCGTTCCCGGCGCGGGCGAAGTGCTGATCGAGGTGGCGGCCGCCGGCCTCAACCATGCCGATCTGGCGCAGGCGCGCGGCTCCTATCCGCCGCCGGCCGGCGCCTCGCCGATCCTGGGCATGGAAGTGTCGGGCCGCATCGCGGTGCTTGGAACGAACGTGACGGGATGGAAAGAGGGCCAGGAGGTCTGCGCCCTGATCCCCGGCGGCGGCTATGCGCAATTCGCGGTGGCTTCGGAGAAATGCCTGCTTGCGGCGCCCAAGGGCGTGGCGCTGGTCGAGGCGGCCGCATTGCCCGAGGTGCATTTCACCGTCTGGACCAATCTGATGGACTCCGCCCGCCTCAAGCCCGGCGAGACGGTGTTGATCCATGGCGGCACGAGCGGAATCGGCACGGCCGCGATCCAGCTCTGCGCCGCGCGCGGCCACGTCGTGTTCTCCACCGCGGCGAGCGCGGAGAAATGCGCCGCCATCGAGAAGCTCGGCGGCCGCGCGATCAACTACAACGAACAGGATTTCGTCGCCGCGGTGAAGGACGCGACCGCCGGCAAGGGCGTCGACGTCATCCTCGACATGGTCGGCGGCGACTACATCCAGCGCAACATGAGCGCGGCGGCGCTGTGGGGCCGCATCGTCAACATCGCCTATATGAAGGGCCTGCAGGCCGAGGTGAATTTCGCACCGCAGCTGATGAAGCGCCTGTCGCTCCTGGCCACCACCTTGCGCGGCCGCACCAACGACGAGAAGGGCGCCATCCGCAACGCGCTCGCGCGCGAGGTGTGGCCGCTGATCGATAGCGGCAAGATCAGGCCCATCGTCGACCGCATCTTCCCGCTCGCCCACGCACAAGAGGCGCATGCGCGGATGCAGGGCAGCGGGCATATCGGGAAGATTTTGCTGACGGCGTGAGTTTTTTTTCGGAAAACGGGCCAAAATCGGGGGCGAATCCGAAAAAATGACACTTCCCTCGGCAGGCGCTTTCCGCTAAAACCCGCGCCTTCCTCGAAATCGTTAACATTCGGGCGAAGGGACGGGCCGGAAGGGCCCGCCCGGGACAGGACGGCTATTTCCCGTCGGGAAAAGCCAGGAAAAGACTGGAAAGAATACCACCATGGCCGCCGAAGCCGCGAAACCGCTGATGCCCAAGGCCACCGCCGTCTGGCTGGTGGACAACACTTCGCTCACCTTCGAGCAGATCGCCGATTTCTGCGGGCTGCATCCGCTCGAAGTCAAAGGCATCGCCGATGAGGACGTGGCGAAGGGCATCAAGGGCCAGGACCCGGTGTCGACCGGCCAGCTCACGCGCGAGCAGATCGAAGCCGCCGAGAAGGATCCCAAGGCGCGCCTGAAGATGGCGCCGCCCAAGCACAAGATGCCGGTCGTCAAGCAGAAGAAGGCGCCGCGCTACACGCCCGTCTCCAAGCGCCAGGACAAGCCGGACGCGGTCTATTGGATCCTGCGCAACCATCCGGAATTCACCGACGCCGACATCGTGCGCCTCGTCGGCACGACGAAAGCCACGATCCAGAAGATCCGCGAGCGTTCGCATTGGAACGCGACCAACATCAAGGCGGTCGATCCGGTCACGCTCGGCTTGTGCTCGCAGCTCGAGCTCGACCTCGCCGTGCAGCGCGCCTCCGTCAAGCGCGAACGCGCCGAGCAGCGCGCGGCGAAGAAAGGCGAAGTGCTGAAGCCCATCGCCGAGACCACCGCGGGGCTCGGCCTCAACCAGGAGTCCGGCGTGACGTCGCTGATCGACAACAACGACAGCGGCGAGCAACCCTGAGCACGGCCGGTCAGTGCGCCAGTGAACACCGCCTGCCCTGATCGATCGCATCGACGCAGGCGCGCGTGTGCCCGATCACCCGATCGGTATCGGCGTGCACGGCGGCGCGGTCGGCTTCGCTCACGCGGCTCAGATAGGTCGGATTGCTTTCGCAGCTTTGCTGCATGCGGACGAGGAAATTGAGATACCGGCGGATTCCCAGGGGGTGATCCGAGGTCTTCTCCCAATTGAGCGATCCCGCGCCCCCGGCGTCGGCCAGGAAAGGCGGCGCAAAGCTGCTCATGATGCATTGATGGGCCGCTGTCGCGGCGTCGATCGCCCAGTTGTCCGCATCCATCTCCATTCGGCGCCGAGCGGCGAGAGGCGTGTCTTGGGTCATGTGATGATGCAGGACCAGATGACCGATCTCGTGGAGCAGGACAAAGTTGAGCGAAGCCTCGATACCCGCCGCCCGTTCACCGGCATTGCCGTCCACGATGGCGCCTACATCCCTATCGCTGAGTTCGCCGATCCGCCGGCACGCCGGGGTCTGAGAGCTGCGCGCGAAGCCCACCAGGTCTTGAGCAGCCTCAGGCTGCTGCCCGGCGGCGATCGCCGTCTGGTTGTCCAGCAGGATCGAGGAATAATAATCGCTCCATTCGTAGAAGCAGCCGTTGCTTCCGGTGACATGGTTGCTGAGGAGATAGGCCACCGACATGAAATCGAAGGTCAGCGCCATGCCGGCGCTGATCTGCACATGACCACCCGCGTCATCCGGCACCGCGAAAGCGCCGATGCCCCATTGCGTGCGCGCCTCGATGGGCGCCCCGAAGCAAATTTCCCGCGCCGCGGCGGGCTGCGGCGGGCAGTAGATGTTGCGAAACGCCGGCACGATCGTGTCGATGCCATGCTTGTAGTAGGCGAGGTTCGCCAAGTGCGCCGGTGCGTTCTGCGCCTGGGCCGCCCCGGACGGCAGAAGGCTAGCTGGCAAGCAAAGCAGAAACGCTATCGTGAACTGTCCTGTCTTCGACACTGACATCGTTGTTTCCCCCAGGTCTCAAATCCTGCTCTTCAACATGCTTGTAACGGCGATAAGCGCCGGCGATGCCGAGCGACCGGTCCACGCAAAAGGCCAGTACCTGTTCGGCTTTCGCCAGCTTCGCATCGTAAGTCTGACGGCCGGCGGGCGGCGCCGCGGCGTAGGTCGGACCTTCCCGGACCGTCCGCATCAGGAAGTCGGTCGTGCGGGCGCATTCCCGCAAATTCAGGTCGGTTTGGCCGGAGCCAACACCGCTCGCGATCAGCGTGGCGCCGCCCCCCGCCGTTGCCGTGAGGCTTGCGCCGGAAGATGGAGCGCTCCCCGAAAGCTGGAGCTGGGCTGGATGCGCGAGCGCGGCAACAAGGACGCCGCAGCCGAACAAGGTGAAGAATATTCCCGGCGCCGCGCGTGCCAAGCGCACCTTGCCGAAGGTTCCGCTCACCTCGAATTCGGCCGTGCTTTTGGATTCGGCCAGGTGAAACAGCCGGTAGCCGAAATAGATCGTGACGACCGCCGCGGCGATCGTGGCAAGCTGAAGAATCGTATGCGTGGTCAGAATGCCAAGAACGATCTGGGACGAAAGCCCCTGCGTCTCCATCGTAATGCCCCCCGAAGGCGACACCACGATAGCAAATATAAGTTGCGGCGACTATCGCAAATACACCGTCACATCCGCCGACAGTCCCGGGCGCAGGCGTTGCAACCCGTCCTGGCCGGGCAACAGATGCACGCGGACCGGCACGCGCTGGACGATGCGGGTGAAGTTGCCGGTCGCCGGCTCGAACGGAAGCAAGGAGAATTCCGAGCCGCTGGCGGGAGCGAAGCTTTCGACCTCGCCGTCGAAATGCTTGCCGGGCAGGGCGTCGAACCAGACGCGCACTTTCTGGCCGGTGAGCATGCGCGCGGTCTGCGTCTCCTTGAAGTTCGCGTTCACATAGATCGTGTCGAGCGGCACCAGGGTGAGAAGCTGGGTGCCGGGCGAGACGAATTCGCCGATCTGCGCCTGGCGGCCGCCGACGACGCCGGCCACCGGCGCGCGGATGACGGTGTGCGACAGGTTCTGTCGCGCCAGCGACAGCGCGGCGCGCGTCTTGGCGAGCGCGGCTTCGAGCTGGGCGCGGGTGCGCAGGATCACGTTCTGCTGCTGCACGCTGGCGGCGTAAGCGGCGCGGCTCTTGTCGGCATCGGCGGAGGCGGAGATGGCGGAGGCCCGCATCTGGTCGGCCTGGCTCCTCGACACATTGCCTTGCGCGCCGAGGATGGCGAAGCGATGGCCGTCGGCTTGCGCGCGCGCGGATTCAGCGTCCGCCGAGCGGATCGACGCATTGGCGGCGCGGATATTGGCGGCGGCGAGATCGGCTTGCGCGGCTTGTTCGTCGAGCGCGGCTTGCGCGGAGGCGACGTCCGCCTCGGCCGAAGCGACGGCCTGGCGGTAATCCTCATCGTCGATGACGATCAGAGGCTGTCCGGCCTTCACCACTTCATTGTCGCGCACCAGCACCTTGGCGATCAGGCCCTGCACTTTGGGCGCGACGAGCGTCGAATCCGCCTTGACGTAAGCGTCGTCGGTGGAGACGGACGAGGCCGGCCAGGCGATCCAGATCGCGCCGGCGATCGCGAGCGCGACGGCAAGCCCGCCGACGATCAGCGCGCGCTTGGGCAGCAGCGAAAGCCGCGACGCAAGCGTGGGGCGCGGGGTCATGGCGGCGGTGGCGTCGAATTCGGTCGTGGTCATTGGCTGAACACCAGGCAGGTCGTGGTGGCGGAGGCGCAGAGCTTGCCGTCCTTGTCGAACAGCTTGCCCTCGGCGAAGGCGGCGCGGCGGCCGAGCGAGATCACGCGGCCTTCGGCGCGCACCGGGCCGCTCGTGTCTTTCAATGCGCGGTGATACGCGACCTTGAGTTCGAGCGTCGTGTAGCCTTGGCCGGGCTTCATCTTGGTGTGCACGGCGCAGCCCATGGCGCTGTCGAGCATGGTCGCCGCATAGCCGCCATGCACCGCGCCGATCGGATTGTAGACCTCGCGGCCGGGGTTGCCTTCGAACACCACCGCGCCGTCCTCGGCGGAGACGGGTGTAAGGCCCAGCGTCTTCACGATGCCCTGGTAGCCCGTCTGCCCGGCGAACACCGCGCGGATCTGCTCGAGGCCCGAGAGCTGCGAAAGATCGGCGCTCGCATTCATTGCAGAACCTCGCTTCGCACGCTTCTGGGGAATTTCTCCTTGGCGAGATCGGCGTCGGTCACGCCGAGCCGCGCCTTGATGCTCTCGCGCGCCGCCTCCAACATTTCGTCGGAGAGGCGCTTGTCGGAAACGGCGCGCGAGATCGCGACGGCTCCCGCCATCGCGGACAGTATGGACGCAGCCAGGGTCTGGCTGTCTTCGGTTTGGATGCGGGCTTCGCCGATGCGCGCGGCGAGCGCGCCGACGAGGCGCTTCACGCCGGCATCGAAGGCGGCGCGGAATTTCTTGGACTGGCGCGGGCTGTCGGAGGTGAGCGCCGTGACGGGGCAGCCGTTGGCGATACCGTCGCGGTGCCGCGTCGAGACGTAGAAATCGACATAGGCGCCGAGCGCGTGGCGCGGCGGCATGCCCTCGGTGGCGCGCTCGAATTTGTTGCGGCCGCCCGCGAAGACGCGCTCCAGCGCCTCGATGAGCAGCGCGTCCTTGGATTTGAAGTGGGCGTAGAAGCCGCCATGGGTGAGGCCGGCCTCCTTCATCAATTCGCCCACGGCCAGGTTCTGCGGCCCCTTCTCGCGCAGCATGCGGCCGGCGATCTGCAGCAGCCTGTCGTGGGTCTCGGCCTTGTGGGTGTCGCTGTAGCGCATCTTGCTTCTCTCCCGGTCCGGTTTATATGATGCTCGTCATATAAAAGGTCAAGGCCCCCAAATGAGCGCCGCCGGAACCACCGCCACGCCGCCCGCGACCGTCGCCGGCCTCAGCTACCGCCGCAAGCTTTTGATCTTTGGAATCATGGCTTTCGGACAGTTCATGGCGCTTATGGACGTGCAGATTGTGGCGGCGTCGCTCAATTCCATCCAGTCGGGGCTGTCGGCCGGGCCGGACGAGATCGCCTGGGTCCAGACGTCCTATCTGATGGCGGAGATCGTGATGATCCCGCTGGCGGCCTATCTGTCCATCGCGCTCTCGACGCGCTGGCTGTTCACGGCGTCCGCCGTGCTGTTCACCCTGTCGAGCCTGATGTGCGGCATGGCGTGGAGCATCGAGTCCATGACGCTGTTCCGCGCCATCCAGGGCTTCGTCGGCGGCGCGATGGTGCCGACCGTGTTCGCGACCGGCTTCGCCATGTTCGACGGCAAGCAGCGCGCCATGGTGCCCGCCATCCTGGGCATGACGTCCACATTGGCGCCGACGCTCGGCCCCAGCGTCGGCGGCTGGATCACCGACGCGCTGTCCTGGCATTGGCTGTTCTTCGTCAACATCGTGCCGGGCGCCTTCATCGCGATCGCGCTGCCGATCCTGGGCAAGGTGGACGAGCCCGACCTCTCCGCCTTCAAGCGCATCGACTGGCTGCAGGCGGCGTCGCTCGCGGTGTTCCTGGGCTGCCTGCAATATGTGCTGGAGGAAGGGCCGCGCAACCAATGGTTCGAGGATCCCACCATCCAGACGGTGGCGTGGCTGAGCTTCGTCGGCGCGGTGGTGTTCTTCGAGCGTTGCCTCTACTCGACCATGCCGGTGGTGAAACTCTCCGCTTTCAGGCGGCCCGTCTTCGCCATGGCCTGCGCGCTCAGCGTCATCATCGGCTTCGGGCTCTACGGCGCCACCTATCTCACGCCGCTCTTCCTGGGGCGCGTGCGCGGCTATTCGAGCCTCGAGATCGGCGAGACGGTGTTCATCGCCGGCTTCTTCATGGCGTTCGGGGCGCCTTTGGCGGCGCGGCTGACGACCTTCCTCGATCAGCGCATCGTCATCGCCTGCGGCTTCTCGCTCTTCGCGCTGTCGTGCTGGATGATGAGCGGCGTCACCGACAATTGGGGTTTCTGGGAATTGTTCTTTCCGCAAGCCTTGCGCGGCTTCTCCATCCTGCTTTGCATCGTGCCGTCGGTGGGCATGGCGCTGAACGGCGTGCCGCCGTCGGAATTGCGCTATGCCTCGGGCCTGTTCAACCTCACGCGCAATCTCGGCGGCGCCATCGGCATCGCGATGACGACGACCTGGCTGCAGGATTTCGGGCGCATCCATGGCGAACGCTTCGGCGAGCGCCTGTCGGGCGCGAACACGTCCGGCCTGTCGCACGCCATCGCCCGGCTCTCCCAATTCGGCGCCGATGCCAACCACGCGCGCCTGATGCTGGAAGGCGAACTCACGCAAGTGGTGACGCGGGAATCGCTGACACTGGCGTTCGAGGATGTCTACAGACTGATGGGCCTGTTGTTCCTCATCGGCCTCGTCGTCGTGCCGTTCGCCAAGACCGCGATCCTGCGCGACGGGCCGGCGGTCCCGATGGAGTAAGACAACTTAATGTGTCATGGCCCGCATTCGCGGGCCATGACACTTATGCGGGGAAGGATAGAGAAAGGCAGTGCAACGCCGGAGCGTCGCAAAGCCTCCAAGAGGAAGGTGCCCATTCATCTTGAAGAAGACAATGCGTGCTTAGTGGATCGTCTCGCTTCTTGGATCGAGTTCGATGGAGATGGCGCCGCCCGCTTCGGGCATCGGCTCGAAGGGTTCGCGCAATTCGTCCGGCGGGGCGGATTTGGCGAACAGCCGAAAGACCACGAAGCTCGAGAACAGCACGTGGATGCCGGCGGTGAAGACGAAGAGATAGGCGATGCCGAAACGGGTGATGACCTGCGAGGCGAGCAGCGGGCCGACGATCGCGGCGAAGGCGTTGACCATCAGAAGCGTCGCCGAGGACTCCACGAACATCTCGCGCGGCAGCCTGTCGTTGGCGTGGGCGACCGATAGTCCATAGAGCGGCAGGTTGGTGAGGCCGAACACGGCGACCAGCACGAGCGCCCAGCCAGTCCCGCGTCCGCCGAACACGGCCAGCGCAAGCCCCGCGGCGATGGCGGCCAATGAGGCGAAGAGGATGATCCAGCGCCGGTCCATGTGGTCCGACAGCCGCCCCAGCGGCATCTGGATGAACGCGCCCGCAAGCGTGAAGGCGTTCATGAAGGCGGAGAGCAGGCCCTTGGTCATGTGGTGGTCCTGCGCATAGACCGGCGCGAAGCTCCACACCGCCGCGTTCGCCAGCCCCACCGCGATGCAGCCCGCCACGCCCACCGGCGCGAGCTTGAACATGCGCATGGGGCGGAGCGTGGGCGCCGCCACCGGCTTGGGCTGCGGCAGGCGCGTCAGGCTCACGGGGATCAGGCACAGCGCGTAGAACACGGCCGACAGGCTGAACAGCGAATAGCTCGTCGGCCGCCCGACCATGAACAGGGTCTGGCCCAGCACCAGGCCCAGATAGTTGACCGTCATGTAAGCGGCGAAGATGCGCCCGCGCGTCTCCGGCGTGGCGCGGTCGTTGAGCCAGCTCTCGATGGTCATGTAGAGGCTCGCCGCCGCGAAGCCGAACAGGCCGCGGGCGACGATCCAGGAGAACTCGCCGAAGGCCAGCGCCTGCATCAGCGGCGTGACGGAGGCGAGCGCCGCCGCCACCGCGAAGGTGCGGCTGTGGCCGACGCGCGCGATCAGCCTGGGGCCGGCGAAACAGCCGGCGACGAAGCCGACATAATAGGCCGAGCCGATGATGCCGATGACGGTCTGGGAGAAGCCGGCGATATGCGCGCGCGCCGGCGTGACGGTGCCGAGCAGCCCGCTGCCGATGAGCAGGATGAGCACCGAGGCGAGGATGGCGCCGACCGAAAGAAGCTGCTTGCGCATGACCCAAGCGGGACTAAACCCCCGCGCTTATCAAGTCAAAACACGGCGGAGTTGGGGCAGGATGGCATACCCTTTTCCCCAACAGGAATAGGAGTATCATGACGTGTTTTCTTGGGGGTGTATTACGTGATCGTTTCAAACGGCTCAATCTTGGCACGACTGAAAGACTTAAGAATCGAAGCCTCCAATCCAAATTTTCCATTCCGTCCAGAAGCGCAAATCCAGCCATGCTCCATTGATTTAAGGCTTGGAGATGTTTTTTGGATACCACGCCGATTTCACCGGGTTGATTTGTCCGATAACACTCCACTAGGTCCGCAAATCACCAGCTCATTCAAGAAGATCCATTGTTCGTCTCCTAGTGGTTATCTGTTGCGTCCTGGCAGGTTTATTCTGGGCCGAACTTATGAGCGTTTTGCGATACCTAATGATCTTTGCGGCCGGCTGATCGGTAGAAGTTCGATGGGGCGCCTCGGCGTACTCGTTTCTGGCGCGGCAAATTTCATCAATCCAGGTTGGTCTGGGCATATGCCTGTTGCGATAGTCAACCAGAGCCCCTTCTCTATTCGCATTCATCCTTATCTGAGCATCGTACAGCTGTGCCTTTTCCAGTTAGAGATGGAAGTCAAAAATCCATATGGCAGCGCTGCGCTCGGCAGCAAGTATATAGATGATGACGGCGGGCCTTCGAAGTACTGGCTCGATCAAACCATCACGGAGGTCCGCCAAAACTTGCGTCTACGCAACTCGAGCGAAAGGGCTGAGCATTTCCTTGAGGTGTATTCAAAGGAGCTGGATGACCCTACAAGGAAGCGATTGCTTCGGAAGATTCGGAAGTCGGGATATATTGATGATCCAACTGATTTCATCGCTGCTTTTATTTCGTCGGAAGCGCGTCGGCAGGGAGCGATGATTCTGCTTGGGTTGCTGGTATCGACTCTAATATCGATTCTTGTCGCTTGGCTCCCTTCCTTTGTTACAAGCGGTGCGAAAGGAACCTTCCTCAGTGTCGCGCTGGCAGTTATTACGTTTCTTCTTTCCGCATGGTTTTATTGGGCTCAATTTGGCACAACATATTCCCCCTCGGAACTTAGGCGAATCAGTTCCGAGCTTCGAAAAAGTCCTTCGTAGTTGTGCGTAAACATCTTTCTCTATTGTGGCGCGGTATCGCGTTCCTCAGAATATGTGGAGTTTTCGATTCGAGTGACTTACGTGCCAACTCAGCAATCACTAGGCGGTCACCAAACGATCGAGCCGGGCTTGTACCGCCACTATAAGGGCGGCCTTTATGCGGTTCTAGCAGTGGCGCGTCACTCGGAAACGGAAGAAGTTTTTGTTATTTATCGTGCTTATCAAGGCGGCCAACTGTGGATTCGGCCACTGTCAATGTTTTCTGAACAGGTTCTTATAAATGATAGATGGGTTCCTCGGTTCGAGCATGTAATCGAACTGCCGAACAGGCAAGGTTACGCAGTCGCTTAAATCGCTGGCCACGCCCTACTTGAAATTGCACACCGAGAAGCTGTCGGCGGAGCCGGCGAAGATGAAGCGGGCGGCGAAGAAGCCGCCGACCACGATCACCAGGAGCACGGCCAAAAGGATCGGCAGGTAGCGCTCGATATAGATCCTGGCGCGGTCGCCCATCACATAGACCGCGGTCGCGACCGCCATGAAGCGGAAGGTGCGGGTGATCGTCGACAGGCCGAGGAACAGAAGGATCGGCAGGTGCGCGAAGCCCGAGGCGATGGTGATGAGCTTGTAGGGGATCGGCGTGATGCCCTGCAGAACGATCAGCGGGCCGCATTTCACGAAGGTGTGCTGGAAGGCGTTGATGTCGCCGCCCATGCCGTAGACGTCGATCAGCCATTTGCCGACGGAATTGTAGAGCAGCGAGCCCAGCGCGTAGCCGAGCAGCCCGCCCACCACCGACCAGAACGCCGTCCACAGCGCGATCACGAAGGCGCGCTTGCGGTCGGCCAGGATCATCGGGATCATCAGGATGTCCGGCGGCGAGGGGAAGAACGAGCTCTCCGCGAACGACATCGCGGCCAGCACCGCCCAGGCCTTGGGGCCCTCGGCGTTGCTCATCACCCAGGCATACAGACGGCGGAGCAGACCCGTCCGCTCGCGCGCCACCTCGACACTCTCGCTCATTTGTATTCCCGGCGCCTTCCCAAGGTGACTTCCTAGCAATATGGAAGCACCCGGTCCATGCCTGATTTGCGCCCGAATTGCGTGGTTTCAAGGGGCGTTTGCTATAGTGCGCCGCGGGCGGAGGGGATTGTTTGCCATGCGAGGGATGCCGCGTCTTTTGTTGGCCGTTGCCACCTGCGTGACCGGGCTTGCTTGGGCGGGCGCGCCCTATGTGCTGCCTGGCCTTCGGCAGATCGGCGTTCCGGGCCTTATCCAATGCGAGTCTCAAGCGTGCCGTTGCGACCGGGCCGTGACCGCCGATGCGGACGACGCCGAAACGCTCTGCGGCGCGGCCATCGCCGACGCGGCGGCAAGCGCGGGCGACCGCGCCCAGGCGCTGCGGGCGCGTGCCGAACTGCGTGTCCGCGCACGCCGCTACGACGACGCGATCGCCGACGCAAGCGCGGCGCTCGCGGTCTGGACAAAGAGCGGCGACAGCTTCGAGACCGCGCGGTCCTATCTGGCGCGCGGCAATGCCCGTCTTCAGCGCGGCGACGACGCGGCGGCGTTCGCCGATCTGGACGGCGCGGTCGATTCCATGCCGAACGTGCCGGAATTTCGCGCCTTGCGCGGCTTCGCCGCGCTCTCGGCGGATCGCGCCGCCGCCGCGCGCGCCGATTTCGATGCGGCGATCGAAGGCGGATCGTCCACGGCCCGCGGCATGGACCTCGTCCTCGTGGCCGCGAACGACGATCGCGCCGACGCCTATTGGGGCCGCGGCCTCGTGCATCTGTTCGCCGGCCAATACGACGATGCCGCGGCGGATTTGACCGAAAGCCTGTCGCGCAAGCCCGGCGCCGCGGCGATCTGGCTGCATTATGCGCGGCTGCGCCAGGGCCGCGACGACAAGGCTGAGCTCGCCGCCAACGCCGCCAAGCTTCCGCCGAAAAGCCGCGAGGCCGCGATCCTCGCGATGTTCGAAGGCGATGCCACGGACGCACGCGTCAACGACATCGCATCGGGCCTGCAAGGTTCGGACGGCGCCTGTGAAGGCATCCTGGCGATTGCGGAATGGAACCGGTTCGCAAGGCACGACGACGCGACCGCCGCGCGCGCCTATCGCGCCGTGGCGGGGATATGCCCGCGCTCGCCCGATGTCGCCTTCGCCAAATCCGCGCTCGCGAACTTGCCTCGCTAACCGCGTTTCACTAGGTTTTCCGCCGGTTGGAAATGGCGGGCACCGTGGCGAGCAAAAGCAAGAAGAAGACGATCAAGGCGAAGGCGCGCGGGAGCAAGAAAGCGCCGGCGAAAAAGACGCCCGCCAGGAAAGCCGGGCCGAAGAAAGCCGCGAAGAAAGCTGTTGCCGCGAAAAAGCCGGTTGCGGCGAAACAAGCGCCCAAGCGCGTGGCCAGACCGGTTCCCGCGCATCGGCCCGCGGCGCCGCGGCGGTCGCGCAAGCCCGTTGGCGCGCGTTCGGGCCGTGCGGCGGTGCGCGCCGCCCCCCGGCCCAAGGTGCTGGCCGCCAGCCCCTACGACACCGATCTCGGCCGCAATGGCGCGAACTACCAGGCGCTGACGCCGCTCACTTTCCTGGAGCGCGCGGGAAACGTGTTCCCGGAACGCACCGCCATCGTGCATGGGAACCAGCGTTACACCTATGCGGAATTCTACGCGCGCAGCCGCAAGCTCGCCTCGGCGCTGTCGAAGCTGGGATTGAAGAAGAACCAGACGGTGGCGGCGATGCTCGCCAACACCCCGCCGATGCTGGAGGCGCATTACGGCGTGCCGATGGCGGGCGGCGTGCTCAACACGCTGAACACGCGGCTCGACGCCGCCGCGCTCGCCTTCATCCTCGACCATGGCGAGGCGAAGATCCTCATCACCGATCGCGAATTCGCGGCCACGATGGCGCAGACGCTGGCGCTCGCCAAGGTCAAGCCGATCGTGATCGACTACGACGATCCCCAATTTCCGCAGACCGGCGCGCGGCTCGGCAATATCGACTACGAAGCCTTCATCGCGAGCGGCGACCCGGAATTCGCCTGGGCCAAGCCGGCCGACGAATGGGATGCGATCTCGCTAAACTACACGTCGGGCACGACGGGCAACCCCAAGGGCGTCGTGTTCCACCATCGCGGCGCCGCCCTGATGGGCTATGGCAATATCCTGGCGGCGCAGATGCCGCGCCATCCGATTTATCTGTGGACGCTGCCGAT
>DASXCJ010000047.1:0-1639 GCA_036491175.1 Rhizomicrobium sp.
GCAGCGGCTCGAGGCGGACCAGCGCCGCCGGCGCGGTCTTGCCGCTCGACACCGTATCGCCGGTCTTGACCGCGTCGAGTTTTCCGAGCGCCACGGTTTGGCCGGGCTCGGCTGCGGGACGCTTGGTATCATGGGCGCCGCTGACGGCGAGGATGCCGGACACCCGGCCGGACTCGCCGGAGGATGACAACAGCGTGGCGCCATCGTCGAGATGGCCGGCCAGGATCCGCGTCAGCGAAAGCTTGCCGCCGTGCTGCAAATGCACGGTCTTGAGCACATAGGCGAGCGCGTCCTTGGGCGAAGACGCGCCGAGCCGCTTCGCCGTCTCGGCGATCCCGGGCGATTCATGCCGCAGCGCCTTCATCAGGCGCAGCACGCCGTTTTCGCGCAGCGCCGAGCCGAGCAGCACCGGACAGATCAGCCCTTCGCGCAGTTCGCGGGCGAGATCGTCGAAGATCGCGTCGCGCGGCGGCGGGATGTCGTCGAGCAGTTGCTCCATCAACGCATCGTCGTGATCGGCGAGCTTTTCCAGCATCGAGAAGCGGGCTTCCTTCTCGCGGTCGAGGTCACCGCCTTCAAGTGCCACGACTTCGGAAGCCTTGTGTTCGCGGTAGACAAAGGCGCGTTCCAGCGCCAGATCGACGAAGCCCGCGATCAAATCGCCGTTCCAGATCGGAATCTGCCGCAGCACCAGCGGAATTCGCGAAGCCGGCTGCAGCGTCGCGAGCGTCTCGCGGATGCGCTTGCTGGCGCGGTCGATCTTGTTGAGGAACAGGAAGCGCGGGATGCCGAGATCCTCAAGCTCGCGCAGGATGATCTGAAGCTGCGGCAGCTTGCGTTCATCGGCCTCGCAGACCACCACGGCGGCATCCACCGCCGGGATTGCGGCGCGCATGTCGTGCGCGAATTCGATCGAGCCGGGACAATCGATGAAGGTATATTCGTCCCCCATGAAACTCGTGGTGGCGGCCGTGAGACCGACGCCCATCTTGTGGTGGCGGGCCTCGGGACTGGAATCGCCGACGGAAGTCCCGGCATCGACACTGCCGGCTTTGGGAATGGCGCCAGTACGCGCCAGGATAGCTTCAAGAAGTGTGGTTTTACCGCTCTGGAAAGGGCCCACCAGTGCAATACACCGTGGACCGCGGGGACTTCTGACGTCTTGTCCCATTGCCGCCTCCTCGTCTGGAGCTCGGCCCTTGATTGGGTCGGCAGGTGAATGCTCCCCCTACCGCTGCAATTTGGCAAGTCGGAAAAACGTCGCTGCAGTGCAAGTTGAAGCAATGACCCCAGGCTAGCCTTGGGGACTCAGGCCGCCCGCGGCTTCGCTACCAACTGAATGCCGAGCGCGCTGAGCACCTTGCGGATCGTCTCGAATTCCGGCTTGGCATCGCCGCTGAGCGCGCGAGATTTGTCCGGGCAACGCCGGCGGTCTCCGCGACGGCGTCCATGCCCTGCGCACGCGCGACGGTGCTGATCGCTTTGGCGGTGAACGCGTCGTCATCGGTCTCAAGTGCCTCGGTGAGATATTCCGCGATCATCTCGGGGCTGTCGAGATATTCTGCGGCGTCGAAAATTCGGGTCTTTGCCATCGTCATTCCTCCGTGATCGCCAAGCGCTTTGCAGTTTCGATGTCGCG
>DASXCJ010000048.1:0-21321 GCA_036491175.1 Rhizomicrobium sp.
GTTCGGCTCCTGGCGATAGTCGGCCAGCCCGCGCCCGCCGACTTTCCCGGCGTGGTACTGGCCGCGCACCGAATTGTGCAGGGCCTCGACCGGGGTCTGGACCTTGATGGCGTCCACCACCCGCGCCTTTTCCGTGCGCACCGCCTCGGCGTCGAACGAGTTGGGCGGCTCCATGGCGATCATGGAGAGCAGCTGGAACATGTGGTTGGGGGTCATGTCGCGCAGGGCGCCGGTGGCGTCGTAGAAGGCGCCGCGACCTTCGACCCCCACGGTTTCGGAGGCGGTGATCTGCACATGGTCGATATGGTCGCGGTTCCAGATCGGCTCGAACAGGCCGCTGGCGAAGCGGGTGACCATGATGTTCTGCACCGTCTCCTTGCCGAGGAAATGGTCGATGCGGAAGATCTGGTTCTCGGAGAGACGCTTGAGGATGCGGGCGTTGAGCGCGCGGGCTGATTCCAGGTCGTGGCCGAACGGCTTCTCGATGACGACGCGCCGCCAGCCCTTGTCTTCCTTCAGCAGGTCCGCTCCGGCGAGGTTGTCCACCAGGGGACCGAAGAAGCGGTCTGCCGCTGCGAGATAGAAGACGGTGTTGCCGTCGAGCTTCTTGCCGAGCTTCTCGAACGTATCGGGCTTGGTGAAATCCCCGGTGACGTAGTCCATGGCGGAGGCGAGGCGGTCCCAGGCCTTTTCGTCGATGCTTGTCTCCTCGGCCTCGCCGCCGCCCTTGGCGACGATGCTTTCGAGGAAGCCGCGCAACTGTTCGCGCCACTGGTCCGGCGTGCGTTCGTTATGGTCGACGCCGATCAGCTTGAATTGTTTCGGAAGCTGGCCCGCCTTGGCGAGATTGTAGAGCGCCGGCACGACGAGGCGCTTGGTGAGGTCGCCATTGGCGCCGAACAACGCCATGGTGCAATCGGGCGCGCTCTTCATTCCTTGGATTTCGGCGCGAGGCCGCCTTCCAGCATGCCTTCGGTGTGACCGCCGAATTCGTTGCGCATGGCCGAGAGCAGCTTCTCGCCGAAGCTGTGTTCCACGCGCGAGCGGAAGCGGGCATAGAGCGCGGCGGACAGCACGTTGGCCGATACGGCTTCCTCGACGGCGGCGTTGACCGTCCAGCGGCCTTCGCCGGAATCGTCGACATAGCCCTGGAATTCCTCGAGCTTCGGGCTCTTGGCGAGCGCGATGGCGGTCAAGTCGAGCAGCCAGGAGGAGATCACGCTGCCGCGCCGCCACACCTCGGCGATATCGGCGAGATCGAGGTCGTAATGCTCGTCCAGCTTCTCGTTCGACTTGCCGCGCAGGATGTCGAAGCCCTCGGCATAGGCCTGCATCAGCCCGTATTCGATGCCGTTATGGACCATCTTGACGAAATGGCCCGCGCCGGCGGGGCCGGCATGGATATAGCCTTTTCCGGCGCGCGGATCGAATGTCTCGCGGCCGGGCGTGACGGCGATGCTGCCCGCGCCGGGGGCGAGCGCGTCGAAGATCGGATCGAGGCGTTCGACATTGTCCTTCTCGCCGCCGATCATCATGCAATAGCCGCGCTCCAGGCCCCACACGCCGCCGGATGTACCGACGTCGATGTAGTGGATGCCGAATTCCTTCAGCGCCTCGGCGCGGCGGACGTCGTCCTTATAAAAGGTGTTGCCGCCATCGATGATGGTGTCGCCGTTCTCGAAGATCTTGGAAAGCGCTTGAATAGTGCTTTCCGTCGGCGCGCCGTTGGGCAGCATGATCCATGCGGTGCGCGGCGGCTCGAGAAGCGTCTTCAGCTCTTCCAGCGAAGCGGCGACGATGCCCTTGTCGATGGCATGCGCGACCTTGGCGGTGCGGTCGAAGACGACGGCGTCATGGCCCTTGGCGATCAGGCGGCGGGCGATGTTGCCGCCCATGCGGCCGAGGCCGACGATGGCGATCTTCATGCCAGCGCCTCGTCCATCGCGGATGCAAGTTCGGCGAGGCCCTTGTCGATGTCGTGCAGATGCACGCGCAAGACGGGCCGGCCGCGTTCCGCCAGCACGGCGGCGTCGCCCGTCGCCTGCGCCAGCTCCACCGTGCCGAAGCTCGCGGTGCGGCCGGGAATGGAGAGATCGTCCTGGTGATGCACGGTGATGACCAGGAACACGCCCGTCGCCGGTCCGCCTTTGTAGGCCTGGCCGGTCGAGTGCAGGAAGCGCGGCCCGAACTCGGCGCAGGTCGCGACGCGCTTCTTGTCGCGCAGCTTCAGCCGCATCGCCTGGATCGGCGCCTCATGCGCCGGCGTCTGTTCGAGATAGGCGAGGATGGCGGCGTATTTGCGGTCACCCAGCTTGGCGAAGTGCCCGCGCAGGATTTGCGCGAGCGATGAGCCCTTTTCGCTGCCGTAGACGGTGATGTCCTTGGTGGCGAAGGCGGGGACTTCCTTGGGGAGTTCGCCTTTCTTCTCGAAGGCGTCGGTCAATTCGCGCGCCTTGATCTTCGCGGCTTCGACATCGGGCTGGTCGAACGGGTTGATGCCGATGGCGGCGCCCGCCAGCGCGATGGCGATCTCGAAGAGATAGAACACCTGGCCGATCTGGTAGCTGTCCTCGATGGCGATGCGGATGACGGGATGGCCCGCTTCGGCCAACGCGCGAAGCTGCGCGCCATAGTCCTCCGTGCCTTCCAGGTGCAGATGCACGAAGACGCGGTCGTCGCCATAGGTCTGCGGCCCCGCGAGCGGCTCGCCCGCGATGGGGATGAGGCCCTTGCCGTTCTTGCCGGTGGATTCGGCGATGAGCTGTTCGAGCCACAGGCTCGCGCTCGATAGCGCCTTGCTCGACACGATGGTGACCTTGTCGCGCCCGCATTTGGCGGCGAGCGCGCCCAAGGTCAGGCCCAGCTTCACGCCGGGATTGTTGGCGGGCGGCGTCAGCGCCGAGCAGCTCCGCGCCATGTGCTGCGTGTCCTTCAAGAGCCGCTCGACGTCGAGACCCATGGCGGCCGCGGGCGCCAGGCCGAATTTGGAGAGCACCGAGAAGCGCCCGCCGATGGCCGGATCGCCAAAGAAGATGTCGAGAAAGCCTTCGTCCTTCGCTGTCTTCTCCAGCGCCGAGCCCGGATCGGTGATGGCGATGAACTGCTTGGGATTGTTCGCCTGCTCTTGGAAATAGGCGTTGAGGATGTTGGGCTCGAGCGTCGTGCCCGATTTGGAGGAGACGATGAACAGCGTCTTGCCGATATGGATGCTGCCCCGCACGGTGGCGATGCGCGCCGGATCGGTGGAATCCAGCACATACATGCGCGGATAGCCTCGGCATTGCCCGAACACCTCGGCCAGCACTTCCGCGCCCAGGCTCGATCCGCCCATGCCGAGCAGCACCGCATCGGTGAAGCCTTTGGCGGTCTCGGCGAAGGATTGGAATTTCGGCACATCCTTCAATTCGCGGTCGGCGATGTCGAGCCAGCCGAGCCACTTGGCTTCGTCGGAATTGGTCCAGAGCGAGGCGTCCTTCGCCCACAATTTGCGTGGCCCGTCGCCATGCGCCTTGATCGCGGCGTCGACTTCCTTCTGCGCCGCTTCGCTCAGGCCAAAGGAGAGCTTCGCAAGTCCGCCGTCCAGGATCTTCGCCCGCTTGGAAGCGAGCGCGCCATAGAGCTTGTCCGCGGCCTGCGCGAAGAGATCGACGCCTTCGACGACGAGCGTATCGGTGATCGCGTCGAGCGAGATGCCGTGGGCTTCGAGATCGGAAAGCTGCTTCTTCGCGGTGTCGACGTCCTGCTCGAGCGTCTCCGCCAAGGTGCCGTGGTCGCGGAACGCGTCCATCGTCTCGGGCGGCATGGTGTTGACGGTGGGATTGCCGATCAGCGTGTCGACATAGAGCGTATCGGGATAGGCCTTGTTCTTGGTGCCGGTGGAGGCCCAGAGCAGGCGCTGAGTCTTGGCGCCCTTCTCTGCGAGCTTCTCCCAGCGCGGGCCGGAGAAGAACCCTTTGTATTGCTGGTAGGCGAGCTTGGCGTTGGCGATGGCGATCTTGCCGCGCAAATCTTCGAGCGTGGCGCGCTCGCCGTCTTTCATCTCCTTGAGCTTGGCCTCGATGGCGGCGTCGACCTTGCTGTCGATGCGGCTGACGAAGAAGCTCGCCACGCTGGCGATGCCGGCGATGTCCTCGCCCTTGGCCGCGCGCGCTTCCAGGCCCGCGATATAGGCCTCGGCCACCGCCGCATAGGCGTCGCGCGCGAAGAGCAGCGTGATGTTGATGTTGAGGCCGGCGGCGGTCAGGTCGCGGATGGCGGGCACGCCGGGCTTTGTGCCAGGCACCTTCACCATCAGGTTCGGGCGATCGATCTCCGCCCACAGCGACTTGGCCTCGGCGATGGTGGGCTTGGTGTCCATGGCCAGATAGGGCGAGACCTCGATGGAGATGAAGCCGTCACCGCCCTTGCTCTCGTCATAGATAGGACGCAGCGCATCGGCGGCATCCTGGATGTCGCGCACGGAGAGGTGGCGGAAGATCGCGCCGACATCCTCGCCGGCGCCGACATAATGCTGAATGTCCTCGTCGTAATCGTCGCCGTGGCTGATCGCTTTCTCGAAGATCGAGGGGTTGGAGGTGACGCCGCGCACACCATCGTTCTCGACCGCCTGCTTCAACCCGCCGCTGCGCACGAGGTGGCGCGAGAGGGAATCGAGCCAGACGGATTGGCCGAATTTGTGGAGTTCTTTGAGGCGGTTCATAGGGGTGCCCAGGATGTGGCGAGACGCTGTTATAGCGACTGATTACGCCAAACAGGGCCCCGGATTATTGCAACGCGGCAAATGGCTTAGGGTTCCCGTTCACCACGCGCCGCCGCGCGGCTGGTAAACCGCTGGTTCTTCACATATATCCGTCTCCTGAAGGAGAATTCCCGTGGCCCAGGGCTGGAGCCCCCATAGCTGGCGTTCGAAGCCGGTCTCGCAGATGCCGGACTACCCGGACGCGGGCGCGCTGTCGGGCGTGGAAAAGGCGCTTGGGACTCACCCGCCGCTCGTCTTCGCCGGCGAGGCGCGCAACCTGACCGCCCAGCTTGCCCGCGTCGCCGAGGGCAAGGCCTTCCTGCTCCAGGGCGGGGATTGCGCCGAGAGTTTCGACGAGTTCAGCGCCAACAATATCCGCGACACGTTCTGCGTCTTCCTCAGCATGGCCACCGTGCTCACCTTCGCGGCCGACATGCCGGTGGTGAAGGTCGGCCGCATCGCGGGCCAGTTCGCCAAGCCCCGCTCCGACGACAACGAGACGCGCGGCGAAGTCACCTTGCCATCCTATCGCGGCGATATCATCAACGGCGAGGGCTTCACCGCGGGCGAGCGCGTGCCCGACCCGGCGCGGATGCTGAAGGCCTATTACCAGTCGGCGGCGACGGCCAATCTGGTGCGCGCCTTCGCCGGCGGCGGCTATGCCGACCTGTCGCGCGCCCGCTACTGGTATCGCGACGACCACAATCATCCCGACCTGCTGCAGCGCTATCTCAACGTCGTCGACCGCATCGGCGACGGCATGGGCTTCATGAAGGCGTTCGGGCTGGCGGATGCCGCGCGCACATCCTCCGTCGATTTCTATTTCAGCCATGAGACCTTGCTTCTGCCTTACGAAGAGGCGCTGACCCGCGAGGATTCGATCACCGGCCGCTGGTACGACACCTCCGCGCACATGATCTGGATCGGCGACCGCACCCGCCAGCCGGACGGCGCGCATGTCGAGTTCTGCCGCGGCGTGGAGAATCCCATCGGGCTCAAATGCGGCCCGTCGATGAGCGAGGACGATCTGGCGCGCCTGCTCAAGCTGCTCAATCCCAAGAACACGCCGGGCCGGCTGACTTTGATCGCGCGCTTCGGCGCCGACAGAGTGGGCGAGCATCTGCCCAGGCTGATCCGCACCGTGCAGCGCGAGGGCGCGAACGTCGTGTGGTCCTGCGATCCCATGCACGGCAACACGATCAAGTCCGCGACCGGCTTCAAGACGCGGCCCTTCGACCGCATCGCCAAGGAAATCCGCAGCTTCTTCGAGGTGCATCGCGCCGAGGGCAGCCATGCCGGCGGCATCCATCTGGAGATGACCGGCCGCTCGGTGACCGAATGCACCGGCGGCGCGCAGGCGATCGAGGATCACGATCTGTCGCAGGCCTACGACACGAAATGCGACCCGCGGCTGAATGCGAGCCAGGCGCTGGAGCTCGCGTTCCTGATGGCCGAGTTGATGGACGCGCAGAAAAAGAAAGACGCAAGGCTCTCTGCGTGAGGACTTGCGTGAAGCGGTTGGGCCGGGGGTAGTTGGGGCGAATGGGCGCGGCACGTTTGCTGGCCAAGGGCTGGGTCGCTTTCTGCCTGTTCGCGGGCGCGCACGCGCTCGTGCTGCGGCTGGACGCGCACATGATCCCGGAAGAAGCGGTCTCCTCGGTCGGCGTCTGCGTGCTGCTGTTCGGCGCCATGGGGCTGCTGTTCATCGCGGGCTATGGCGCGACCTCGCGGCGCTCCGCGCTCGCCAAGCTCGGGCCGGACGTTTTCGTGCCGGGCTTCAACGACATCGTATTCATCGTCTTCGCCGCCATCGTCTTCGCCGTGCAGGTCGCGGCCGCGCACCACAGCGCGCCCGCCAACGCGCTGTCCGCGCTGGAGCAAGCGATGCGCTTCGCCGTTCCAGGCCAGCGCGCGCTCGAGGCCGCGTTGGTCAACACTGGGCTCGACGGCGGGCGCGCTTTCGCCTCCGCCGCTTCGTGGATCCTTGCTTTCGTGTTCCTGGGCTCGGCCTTCTCGCGCATCGGCATGGGCGCTGGGCTCATGCGGCTGGAGCGCAAGCGTCCCACCGAGGTGATGACCGCCGCGGTGTTCAGCTTCGCGCTGTCGCTGCTCGGCATCCAGTTCCTGGCGTTCGGCACGCTCTATCCCTGGCTGCCCAAGGATTTCCTCGCCTCGCTCGCCGGCACGGTGCTGATCGGGCTCGGCCCGCTCGCGCTCGCCTATGCCGTCGTCGCCGCGATCACCAATCTCCTCGCATTGAACCCTGAGGCCTGAATGACCACCACCGTGATCTTCCCTGGCGGCGCCACCCGCTCCGTGCTCAACGCCCTCATCGCCCATCTCGAACCAGCCGACGGCCCGCTCACCGGCATGCGCATCGACGGCACCAGCACGCTGATGGATTTCGAAGAAACCGCCGCCCGGCCGACGGTCTACGCGACGCTGCAACCGAGCAGCGAACCCGCACCGGCAGACGCGAAGATAGTGTGCAGCGCCCGCATCTACATGGCGGGGGAGCAGGTCGACTGCACGGCGTATCGGGTGGAATAATTCTTCCTCCCCCGTTTTACGGGGGAGGTGGATGGCGCGGCGAAGCCGCGACAGACGGAGGGGGTGTGTGGAACGGTGCAGTACTTGCTCCGCTGTACACACCCCCTCCACCGCTTCGCGGTCCCCCTCCCCCGCAACGGCGGGGGAGGAAGTCGATTGCACGGCGTATCGGGTGGAGAAGTAGCCAACCGCCAGCACCCGTGTCACGCACCACCACCCGTGTCACGGCCCGCGACTGCGGGCCGCCTAGGTGACATTTGTCACCATGACCGTGGTGACCCTCGAACACTCTGCAGAATCCGACTGGGTGGCCCGCAGTCGCGAGCCATGACACCGAGTTTTATTTGGCCTCACCGGCGGCAGCAACGAGTCTGCCGTATTCCTTCACCGACATCACCACGACACATGGCTTTCCATAGCGCGTGATCAATTGTGACGATCTCCCCGAGGCTTTCATCAGTGCATCGAAATTCCGCCGCGCCTGCGTCATCGTCCAGCGGCGCAGCCGTCTTGATCCGCGCATCGTCAAATCGCCTGGTTCAACTGCTTCCACAGCGCCCGTGTCGTCTCGATCGTGTCGTCCATGGACAGCGCGATGCCCTGCACGGCGTTGGCGCCGTCCTCGCCATGGCCCTGCATGGCATAGCCGACATAATGCAGCGCCTCGACCAGATACGCCGCCCACGCCAGCGGCATCTCCATCCGGTCGGCGAGGTCGACCAGCCGCTCCTGCTCAGGCGTCCGGACAAGCATCGGCTTGCCGCGCTTGCGCACGGCCTTTCGTCGAGAGGCCATTGCGGCTCCCTCCTATGGGGTGGAATCATCTATGATCAATCGATAGCCAGAATGGCATACATTGTCAACATTAGGGAAGACGAATTGATCACCGCCGACCAAATCCGAATGGCCCGCGCCGGAGTACGCGTAAGCGTCCGCAAGCTGGCGCAATTGGCCGACGTCTCTGCCATGACCGTTACACGGCTGGAGAACGGTCGTTCGGGTGGCCACGGCGATACGCTTCGGAAAATCCAACTGACGTTGGAAAAGCTAGGAGCCGAATTCACCAATGGCGATGCGCCTGGCGTAAAGCTGCGCAAGGTGGTGACCACGACGATAGGACGCAAGAAGAAAAAATAATTCTATGTCGGCTTGTGCGTCTTGCCTTCGAATGGATCGTAAATCTCCACGCCGGTCTTGATGAAATCCTGAACGTTCCGTGTGACGACGATCAAGCCGTGCTCAAGCGCCGTCGCGGCAATGGCCAAATCGATTTCCTTGTTGCCCAACGCCGCCGAAAGCACGCCAAACCTGCGGGCGATCGGAACATCCAAGGCAAGCACTCTGTCGGCGAACTGGAGGATTATTTCGTCGAGCCACTTTGACAGTTCGCGCGCATAGTCCGGATTCTTCTTGCGTTGAAGCTCGGTGCCACGCGTGATTTCCGTCACGGTGATCGTGCTGATGAACATGTCGCGCGGACTGTGCTGGTCAGCCCATTGGCGAACGGCGCGATTTTGCTTGGGTAGTCTCAAGGCCGAAACGACATTGGTGTCGAGCAGATACATCAGAATTTGACGTCTCGAAGCCTGGTCTTCGGGCTTTCGAAAATATCCTCTTCCTCGTCCTCAGGCGCCTGCGGGATCGCGAGCAGCGCCTCCGCGAAGGTACGCCATTTTTTTTCTGGCGCCTTGTAGAAGCGGTCGAAGTCGTCGGCATCCACGAGCACGGCCACCCGCTTGCCGTGCTTGGTGATGGACTGCGGTTCGTTCGCGGCGGCCTTCACCACCTCGCTGAGGCTGTTCTTGGCGTCCTGCAGGGGCCAAGTGGATCGTGGAACTCTTGCGTGCATGGCCTAAATTCTAGCCGGAATTTCTAGCTAGAATTTAGGCATCACTAGGCGATCGGTCAAGCCCTCACACCGCCTTGTCCGGCCCCACGCGCACCAGCATCTTGCCGAAGTTGTCGCCTTTGAAGAGGCCGATGAAGGCTTCCGGGGCGCGGTCGATGCCGTCGAGGATGGTTTCGCGCCATTTCATCTTGCCGGCCTTGGCCCAGCCGGCCATGTCGGTGAGGAATTGCGGCACGAGGCTGCCGTAGTCCGACACGATGAAGCCTTCGATCTTCAGGCGCAGCGGGATCACGGCGATGATGTTGACCGGGCCGGGCGGCGGTTCGGTGGCGTTGTATTGCGCGATCATCCCGCAGACCGGGATGCGGCCGTGCATGCGCATGTTGGCGAGCGCGGCGTCGAGATGGTCGCTGCCGACATTGTCGAAATAGACGTCGATGCCTTCGGGGAAGGCCGCGCGCAGGGCGGCGTCGAAATTGCCCGCCGTCTTGTAGTTGATGGCCTTGTCGCAGATGCCTTCCTTGACCAGCCAGTCGCATTTCTCGTCCGAGCCGGCGGAGCCGACGACATAACAACCCTTGGCCTTGGCGATCTGGCAGACGATGGCGCCGACCGCGCCGCTGGCGGCGCTGACGAACACCCGCTCGCCGTCCTTCAGCGCGCCGACCTTGAGCAGGCCCGCATAGGCCGTGAGCCCGGGCATGCCGAGCGCGCCGAGATAGGCCTGGAGCGGGGCGACGCCGGGGTCGACCTTCTGGAACTCGCCCCCGCCGCTGACGAACCATTCCTTCCAGCCGGAGAAGTTGGAGACATAGTCGCCCACTTTCCAATCGGGATTGTTGCTGGCGACCACCTGGCCGACCGCGCCGCCCGAGAGCGCCTCGCCCACCTGGAAGGGGGGCACATAGCTCGCCCGGTCGGTCATCCGGCCGCGCATATAGGGATCGACCGACATATAAGAGTTCCGGACCAGGACCTGGCCGGGGCCGGGGGTGGGGACTTCGGTCTCGGCCAGCTCGAAATCGGACGCCTGGGGCATGCCGACGGGGCGGCGTTTCAGGCGGATTTCCCGGTTTTTCTGGTTGGACATGGGCAAGGCTCCTTAACCATGGATGGGTGGGATAGCGTTGGGTTCCACCCTAGCAGCGGCAAGGGGTGTAACAAGCCGAAACATTTTATGAGTCGCCCCCTGGGGGGACTCCGTGGCTCATAGGTCCTGGTATCACCCGGGGATTCCCCTTGTTCGGTCAGTCACCTGCCACCCGCATCCTTCGCGCCGGCGTTGTCGGCATCGGCGCCTTCGGACGCCACCACGCTTCCAAATATTCGAAGCTAGCAGGCGTCGAGCTCGTCGCCGTCGCCGATCCGAGCCTGGACGCGCGCCGCGAGGCCGCCACGAACCATCATGGCATCAAGGCCGTGGCCGATTGGAAAGAGCTTCTGGGCGCGGTCGACATCGTGTCGGTCTGCACTCCGGCCGTCACACACGCGCCGATCGTGCGCGCCTTCCTCAATGCCGGCGTCCATGTGCTGGTCGAGAAGCCCATCGCCACCGATCTGGACGAGGCCGATCAGCTGATCGCGCTGGCAGAGGCCAAGGGCCTGGTGCTGACGGTCGGCCATCAGGAACGCTTTGTCTTCGCCCGCACCGGGCTGCTGGAATATCCCGACGCGCCGATCGAGATCGAAACCTGGCGCAACGGCCCGTGGACGGGCCGCGGCGCGGACGTCTCCGCCGTGCTCGACCTCATGATCCATGACCTCGACCTCGTGCACCGCCTGGTGCCGTGCGACGTCGCCGACGTGCAGGCCACCGGCCGCGCGACGCAAGGCGGCCATGCCGACGAGGTCACCGCGCGCGTGACGTTCGACAACGGCACCGTCGCCAAGCTCACGGCCAGCCGCATCTCGCCCATCCGCCGCCGCGGCCTTCGCGCGGTCTATGCGGACGGCGTGATCGAGATCGATTTCATCACCCGGGTGGTGCGCAACACGACCAAGCGCCCGCTCGGCTCGCTCGACCTCGGCGATCCGCTGGGCGAGTCGGTGGCGTCGTTCGTCAACGCCGCGCATCGCAACGCGCCGACCCTGGTCCGCCCGGAAGAGGCGCGCCGCGCGCTCGAGACCGCGCTCTTGATCGACGAGGCGGCAGCGCCGCGCGCCGGCCAGCGCGGCGTCAAAGATTTCGTGCTCTACGCGTAAGGGCCTTCGGTGCGGCGGCTGCTTCTCGCCACGCTGATCGCGGCCATGTCCGTTGTCGCGCCCGCGTTCGCACAAGACAGCGAGATCGACCTGCATCGTCTCGACGCCATGATCGACCAGAGCCAGGCGGCGCTGCATGCGCTGTCGCCCGCCTGGGCCATCGACCAGAACGACGACGATGCCGATCTTTCGGCCGTCACCGCGCGCTTCGTCAGGATGCAGGCACAAGCCTGCCAAGCCAAATTGGTGGGACCTGAGTTTTGCGGTGCGCCACCCGTGTCAAACGACGCCGCCGAGCGCATCACCGCCTTCTGGCATCAGGTCTGTACGCTGGCCAAGCGTCCCGATCTTTGCGTGATGGAATAAAACCTACCTCCCCCTTGTGGGGAGGTCGAAACGCACAGCGTTTCGGGTAGGGGGCCGCCCCCTCCCCGAAATTTTGCTTCGCAAAATTGTCGACCCGCCCACAAGGGACGGGTAGAAACAGATATGAAAAACAGCATCCGCATCGCGTTGGCGCAGCGCAATCCGGTCATGGGCGACATCGCGGGGAATCTGCGCAAGGCCCGCGCCGTCCGCGCCGAGGCGGCGAAGGCGGGCGCGGAGCTGGTGCTGTTTCCCGAGCTCTACATCGTCGGCTATCCGCCGGAGGATCTGGTGCTCAAGCCGGCGCTGCAGGAAGACGCGCGCGAGGCGATCGAGAAGTTCGCGGCCGACACCGCCGACGGCGGGCCCGCGGTACTGATCGGCGCGCCCTGGGTCGATGGCGGCAAGCTGCACAATGCCTGTCTCTATCTCGACGGCGGCGCGATCGCGGGGCGCATCTACAAGGTCGATCTGCCGAATTACGGCGTGTTCGACGAGAAGCGCGTCTTCGCGCCGGGGCCCATGCCGGGGCCGTTCAACATCCGCGGCATCCGCGTCGGCGTGCCGATCTGCGAGGACATCTGGACGCCGGACGTCGTCGAATGCCTGAGCGAGACGGGCGGTGAGATATTGCTGGTGCCGAACGGTTCGCCCTTCGAGGCCGGCAAGGAGGGTGAGCGCCTCGATCTCATCGTCGCCCGGGTGAAGGAAAGCGGATTGCCGCTGATCTATCTCAACCAGGTCGGCGGGCAGGACGAGCTTGTCTTCGACGGCGCCTCGCTGGTCTGCAATGCCGACGGCGCGCTCGCGCTCGCGCTGCCGGCCTGGGAGGAGGCGCTCGCGATCACCGATTGGACGCGCGGCGAGAACGGCTGGACTTGCGCGGCGGGCGAGCGCGTGGGCGAGGACGACCGGCTCACGCAGGTCTATCACGCCATGGTCCTGGGCCTGCGCGACTACGTGAACAAGAACCGCTTCCCCGGCGTGGTGCTGGGATTGTCCGGCGGCATCGATTCCGCGATCTCCGCGGCGGTGGCGGTCGACGCGTTGGGCGCGGAGCGCGTGCGCTGCGTGATGCTGCCGTCGCGCTATACCAGCCAGGAAAGCCTGGACGATGCGGAGGAATGCGCGCGATTGCTCGGCGTTCGCTACGAGACGGTGCCGATCGAGGGCGCGGTGGATGCGTTCAGCGATGCGCTTGCCGGCACCTTCGCCGGAAAAGCCGTCGACACGACGGAGGAGAACGTCCAGTCGCGCATCCGCGGCGTGATCCTGATGGCGATCTCCAACAAGTTCGGCCCCATGGTGCTGACCACCGGCAACAAGAGCGAGATGAGCGTCGGCTACGCCACGCTCTATGGCGACATGTGCGGCGGCTACAACGTGCTGAAGGACGTCTACAAGACGGAGGTCTTCAGGCTTTCGCATTGGCGCAACGCGCATTATCCGCGCGGGAGTTTGGGGCCGAAGGGTCGCGTGATCCCGGAGCGCATCATCACCAAGCCGCCGAGCGCCGAGTTGCGCGAGAACCAGAAGGACCAGGATTCGCTGCCGCCTTACGACATATTGGACGGCATCCTGGAATGCCTGGTCGAGAACGAGATGACCTTCGAGGCCACCTGCGCCAAGGGCTATCATCCCGCCACGGTGAAACGCGTCGAGCAGCTTCTCTACACGAGCGAATACAAGCGCAGGCAGGCGCCTCCGGGCGTGAAGATCACCCGCAAGAATTTCGGCCGCGACCGCCGCTATCCGATCACCA
Source organism: Rhizomicrobium sp. (assembly GCA_036491175.1). Classification (GTDB taxonomy): domain Bacteria; phylum Pseudomonadota; class Alphaproteobacteria; order Micropepsales; family Micropepsaceae; genus Rhizomicrobium. Next base: position 13,468 of record DASXCJ010000048.1, read on the forward strand.
ATGCGTTCCGGGACGCGCGGGATGTTTGACAGAGACTTTACCCTCCCCAGGAGGGAGGGTCGAAATCCGCCCTTCGCGGATTTCGGGAAGGGGCTCACTCCGAACTGCCTGACGTGGGAAAGAAGGCGCACACACGGAAATATCCGGAGTGAGCCCCTTCCCGAAAAATCCTTCGGATTTTTCGACCCTCCCTCAAGGGGAGGGTATAGATAGCGGCATGACCACTATCGTCCGCTTCGCCCCTTCCCCCACCGGTCTGCTTCATGTCGGCAATGCGCGGACCGCCATGCTCAATTGGCTGTTCGCGCGCAAGAGCCACGGCAAGTTCTTCCTGCGTATCGACGACACCGACACGGAGCGCTCCAAGCCGGAATATGAGGCGGCGATCCTGGAGGATCTCGCCTGGCTGGGGCTGAGCCACGACATCTTCGCGCGGCAGGTCGAGCGCGCCGATGCGCATGCCCGCGCGGCCGAGGCATTGAAGGCGGCGGGACGGCTCTATCCCGCTTACGAGACGGCGGCGGAGCTGGAGCGGCGGCGCAAGCGGCTCGAAGCGATGCACAAGCCGCCGGTCTACGACCGCGCCGCCCTGAAATTGAGCGATGAGGACCGCGCCAGGCTGGAAGGCGAGGGCAAGAAGCCCCATTGGCGCTTCAAGCTTTCGCAGACGAAAGTGAAATGGCGCGATCATGTGCGCGGCGAGGTGGAGATCGACACCGCCCATCTCTCCGATCCCGTGCTGATCCGCGAGGACGGGCGCTTCCTCTACACGCTGCCATCCGTGGTGGACGACATCGATTTCGCCATCACCCATATCGTGCGCGGCGAGGACCACGTCACCAACACCGCCGCCCAGATCGAGATCTTCGAAGCGCTTGGCGCCAAAGTGCCGGAATTCGCGCATTTCCCGCTGCTGGTGGGCGCGGGCGGCGAGGCGCTGTCCAAGCGGCTGGGCTCCGTCTCGCTGCGCGACATGCGCGCCGGCGGCATCGAGCCCTTGGCGCTGGCCTGCTATCTGGGCAAGCTCGGAACTTCCGACACGATCGAGCTCAAATCGTCGCTCGACGCGCTCGCTTCCGAATTCGCCTTCGAGAAGGTGGGCCGTGCGCCGGCGCACTACGATCCGGTGGAACTCGCCGGCCTCAACACGAAGCTCCTGCACGCGCTGTCTTACGCGGCGGTTGCGGATCGTCTCGCGGCGCTGGGCATCCCGGCGACGGACACGTTCTGGGACGCGGTGAAGGCGAATGTGTCCAAGCTTTCCGACGTCGCGGATTTGTGGACGCTGGTCGCGGGCCCGGTGACGCCGGTGATCGAGGATGCGGGCTTCGTCGCCACGGCCGCGAGCCTGCTGCCGCCGGAGCCGTTCGACGAAACGACGTGGTCCACATGGACCAAATCCGTGTCGGAGGCGACGGGGCTGAAAGGCCGCGCGCTGTTCCACCCGCTGCGGCTGGCGCTGACCGGGCGCGAACAGGGGCCGGAGCTGAAAAAGCTCCTGCCCCTGATCGGCCGCGAACAAGCGCTGGCGCGCCTGTCCCGTTGAGCGCGACTAGTTGAACTCGTCCGCCTGATTGGGCGAGAAGGGATCGGGGCCGTAATTGTTGGGCCCGTCCGTTCCCTTGATCACCATCAGCACGAAATACCAGATCGAGATGGCGAGCAGGACAAGCGCGCCCGGAATAAACAAGGCGAGATTGGGCGTCTGACCGACGAGCTGGATTCCGCCGATGAAAAGCAGGATCACGCACACGAAGATCGCGACGTAGAAGCCGAGCAGCCAGAAACCCGAGCGGTTGGTGTCGTGCAGCCTGCGGACCGTGACGGACAGGTTCGGCAGGAACAATGCCAGCGAGACCAGCGCGCTGATCGGCCCGCCGCCGCCCGTGCCCATCTTCAGCCCCAGAACAGAGTCGACGATCGTCGCGGCGATATTGCAAAGGATGCCGAACAGGATGAACCACCAATATTCCGAACGCGGCGCGCGGCCTTTCCAGACGACGAATTTCCGCAAGCACGTGCCGATTGCCTGGCCAAAATCCATGGGAACCCCTCCCGCTAAATGAATCGTAATGGAAACCTAGGCGGGGCCCCGGAAAACTGCTACCGCTCCGGCTGGTCTTTCCAAAGGAACGATGCGTGATCCGGGCTGTCTCGATCTGTCGGTGCTGTTGTCGCGGCCGTTGAACCGCCGCGCTGCCGTTACGACCACAGATTGACCTGAGGATTGCCATGTTCTATATACGTTCTATGAGGGATGAATCGCGGGAATCCGGCGTGAGCGCGCCGGAGGGCTTTAGTGCTGCCGTTTTGGAACCTCTCCGGTTCGCGGAGGGGGGAGGGGGGGTACACCCCCCCCTAAAACGAATAGACGCTGTAGAATTCGCCGCGCGTGAAAAAACTGAAAAACAACTCTGCACTGTGGAATTCGCCCGCAAGCGCGGCGGGCAGCCGGGCAACCGGAACGCATTCCGCACCGGGCTGCACACCGCGGAGGTGAGGCGCTTTCACCGGCGGATCCGGGCGTGGCATGAGCGTACCCGCTTGTTGCTCGCCTGGACCGAACTCGTCATCGCGGCCAGGAGGCGGTCATGACCCTGCGCCTCCACAACACGCTCAGCCGCGAGAAGGATGTCTTCACGCCGATCGATGCCGCGAATGTCCGCATGTATGTCTGCGGGCCGACGGTCTATGACTATGCCCATATCGGCAATGCGCGGCCCGTCATCGTGTTCGACGTGCTGTTCCGGCTGCTGCGCCATCTCTATGGCGAGAGCCACGTCACCTATGTCCGCAACATCACGGACATCGACGACAAGATCAACGCGCGCGCGCTGGAGCGTGCGGCCAAGGATTTTGGGGGCCGCAACCTGCCGATCCTGGACGTGGTGCGCGAGATCACCACCGAGACGGCGCGCATCTATGAGGAAGACGTGGCGGCTTTGGGCTGCCTGCCGCCCACCGTCGCGCCGCGCGCGACCCAGCATGTCGGTCCGATGATCGCGATGATCGAGGCGCTGATCGCGGCGGGGCATGCCTACGAGGCCGAGGGCCATGTGCTGTTCGACGTGCCGTCAAAGCCCGACTACGGTAAGCTCTCGCGCCGGCCTTTGGACGAGATGATCGCGGGCGCGCGCGTCGACGTTGCGCCCTACAAGAAGAACCCGGCGGACTTCGTGCTGTGGAAGCCGTCGGACGACAAGACGCCGGGCTGGGAGTCGCCCTGGGGCCGGGGGCGGCCGGGCTGGCATATCGAATGCTCGGCGATGAGCGCGGAATATCTCGGCAAGACATTCGACATCCACGGCGGCGGCATCGATCTCGTCTTCCCGCATCACGAGAACGAGCTGGCGCAGAGCGAGGGCGCGCATCGGGGCCATCCGTTCGCGAAAGTGTGGATGCATAACGGCTTCCTGCAGGTCGAAGGCGAGAAGATGTCCAAGAGCCTCGGCAACTTCGTCACGATCCACGAACTGCTCGCCGACTGGCCCGGCGATGTGCTGCGCTTCAACATGCTGCGCAGCCATTACCGCCAGCCGATGGATTGGACGGTGGCCGGCATGAAGGAAAGCTGGAACACGCTGGAGAAGTGGTACGGCGTCGCCGAGCCGCTCGCCAATCGCCGCATCGGCGAGGCGTTCCTCGCCGCGCTATGCGACGACCTCAACACACCGGCCGCCATCGCCGCGCTCCATGGCGGGACGGAGGAGGAATTGGCCGGCGGGCTCTCGCTGCTAGGCTTCGCGCCGGATCCGGGGCGGATCGTCGCGAAGGCGAAAGTCGACGCGGTGGAAATCGCCGACGCGATCGCGGCGCGCAAGGCGGCCCGCAAGGCCCGCGACTTCAAGGAGAGCGACCGCATCCGCGACGACCTCCTCGCCAAGGGCATCGTGCTGAAGGACAACCCCGACGGCACGACCTCATGGGAGGTGAAGAAGTGAGCACCCGCCCCTTGTGGGCGGGTCGAAAAATGCTCTTCGCATTTTTCGGGGAGGGGGCCGAACCCTTCGTCTGCACCGCCCCCTCCCCGAAATTTTGCTTCGCAAAATTGTCGACCCTCCCACAAGGGGAGGGTGCAAGATGAACGAAAACCGCGACATCGCCTCCGCCGATAGCGGCGCGCCGCAGGATATCGACGCGCCGGGCTCCGCGCCGTCGTCGACGCAGGACGACGCAAGCGGCATTTTTCTCGCCGGCTTCGCCTATGCGTTCTGGGGGATCATGCCGCTTTACTGGCGGCTGCTGTCGAGCGTGCCGCCGCTGGAATTGACGGTGCACCGCATCTTCTGGTGCGCCATCTTCCTCGCTTTCGTGACGGCGGCGCGGCGGCGCTGGAGCGCGCTGTGGCGGATCGTGCGTGCCCCCAAGCTGCTCGCGACGTTGGCGCTGACCAGCGTGCTGATCACCTGCAACTGGACGCTCTACATCTATTGCGTGGCGACGCATCAGCTCGTAGAGGCGAGCCTCGGCTATTACATCAATCCGCTGATCTCGATCGGCTTGGGCGTGGCGCTGTTCGGCGAGCCGATGTCGCGGGTGCGGCTCGCCGCGGTGGTGCTCGCCTGCGCGGCGGTGGCGGTGAAGACGGCGGGTCTCGGCCATTTTCCCTGGATCGCGCCATGCCTGGCGCTGTCCTTCGGCTTCTACGGCTATTTCCGCAAGCTCACGCCGGTGGATTCGCTCGATGGGCTGACGATGGAGACGTGGATCCTGTTTCCCATCACCGCGGGCCTCTTGCTGTTCTGGTATCTGCAGGGCACGAGTGCGTTTCCGTCGGCCGGCGGGATCAAGGACGGGCTGCTCATCTTCGGGGGGCCGCTCACCGCGCTGCCGCTATCGATGTTCGCGGCGGGCGCGCGGCGGATCAGGCTGTCGACATTGGGTTTCCTGCAATATCTCTCGCCCTCGATCACCTTGGTGCTGGCGATCTTCGGCTTCGGCGAGCGCTTCACCCGCGTCGACGGCATTGCCTTCGGCATCGTCTGGCTGGCGCTGGTGATCGTGGCGCTGGAGGGACGGATCGGACGGCGTCTCAGGGCGGCATGAAGGCCGCGTTCAATGCGGCCATCGCATCCCGCGGCGTCGCCGCGAGCTTGTAGTGCGAGGCGAATTCGTAGTGCGCGAAGCCGGTGCGGATGATGTGATCGATCAGCGCCTCCAGCGGCGCGAAATAGCCGTCCAGATTCAGGACGACGATCGGCTTGGAATGCTGGCCGAGCTGCGCGGCGCCCAGGACCTCGAAGAATTCGTCCGCCGTGCCGATGCCGCCGGGCAGCACGATGAAGGCGTCCGCAAGCTCGATCATCCGCTCCTTGCGCGCGAACAGCGTCGGCACCACAATGAGTTCGTCGGGCGCGCGCATCGGCGGCTCGAGATGGCGCAGGAAACCCGGGATGACGCCGACGACGGGCGCGCCGGCGTCCCGCGCGGCCCGCGCCGTCTCGCCCATCAGGCCGAGCCCGCCGCCGCCGAAGACCATGCCGTAGCCATGGTTGGCGATCAGCGTGCCCAGCTCGCGCGCGGCCTCGGCGAATTTGGGATCGTTTCCGAAGGAGGAGCCGCAAAAGACGCAAATGGCCTTACGCCGCACGGGTGTTTGGTCCTGATGCATAAGGGCTTTGCAGTTGCCATATCCTCATCCTGTTCGTAAACGGATTTCCTCATGATGTCTCGCCCGCTGATCCTTCTCGCCATCGTCGCCGCCATCGGCCTGCTTGCTGGGTTCCTGGTCTTCGGCGGCGCCAATATGGGGAATTGACGATGGCCCCGCGCGTTCTCACCGAAGCCGGCGACGGCACGCCCTCTCTGCGTCCGCTGTGGATGCTGATGCCCTATCTGTGGCCCAAGGGGCGTTTCGATCTGCGCTGGCGGGTGGTGGTATCGCTGATCTGCCTGATGCTGGGCATATTGGCGACGACGGCGTTTCCGGTGTTCATGGGCTGGATCACCAACCAGCTCGCGGCCAAACCGGCGTCCACCGTCGCGATCGTGACCGCCGTGACGCTGATCGGCGGCTATGTGCTGTCGCGCATCATGATGCAGGCTTTCGCCCAATTGCGCGACGGCGTCTTCGCCAAGGTGCAATACGAGGCGCTGCGCCAGGTGGGCGTGTCGACCTTCGCCCATGTCCATACGCTCTCCTTGCGCTTCCATCTCGAGCGCAAGACCGGCGGGCTGTCCCGCGTCATCGAGCGCGGCACCAAGGCGATCGACACGCTGCTGTCCTTCGCGGTGTTCAACATCTTTCCGACGCTGTTCCAGCTTGCGCTGTTCAGCGTCATCCTGATCGCCAAGCTCGACTGGACCATCGCGCTCACGACGATCCTCATGGTCGCGGCCTATGTCTGGTTCACTTTCGCCATCACCCGCTGGCGCATCCGCTTCCGCCGCGAGATGAACGAGGCCGACCAGGATTCCTCCACCAAGGCGGTGGACAGCCTGCTCAACTACGAGACGGTGAAATACTTCAACAACGAGGCGCACGAGACCAGGCGCTTCGACCGCTCGATGCTGAAATTCAGCCGCGCCTCGGTGCAGGCGCAGCTTTCGCTGTCGCTGCTCAACACCGGGCAGGCGGTGATCGTGTCGCTGGGCATGGGCGCGGTGATGATCCTGACGGCGCTGGGCATCCGCGCCGGGCGCTTCACCGTGGGCGATTTCGTGATGGCCAACGCCATCCTGATGCAGCTCTACCTGCCGCTGAACCTGCTCGGCACCGTCTATCGCGAGATCGTACAGGGGCTCGTGGACATGGATGCGATGTTCCGCCTCCTGCACCAGCCGCAGGAAGTGAAGGACAGACCGGGCGCGCCCGATCTCGCGGTGGAAGGTGGCGCGATCCAGTTCAAGGACGTGGTCTTCGCCTACGACCCGGAGCGCATCGTGCTCAAGGGTGTGAGCTTCACCGTGCCGGCCGGCAAGACGACGGCGGTGGTCGGCCCCTCGGGCGCCGGCAAGTCCACGATCAGCCGCATCCTCTATCGTTTCTACGACATCAAGGCTGGCCAAGTGACGATCGACGGGCAGGACATCCGCGACGTCAACCAGGCGAGCCTGCGCGCGAAGATCGGCATCGTCCCGCAGGACACGGTGCTGTTCAACGACACGGTGAACTACAATATCGGCTACGGCCGCATCGGGGCGACGGAGGCCGAGATCAAGGACGCCGCCCGCATGGCCCAGATCGACAAATTCATCGGCGAGCTGCCGCACGGGTATGACGCCATGGTCGGCGAGCGCGGGCTGAAGCTCTCCGGCGGCGAGAAGCAGCGCGTCGCCATCGCGCGCACGATCCTGAAGAACCCGCCGATCCTGCTGCTCGACGAGGCGACCTCGGCGCTCGACACCGGCACCGAGCGCGAGATTCAGAGCGCGCTGACCGAAATCTCGCGCGGCCGCACGACCCTCGTCATCGCGCATCGCCTGTCGACGGTGGTCGACGCCGACGAGATCCTGGTGCTCGACCATGGAGAGATCATCGAGCGCGGCCGCCACGGCGAGCTCGTCGCCGCCGGCGGCCATTACGCCGCGATGTGGAACAAGCAAAAGGAAGCCGCCGCCGCGCGCGAGAAGCTCAAGGAAGTCGAAAACGACCCCGACGTCGCGCCGGGCGTGGCAAGGGTAGCGGTGGATTGAGCTCGATCGGATGGGTCATCCTTCGAGGCTCGCCCTTCGGGCTCGCACCTCAGGATGACGTGCTTATTGTTGCACCAGGCACGTCACCCTGAGGTGCCCGCGAAGCGGGCCTCGAAGGGCGGCGTGCCGCTTGGCTGTTACTCCGCCGCTTCCTTCTCGCGGCGCCAGTCTTCGACGCGGTAGGTGTCGGCCGGCGGCGGCGTCGGACCGCCTTGCTCG
>DASXCJ010000049.1:0-53262 GCA_036491175.1 Rhizomicrobium sp.
TCGGCCCGATGAGCCGCACCGTTCGTGACAGCGCCATGCTGATGAACGTCATCGCCAAACCCGACGCGCGCGACTGGCATGCGCTGGCTTACGATCCGGTTGACTACGCCGCCGAGCTCGAAACGCCGATGGCCGGCAAGCCCGGTGAAGCCGCAGGGGATGCGGATCGAGCCGCCGCCATCGGTGCCGAGCGCGAGCGGGCAGAACCTCGCGACCACCGCCGCGGACGATCCACCCGACGAGCCGCCGGGAGTCTTATTCTTGTTCCAGGGATTGCGGGTGACGCCGGTGAGTGGCGAGTCCGTCGAGCCCTTCCAGCCGAATTCCGGCGTCGTCGTCTTGCCGATGAAGATCGCGCCCGCCTCGCGCAGCCGCGCGACCGCCGGTGCATCTTCTTCCCAAGGCCCTTTGGGATCGACGGTGAGCGACCCGCGCCGTGTCGGCCAGCCCTTGGTCAGCAGCAGGTCCTTCACCGCAACCGGCACGCCATCGAGCGGCGACAACGGCTCGCCCGCCGCCCAGCGCGCCTCCGACGCTTCCGCCTGCGCCATCGCCACATTCGCGTCGACGAGGCAGAAGGCGTTGATCTCGCTGTCGAGCGCCTCGATGCGCGCGAGACAGGCCTGCGCCGCCTCGACGGGCGACAGATCGCCGTCATGGAAGGCGCGGGAGAGTTCGGCGGCGGTCATCTCATGCGGTTCGGGCATCAGTTCACCTTCGTCAGCGACGCTTCCGCGCCCTTTTCCACCAGCGTGAGCTTCGCGCCGTCCGTCTCCAACACCGTGACCGAGCAATTGTCCGGCGAGAACACGACGACGCGGTCGTCGCCCGTCGCCGCGCCGGCGATGACGTTGATGGCGACATAGTGGGAGAAGATCACCGTGTCATGTTCGATACGGGTCACGGTGGCGATGCAGTGCTCGCGCCAGGCCGCGAGCTCCGGCGACGCGTCGCGCCACGAGCCCGCCATCAGCTTGCGCAGCCAGGCGACACGGCCCTCCAAGGTCATACCCTTGGGCGACGGGATTTCCGCCACGGCCTTCTCGATATCGACCACCGCGCGCCAGGCGCGAGCCAGCGGCGCCGAGGTCTGCTGCGTGCGCGCCAGCGGACTCGACAGGATCGGGAACGGTCCCAGGACTCTGAGCTTCTCCGCGACGGCTTCAGCCTGCGAACGGCCAAGCTCGTCCAGGCCGGGGTCCATGGATTCCCCGAACCCAGCTTCGGCCTTGCCGTGTCTCACCATGTAAATTCTGGCCATGTGATCGCGCGCCATCAACTCCACCCCAGGTGCATGCCGCCACCCTAGTAATTCGGCGGCATGCTTTCCATATCGGATTCGAGGACCCGGGGTGCTTCCCATGACTCTTTCGACATTGGCGAATTGCGCCATCGGGCCGGTGGCGCTGCTGATCCTTGCGCTGCCCGGACTGGCGACGCCGGCGCGGAAGCTGGTTGTCGTCATCGTGCTGCTCGGCTGTCTCGACGTCGCCGCGACAATGCTGCCTATCATTTACAAGCCGCTGCAATTTCCCGGCGTGCATTGGAACTGGGCCGGCAAGCTCTTCGACCTCGCGGCGATGTCCGCGGTTGCCATTGTGCTGATGGCGACGAAGACCTTCTCTGCCCCCGACCTCGGCCTCACGTTGCGCCAAGCGCCCGGCACCGGCCGCGCGGTTCTTTTCGTGATGCTACCCTGGCTCGTCTTCGTCGCCGCGATCACCGCGACGATGTTCGGCGAGGCCACGCCCTCATCGCACGAAACACTGTTGTACGAAGCCACCATGCCCGGCCTCGCGGAGGAGCTGTTCTGGCGCGGCATCCTGCTCGCGCTGTTCGACCGGCTGTACACGGGGCGCTTCACGCTCTGGGGCGCGGAGATCGGCTATGGCGTGTTCGCGACCACATTCCTGTTCGGGCTGGTCCACGCGCTCGCCTTCGACGACCACATGGCGATCCAGTTCGCGCCGCTCGGCGGATTGATGGCCGCGGTCAGCGGCTTCCTGCTCGCCTGGCTTCGGACCCGCAGCAAGAGCCTGGTGCTGCCCGTTATCATGCACAACGCGACGAACCTGATCCTCGAAAGCGTGCCGCGGCTTCTCTAGCTGGCCGACAAACACTCCCACGCCGCCATGGCGAGGCCGAAGCCGCGCGGGTCGCCGGTGGTGGTGCCGCGCATCACGTTCATCACGTAGGAGATCGACATGCGCGCATCCATGTCGATGATGGCGATGGAGCCGCCATAGCCGCCCCAGAACATCGAGTTGGGATTGCGCAGCGGCATCAATCCTCCCGCGAGCCCGAAGCCAAGGCCGAAGCGCGCGGGGACGCCCATCACCAGATCGGTGCCTTCGACCTGCAGCTCCAGGGCTTTGCGGCAGCCGGCCTCGGAGAGGAAGCGCTTGCCCTTCGCCACGCCGCCGTTGGCGAGGATGGCGTGGATTTCCGCGACGGAGCGCGCATTGCCGGTACCGCCGGCTGCCGGAATCTCGGTGCCGCGCCAGGCGCGCGTCTTCGTCTCCGCGACCTCGATGCCGGGATTGGTGGCCATGTTGCGCTGGATTTCGCTCTGCTCTGCCGCCGCGCCGACCGCTTCGCCGGGCGGCGGCGGTATCAGTTCGGCGACGCGGTCATCCTCCGATGCGGGAAGCCCGATCCAGAAATCCGCGTCCAGTGGGCCGGCGATCTCCTCGCGGAACACCGTGCCGACGGATTTGCCGGTGACGCGGCGGATCACCTCGCCCACGAGGTATCCCTGCGTAAGGGCGTGATAGCCCGGCGCGGTGCCCGGCTCCCAGAACGGCGCCTGGGCAGCCAGGAGCGACGTCATTTTCTCCCAATCGTAGAGATCGGATTTGGAGATCGTTTCCTTCCAGCCGGAAAGCCCCGCCGAATGGCTCATCAGATGGGCGACGGTGACGCCCGCCTTGCCGTTGGCCGCGAATTCCGGCCAGTACTTAGCGACGGGTGCGGAGAAATCGATCAGCCCGCGATCGGCGAGGAGAAGCGCAGTCAATGCCGTCATTGTCTTGGTCGTGGAATAGACATTGATGATGGTGTCGCGGCGCCACGGCCTGGTCTTTGCCGCGTCGCCATAGCCGCCCCACAGATCGACAACCGTCTCGCCGTCCCGGGTGACGCAGACCGAGGCGCCGAGATCGGCGCCGCTGGCGAAATTTCCCGCGAAGACCGTGCGCACGTTTTCGAAGCGGTCGTGGACGAAACCTTCAATGGCGGTCATGCAAGCCTCATGCGAAACGAAAGAGATTGCGCTCGCCCGCCGCGACCACGCCTTCGCGGCCGAGCATCTCCTCGCGCATCATGCGGTCGAGCGTCGTGTCGTCGTCGGGCGTGTTGGCGAGGAAACGGCGGTTCTGCGCGTCGCGGCCGACGATGAGGCCGAAGCGCTTGCCCTTGCGGTCGGTGACGACGGTGTAAGTCTCGATGGTCGCGCGGCCTTCCGGCTTTTCGATCACCTCGGGATGCGGGTCGTTGTCGATTTCGGGCTGATAGCTCGCGGGGTTCTCGCGCTTCCACGCGCCTTTGACGGGCGTGGTCGAGTAGATGCCGGCGGAGTGCTTCGTCACGTACCAGCCGTTGCCGGTGCAGAGGCCGAACTTGCCGGGCGTGGCGCGGAGCTTGTCCATCATCGTGACGATGGAATGCATGACATAGTCGTTGCCCGCGCCGCCGAAATAAGGGAGCCCGCCGGTGACGGTAAGGCCGCGCGGATCGTTCTCCGCGATGCCCAATTCCTTGCAGCCCAACTCCACTGCGCTCGGAAAGCAGGAATAGAGATCGATGAAATCGACGTCGGCGATGGTCTTGCCTGCCATGGCGAAGGCCCTTTGGCCCACCATTCGGATCGCGGGCGAGGAGAAGTAGTTCATGCGTTCGCTGACGTTCCAGATGTCGTTGGCGTCGCCGCAGCCGTGCAGGAACACCCATTTGGATTCCGGGATGCCGAGCTCGCGCGCCTTCTCGACACTGGTCATCACCACGGCTGCGGCCATGTCCACTTCGATCACGGCGTTGAGATATTTGGTGTAGGGAAAGCCGACGAAGCGGTTCTTCTCCGACGGCGTCGAGATTTCCTCCGGCGGGCGATAGGTCGCAAACCAGGCATAGGGATTCTCCGACGCGACCCTGGTGAAGGGCGAGAAGAATTCGCCCAGCCATTTCAGATGGGCCTCGGGCGAGCGATGCTTCTGCCCGCGGATGGCGTTCTCGAACAGTGGATAGGCGTTCACTGGAAAAGCGAGACCATAGGCGCGCTCGTAGTCGTTCACGCCCGCGCGCTGGTTGCCGATCTCCTCCGGATCGCTGCCGGGATCTCGCTCATTCTGCCAGCCGAGATCGACGCCCTGCTTCATCGCCGCGAGCAGACTCGCGATATATTCCGCGCCGGCCAGCAGCGCGACGTCGCATTCGCCGTTCGCGATCTCCTCGGCGGTGCGGTTGACCAGCCATTGCGGCGTGTTGCCGCCGGTCGCGGTGTAGAAGGCACGGCGCGGCGTGGCGCCGAGGTGGCTCGCTAGTGACGCCGGCGGATTGCGGAACATGCGCTTGGGCAGACGGCCCTGATCGCCCGGCGAGTCCGCCGTGAAGCGGACGACCGAAACGGTATCGAGCGCGCGTATCAGCTCATCCGTGCGGCCCGCGTCGGCCAATGCCAGGCGCGATGCCTTCTCCAGCATCGCGATGGGTGACAGGCTCTCGCGGATTTTGCCTTCGCGCGCCGTGCGCTGGGTGAACTGGCCGCCACCGACGAGGATGGGCGTGCGGGGATTGATCGAATGGCTCATAGGTCTATCGTAGCCGCATAAATCGCGAAGGGGAAAGCACCATGAAGTCCATTCTTTTTGCCGCTGCGTCAGCTTTGATGTTCGCCACCGCCGCCCATGCCGCCGACGATCCCGCACTCGCGCCGTTCTCACAATTCGTGAATGCGATGAATGCGGGCAATAGCGCCAAGGCGGCGGGGACCTATGCGCCCACCGTCACGATCATCGACGAATTCGCGCCGCATATCTGGAGCAGCTTCGCAGGCTGGAGCCGCGACATCGCCGCCGACTTCAAGGCCAATGCGGTGACGGATTTCCACATCGCCGCCTCGCCCGCGTCGTTCAAGAAGATCGACGCCACGACCGGCTATGGCGTCGTGCCGACGGTGCTGACCTATAAAGTGAAGGGCAAGCCGATCGCCGAGAAAGGCCTGTTCACCGTCTCCACCGCCAAGGGTGCGAGCGGCTGGCGCATCACCGGTTGGGCATGGTCGACGACGCCTTGAAATAGGCCGCGAGCCGCGTCAGCGCATCCTCGATCACGCCGCGTCTCTTGCAGAAGGCGAAGCGGACGAGATTGTCCGGCTTTCCGCCTGTGAAGAACACGCTGAGCGGGATCAGGGCGACTCCGGCCTCGCGCACCAGCCGGCGGCAGAACTCGACATCCGGCTCGTTGGAGAGGCCGGAGATGTCGGCGGTGAGGAAGTAGCTGCCCTCGCAAGGGAGCAGCTTGAATCCGAGCCGCGACAGGCCGGCCGCGAGCACATCGCGATTGGCCTGCAAGGTTCGTGTTAGGCCAAGCGTGAATTCGATCTCGTGTTCCAGCGCATGGGCGATGCCGAGCTGCAGCGCGGGCGGCGTGGTGAAGGTGATGAACTGGTGCGCCTTGGCGATCGGATCGACCAGCGCCGCCGGGCCCGTCACCCAGCCGATTTTCCAGCCGGTGAGGGAGAACATCTTGCCCGCGGAGCCGACACGCACCGTGCGGCCGGCCATGCCGGGCAAGGTCAGCAGCGGAATGTGTTCGCGGCCGTCGAAGATCAGATGCTCATAGACCTCATCGCAGATCACGGCGGCGTTCGATTTGGCGACGACGCGCGCCAGCCCTTCGAGTTCTTCGCGCGTGAAGGCGCGGCCGATCGGGTTGAGCGGCGAGTTGAGCAGCACCGCGCGTGTCTTGGGCGTGATGGCAGCGGCGAGCGCGGCTTCGTCCAGCCGCCAATCGGGCTGTTTCAACACGACGGAGCGGACCTTGGCGCCCATCGCCTCGCAGATCGGGCGGTAGGAGTCGTAGGCCGGCTCGATCAGCACCACTTCACCGCCCTCGCCCACCAGGCCCATGATCGAGGCGGTGAGCGCCTCGGTGCCGCCGGAGGTGACGAGCACATCGGTGTCGGGATTGAAGTCGAGGCCGTAGAAGCGCTTGGCGTGCGCGGCGATGGCGCGGCGCAGCTCGATGCGGCCGCGCGTCGGCGGATATTGGTTCGGGCCTTCCACCAGCGCCTTGGCCGCGACCTCGCGGATGGCGAGCGGACCGTCTTCGTCTGGGAAGCCTTGGCCGAGATTGATGGCGCCGTGCTCGACGGCGAGCGCGCTCATCACCGTGAAGATGGTGGTCGGAAGCTGGGCGAAGACGGGATTGGCCATCGGATTGGACTGGGGCATGGGCGCACCTTGGCAGCGCCGGATGGGCTCTTTCAAGGGCGTCAAGCGTCTCTGTAGCGCCAGCCCAGCACCCAGAGCGAATAGAGCGCGGTGAGCATGCATAGACCGACGATTGTGGCGGCTTCGCGCGTCAGATTGAATAGCACGCTGCCGCAGACCAGAAGCACGAGGACGGCAAGCAACGCCGCCGCGATCCTGGCCCAGCCGGTCCGCGCGGCAACGCCGCGTCCGACCAGAAATAGAAACAGCGCGAAGAGCAGAAACAGCAGTGAGACCACGGCCACCAGCACGCCCAGCCACAGACCGAGCGCCGCCAGGAAATTCAGCCCCTGGCCCAGGCCGATGGCGCCATTCTGCAACAGTCCCACGATCCCATAAATATGGATATCCAGCGGATGCGAAGGTGGCGGCGATTGTTGGTGGGCGGCGAGGAACAGGCTCCCGCCAAACATGAAGAGCAAGATCAGCGACAGAAGTCCGAGCAACAGCCCTGTCGCCCGGAACCCGTTGGCGACGATTTTCACATGGCGCACCGGACCGACCCGCTTCAAATTCCCCTATCCCGCTTGCGCCCATGACACCGATCCGTCAAACTGACAAAAAGTCATTCCAGGGAAATGCCTCTATGAGCGACGACGCCGCCTCCGATCTCGGTTTCGATCCCAAGAGCTTACGCGCCAGATACCGTGCCGAGCGCGACAAGCGCGTGCGCTCGGACGGCAACGAGCAATATCAGGAGATCGCGGGCCGCTTCGCCCATTACCTCGACGATCCTTATGTGAAGCGCGTCGAGCGTGCGGCGCTCAACGACGAGGTCGAGGTCGCGATCATCGGCGGCGGCTTCGGCGGCTTGCTCGCCGGCGCACGGCTGCGCGAGGCGGGCGTCGACGACCTCCGCATCATCGAGAAAGGCGGCGATTTCGGCGGCACCTGGTATTGGAACCGCTACCCGGGCGCGGCCTGCGATATCGAGAGCTATGTCTACCTGCCGCTGCTGGAAGAGATGGGCTACATCCCCGTCGAGAAATATTCGCGCGCGCCGGAGATCCTGCGCCACTCGCGCGCCATCGGCGAGAAGTTCGATCTCTATCGCAATGCCTGTTTCCAGACCGAAGTGACCTCGCTCAATTGGGACGAGAAGGCCTCGCGCTGGATCGTCCACACCAATCGCGGCGACGCGATGCGCGCGCGCTTCGTCGTCATGGCGAACGGTCCGCTGCACCGCCCGAAGCTGCCGGGCATCCCCGGCGTGGAGAGCTTCAAGGGCCATTCCTTCCATACCAGCCGCTGGGACTACGACTATACCGGCGGCGATTCCTCGGGCGGCCTCGACAAGCTCAAGGACAAAGTCGTCGGCATCATCGGCACCGGCGCCACCGCGGTGCAATGCGTGCCGCATCTGAGCGCGGGCGCCAAGCATCTCTACGTCTTCCAGCGCACGCCCTCATCCATCGACGTGCGCAACAACCGCCCGACCGATTCGGAATGGGCCGCCTCGCTCGCGCCCGGCTGGCAGCAGCAGCGCATGGACAATTTCAACGCACTGATCTCCGGCATCCCGCAGAAGGAAGACCTGGTCAATGACGGGTGGACGGACATCATCGTCAATCTCGGCGTCATCGCGCGCAACCGCAGCGTCGCGGCCGGTGCGTCCAATCCGGGCGAGCTGCTGGAGCTGGCCGATTTCCGCAAGATGGAGCAGATCCGTGCCCGCGCCGAAGCGGTGGTGAAGGACAAATCGACCGCCGAGGCGCTGAAGCCCTACTACCGGCAGTTCTGCAAGCGCCCCTGCTTCCACGACGAATATCTCGACACGTTCAACCGGCCCAACGTCACCTTGGTGGACACGGAGGGCCGCGGCGTCGAGGGCATCACCGAGGACAGCGTCGTCGCCAACGGCAAGGCCCACAAGCTCGATTGCCTGATCTACGGCACGGGCTTCGAGGTCGGCACATCTTACGCACGGCGCTCGGGCTACGAGGTCCATGGGCGCGGCGGCCAGTCGCTCACTGAGAAATGGAAGGACGGCGTCTCCACCTTCCACGGCTTCTTCAGCCGCGGCTTCCCCAACCTCTTCATCGTCAGCAATTCGCAGTCCGGATTCACGGCGAACTTCCCGCATATGCTGAATGCGCAGAGCCGGCACATCGCCTATGTCGTCAAGCATTGCGCCGACAGCCAGGTGCGCACGCTCGAAGCGGCCGAGACGGCGGAGCAGGACTGGGTGCAGACGATCATCAAGGTCGCGATGATGCGCCAGCAATTCCTCGAGGAATGCACGCCCGGCTATTACAACAACGAAGGCAAGCCGTCGGTCGCCGCAGCCCGCAACGGCCCCTATGGCGCGGGCTCCATCGCCTTCATCAAGCTCCTCGAGGAATGGCGCGCGGAAGGCTCGCTGAAGGGGCTGGAGCTGAATTAGCGCCAGTTGCTTTCAAGTCAGCTCGATCAAACTCGGTGTCATGGCCCGCGAATGCGGGCCACCCTGTTGGGTCAGCACAGTGAAAGCGCATTCGCTCCGAGCTTTTTCTTCGGCTGGATTGGCAGGTGTCACCTGGGTGGCCCGCATTCGCGGGCCATGACACCCTTTTTAATTCAAACGATCACACTCGGCACTTATCGCGGCGCGGAAGGGCCCCAGCCGGAGGGGTTGCGGCGCTTGTCCACGACTTCGCGGACGAGCGCGCCCACCGTCTTCTCGACGACTTCCTTGATGTCCATGCGGCGGAAGTCGAGCCACCCGGCCGAGCCGAGCTGGCGCCAGAAGCGCGCGAGCAACCCGCCCAGCGAGGCGAGATAGACGATGAGGAGCACAGCGGCCGGCATGATCGTCTCATAGCCCCAATAGACACGTGGCTGGATCCCGTCGCCAAGGTGGAGCGGCAGCATTTGCAGGACCGCACCGAGGCCGAAGACCATGAACCAGAGCAGGCCCAAGGCGCCGGCCAGGATCACGAGCGTGTACCACCACATGTTGCGGCCGATCTGGAACATGATGTTGCGGACGTAGAGCTCCAGGAACCATTGCCGCGCGGCGAGCCATTGCAGGTTCAGGAACCACATATTGGATTCCGCCTCCACCGTGTCGAGCGCGAGCGTTCGGTCGTTGAGGACATTGGCGAATTCGGCCGCCGCGGATTTGTACTGGTTCGCCAGCCGCGAGAAATAGGTCGAGACGAAATAGTTGAAGTGCAGGCCGTTCTTGATGGTCGAATTGGAATAGGCCCAGCGGAACAGCACCATCACCAGGAAGAACGAGACGCAGAGCACGGCGTAGAAAGTCGCGTTCATGCCTGTCCAACCGCGGTCGTCCTTCCAGAAGAAGATCGCCAGCGACGCGACGAAGGGGAACACCAGCATCATGCCGGTGAGCATGGTGACGATATGGATGATGTTGCGCCCGACGTTCTTCTTGATGCGACGAAGCACGTAGAAGAAGGCGAGATCGGAGTCCTTGAAGATGTTGATCAGCAGCTCTTCCTCGGACTCCTCATAGAGGATGCTGGGCGACACGTCATAGTTCATGATGCCGGCGTAATACTGGTCGGAGAGCTGCACGTTGCGCGCCGCGTCCTCCTGCGTGAGCGAGTCGCTCACCTCTTCTACCGCGCGGTCGGCATTGACGGCGCGGAAGAACGCGCCCTCGCGATGCACCTTCTCTTCCAGCGCCTTCGGCACCGCGCCGAGCCCAATGCGCGCGGAGGAGTTCAATTCCAGCACATGCAGCAGCGCCGTCAGTGGCGCCACGCCCAGCCGCGCGCGCTGCGACGATCCTCGCGCCGCGCCGCGGCCGAAGACGCGCAGGATGCGCCGCAAGGCACGGATCAGGAGCGCGAGGAGTCGCCGGATGGGCCGCATCGCGGCTTTGAGGATTCGCCTGCCGGCTATCAGCAACACGACCGCGAGCAGGAAGACCAAAACGAACGTGGCGGAATTCGAAACCGAATCTGACATGTGAGCACCCAGCCCCAAAATTCCGGCCTGGTTCCTTCACGCCAAGATGTGGGGTTTGGTTACCCCGGATTCAACATGTTGCGCCGCACACAGAGCGGCTAGGTAGGCCGCGCATGACGGGGCTGGTAGAGGCCAAGCGTGCCGCCGCCGGGCAGTTTCAGGCGGGTCAACCTGCCCCAGCCCTGCATGGTGGGCGGCTCGCAGGCGACGCCGGACTTCTTGAGCGCGGCCATCTCGGCGTCCAGATCGCCGGTCATCAGATAAAGCTCGTGCATGTCATTCTCGTCGGAAGGATGCACCGCGGCTTCGGCTTTCGGCAGCGCGAAGATCAGCCAGCCATGACCGACGTCGACATGATCGAATTTCAGCACGTTCTTGAGGAACGCCTTATCCGCCTCCGCATCCTTCGAATAAATAATGACATGCGCGCCATTGATCATCGCCGCCTCCGTTTGCGTCCGTGTATTGAACACCGGCGGCGAGCACTCCGCCAAATGTGTTAGGCTGGCCTGACACACGAGGCGCTCATGCCCAAACCCCATTCCGCACCCTGGCGCGCGAGCCTGAAGCTATTCCAGCTCTTCGGGCATCCGGTCCGCTTGGCGATCTTCCAGCGGCTGGCGCGCCGGCCGATGAGCGCCGGCGAACTCGCCAAGTCTCTGCCGGTCACGCGTCCGGCAGTGGTCCAGCATCTGGGCCTGCTGCGCGAGGCGGGGCTGGTCGACAGCCGCCCGGAAGGCCGGCGGCAGGTCTATCGCGTGACGCCGCACGGCCTCGAGCCGCTGCGGCGCTGGCTCGACGCCCACCTGCCTAACGACCGGGCGACGTGATGAAATTTTAGGCAGCACGACTCAGCGGGCGTCCGCAAACTCCCACTAACCCACTGGAATTGCTTGTGGATAGTTCCGGAAGCGGTGGCACGACCCATGCTATCGGGCGTAGGTCGGGTGGCCGCCTTTCGCGGCCGCGGGAGTTTGCTCGCATGAAGAAGATCGAAGCCATCATCAAGCCGTTCAAGCTGGATGAAGTCAAAGAAGCGCTGCAGGACGTCGGCATCCAAGGCATCACCGTGACCGAGGCTAAGGGCTTCGGCCGGCAGAAGGGCCATACCGAGCTCTATCGCGGCGCGGAATATGTCGTCGACTTCCTGCCCAAGGTGAAGATCGAGATCGTCGTGCCCGACGAGCGGCTGGAGGCGGCGATCGAGGCCATCCAGAAGGCCGCGCGCACGGGCCGTATCGGCGACGGCAAGATCTTCGTGCTCGACGTCGTGGGCGCCATCCGCATCCGCACCGGCGAGTCCGGCGCGGACGCCATCTGAACGCATCAACCGCTCAATAATTCCTGGGGATCATGAAGGGAAAGACCATGGCCGAGACCAAAGACGCCCATTCCGTGCTCAAGCTCATCAAGGACAAGGAAGTGAAGTTCGTCGATCTTCGCTTCACCGATCCGCGCGGCAAGTGGCAGCACGTGACCTTCGACTTGTCGCTGGTCGACGAGGAGATGCTCACCGAAGGCACGATGTTCGACGGCTCGTCCATCGCCGGCTGGAAGGCGATCAACGAAAGCGACATGACGCTGCTGCCCGATTGCACCACCGCGCTGATCGATCCGTTCTTCGCCCAGACCACGATGTCGATCGTCTGCGACGTGATCGAGCCGACCACCGGCCAGCGCTACGGCCGCTGCCCGCGCTCCATCGCCAAGGCGGCGGAGAAATACGCGGAATCCTCGGGCGTCGGCGATACGGTCTATTTCGGCCCGGAAGCGGAGTTCTTCGTATTCGACGACGTGCGCTTCGGCCAGGAGATGAACAAGGGCTTCTACTATCTCGACTCCGTCGAAGGCCCCTACAACACCGGCCGCGAATATGAGAGCGGCAACCAGGGCCATCGCCCGCCGGTCAAGGGCGGCTACTTCCCCGTCCCGCCCGTGGACTCGCTGCAGGACATGCGCGGCGAGATGCTCGCGATCATGGGCGAGCTCGGCATCAACCCGGAGAAGCATCACCACGAAGTGGCGAGTTCGCAGCACGAGCTCGGCATAAAGTTCAACACGCTGACCAAGACCGGCGACGCGATGCAGGTCTACAAATATGTCGTGCACCAGGTCGCGGCGGCTTACGGCAAGACCGCCACGTTCATGCCCAAGCCCGTCTATGGCGATAACGGTTCGGGCATGCATGTGCACCAGTCGATCTGGAAATCGGGCAAGCCGCTTTTCGCCGGCTCGGGCTATGCCGATCTGTCGGACACCTGCCTCTATTATATCGGCGGCATCATCAAACACGCCAAGGCGCTGAACGCGCTGACGAACCCGCTGACCAATTCCTACAAACGGCTGATCCCCGGCTTCGAGGCGCCGGTGCTGCTCGCCTATTCGTCGCGCAACCGTTCGGCTTCGTGCCGCATCCCGTTTAGCGCCTCGCCCAAAGGCAAGCGCGTTGAAGTGCGCTTCCCCGATCCGGGCGCGAATCCCTACCTCGCCTTTGCCGCCATGCTGATGGCGGGCCTCGACGGCATCGAGAACAAGATCCATCCCGGCGACCCGATGGACAAGGACCTCTATGCGTTGCCGCCGGAAGAGCTGAAGGAGATCCCGCAGGTCTGCGGCAGCCTTCGCGAAGCGCTCGACAGCCTCGACCGGGACCGCGGCTTCCTCAAGAAAGGCAACGTGTTCAGCGACGACTTCATCGACAGCTATATCGAGCTGAAGATGCAGGAGGTCTACACCTTCGAACACACCCCGCACCCGGTGGAGTTCAAGATGTACTATTCGGTGTGAGCCAATCGGGGGTCGCGGCGCGGCCCCCGATTTGCACTCTATGCGTGCATAGCTATAGTGGCACCGGGGTTTTCCGGGGGCCTGCATGGTGTATAGCCGCGCGTGCGCGATGTTGGCCGCGCTCAGCCTTCTTCTCATTGTCGGAGCTTGCGGCAAGAGCGGAAATTCCAAGGCGGAGGACTGGATAAAGCTCGGCGAATATGACCGGGCGGAGTCCGAGCTTGAAAGCTCAATCGCAAACGATCCTCAGGACGTTCCGGATCGAGTCATGCTCGCGCACCTTTATCTTTTGCGCGGTGCGAGTGGCAATAACACATTGAACCCCGGCACGATCGAGCAGGCCCTCTTGGTTCTGAACGAAGCTGCGATTATCGACTCCGGCGACAGTGGCGTCACCACTGGCAGGAAGGAATGCTACGACGCGCTCAACAAGATACTGGAAGGCGCGGACACATCTTGGGATTCCGCCGCACTTACGGTCATACAGAAGCATCCTTCGCCGGATGCATCCGATGGCTTGGAGGCAGCGATGGGCAACATCCAAACGTCCGACCAGGCCGAGCAATTGCTCCGCGCCCAGAATCCATCGCGGGCGCGGCAGAAACTCATTGCGCTCCTCGATGGCGGCGATGCCACGTTGCGTGTCCACGCCGCCGAACGACTATGGACAACGGAGGCCTACGCGCCAGCCAAACCCGTACTTCGCGACGGATTGCTGGTCGCGCTGGTTCGCGCGCAGAACGATGCCGAGGCGAAGAACGACGTCACGCAGCTCACCGCGCTCGGCTGGAATGATGTGGCCGACCCTATTTACGGCATCGCGCAGCAAGCTGTCGCCAATCAAGCGCCGGCCACGGCCGGTTTCGCCTCTTTCGACGCGCTCATCGCGCATGACGATCAGCGCATGGGGCAACTGGCCGCCACAACCTTGCATAACATGGGCACCTCCGGTGACGCGACGCAGAACGGCTGCACGCCAATCGCGCTTGGCCTAGCACGCACGCTTGGCTTCATGCACAACGCTGACGGGGCAGCAGCGCTGAAGAGCGCAATGTCGCGCGTAATCTTGGTCGATAACAGTCGATTCGGTTGTCTCGATGTCTATCTCGGCGCGCTGGCACAGACCGACTCGCCGGACTGGCGCGCGATAAAATACTGGTATGGTCCAGGAGGTTGGCCGATCTTCACCACCATGTTCCCCGGCCGCATCGAAGCTAAGCGGGCGAACAACGAGGCGAACACCTATGACTCGGGCCACTGGAACTTGGTCGCGCCGCAAGCCGCCGCGGCGGCCGAGCGCATCGACGCGGTTGTGCACGCACTCGGTCCGTTCAACTGGTTCTCCGGCGGACGGCGTGTGCAGTACGCGCCGCAAGCGTTGCTGTTCGACACACCTCACAAAGCGACTTTCGTCGTCGATATCCTGCAGTATGTCGACTACGGGCATAGCAACGCTATGACGAAGATCGCGACCCTGACGCTGGTTCTGGAAAGCACCGGTGCCGATCCCGACCAGCCCTGGCAAATAACCGCGGTTCCCAGCTTCCAGTTCAATGGAAGCTCGGTTTTCCACGATTGACGAACGAGCCGCCTCTGCGCAAGCCATTTGCTCTTACTAAGGCAACCGTGCCAGCAATTGCGCCACCTCGACTTGACTAGTCGTCCCCGTCTTGCGGAAGATGCTTTGCAGGTGGTTGCGCGCGGTGTTGTAGGCCATGCGCGCATCCGACGCCGCTTGCCCTAGCTGACCACGCCGCGATAAAGCGGCGGCGAGCGCGGCTTCGCGATCCGTCAGGCCGAAGATCGCGGTGAGGGCTTCGGGCGACGCGCCCTTGCCGTCGAGATCGTGGATGTGCAGCACGCGCGCGATGGTGCGCACGGTGAGGAAGCGCTCCACCATGGGCACCGGCAGGCAATGCAGCACATAGGGCCTGGCATTGCCGCGGCGGCTGACGAGCATGCGGTCATTGCCGCGTTCGGCGATGATGCGGTGCAGCCGCCGCGTCTCCGGCAATCGTGTCGTGCAGAGCTGCCCGTCGCGTTCGCACAACCCGTCGCCGCGCGCCAGGATCGCCGACGCGGCTTCGTTCAGAAAGCTCGGCCGGCCCGCATTGTCGAGCAGCACGATGCCGTCCGCCTTGCGCGCCAGCGCCTCCAGCAGCGCGGCCTGCGTCACCGCTTCGCGCTCGACCAGCGCGCCCAGCGCCAGCGCCTGCTCGACGCTGGGCACGAGCATTTCGAACGCGGCGGCGGCGTCCTCCTCCGCCGCTGCATCCAGGAAGCAGACGAGCGCGGCCTCGCTCAGCCGCATGCCGAGCACATGGCGGCTGGCATGGACCTGTCCCGCGCCCAGTTCGGCGAAGGCGCCGATCTCCGACGAGACCGCGCCGTGCACGCGCAGCGCCGCGATGCCCGACACGGGATCGAACACGGCGAGCGCGGCGCCTTTGGCGTGGAACGCCGCGGCGATGTCGTGCAGCGTCTCCTCCCAGGCGCATTCGCCCAGGGCTGAGAGCTGGAATTTCGATGCGATCTTCACGGAAAACGACGCCCGGGCGGGCGTCTGTGTGAATGCGGTCCGTTGGCACTAGGAGCGGCGCGCGCCCCGCCGTCACGCGCCGCGCGCGCAAACGTCCATTCCGCGACTTCCCGCTTCTGGGGGAGGTGGATCGCCGGGTCACAAGCCCGGCGGAGCGGAAGGGGCAAGAACAACACTCAAAGTTGTCTCCTTGAGCCACCCCCATCCTCGCGCGGGATTGACCGTCCCTCGCGCCACCTCCGCCAGAAGCGGGAAACGTCTATACTGAGATTCCGCGCGCGAATTCCCGCGCAGTCATGCTAGATACCGGCGTGGACTTGGGCTGGGGGCCATCCATGGCGGGTTTCGTCTTCAACGGCGGCACGATCGGCCGCGTCCTGATCGGACTGTTCCTGATCCTGGCCTTCACGGCCACCGGGGCGGTGCTGCTTTTCGTCATCACGGCGGAGCAATTGCAAAGCTCGATCGCCGCGCCCGACATTGCCCAGTTCAAACCGACTATCGGCTCGATCCGCCAATATGTGGCGGAGATCGAGCGTTATTACGCCATCGCCAACAGCGCCGAAGACAAGCAGACGGCGACGCAACGGAAATTGTTCGACGAGAGCGTGACGGCGCAAGGCGCCCTCGCCCAGATGACGACGGCGTCCGATGGCGTGCGCGCCTTCATCAACCAGAACAATTCGCGCTATGTCCATTGGCCGCTGCAGAGCCAGCCTTTCCTGGCGCAATCCAGACAGGCGGCCGCGCCACAACCCGCACCTGCCAGCGGCAGTGAAACTGCGCCGCCGAGCACCCAGCCCGCGCCGCCGGAGCAGATGTCCAAGGCTCCCCCGAACGTGCTGTCGTTCCCGGACGAGTTGGCGACCTATTTCTCCAAATACGATTTGGCCTATGCGGCCATCGCCACTACATCCAATGGCGAGTTGAAATCCCAGCTTGAGGAATTCAAGGCGCAGACCTTCAAGCGGATGCAGCCTTACATCGATGCGCGCGCGAGCTACGACGCGGCGCAGAGCCGGATCCAGTCGTTCAACGCGCAGATCGCGGCGCTCGATTCGCAGGAAAACGGCTATTACGCCGAGATCACCGATCCCAAATACCCGCTGCACGACGACGCCTATTGGAACCTGTGCGAGGATTTCTATTCGTTCAAATCGCTGGTCGGCGATTGGGCGTACAACATCGTGCTGTTCCCCAAGATGATGCTGGTGCTGATCCTGGCGATCTTCATGGGCATATTGGGAAGCCTGATCGCGATCAGCCAGGACTATCTGAAAGACCCCGCCAAGCGCGGCTTCTGGGACATCCTCTTCCGCATCGGACTGGGCGCGGGCGTCGCTTTCGCGCTGTTCTTCTTCGCCGCCGCCGGCATGCTCGCGCTGTCGCAGAACAGTTCCGGCTCGCAGGCGGATATGAGCCCCTATCTCATCTCGTTCCTGGGGATCACGGGAGGTTACCTGTCGGACCGCGTGACGGCGTGGATGCGCGAAGTGGGTGAGAATACGTTCAAGATCGCGGCGGGCGGCCCGCCCGACCGCTGGGCCGTGGGCCTTGCCGCCGCGCTGACGGCGGAGAACCTCGACGCCACCGTGCTTGCCTCCGCCACCGGCGTCACCGCCGCCGATGCGGGGGATTGGGTCTCGCTCGCCAAGCCGGTCCCAGGCGACAAGCAGGCGTTGGTCTCGGCGTTCCTGCGCCTGCATCCGAGCAAATTGTTCACGGATATCGCGCCGGGCTAAGCCGCGGCGGCCGTCTCGGCCGCGCCCGTGCGGACCGGCAGCACGACATAGGCGCGGCAGCCTTTGCCGAATTCGCTTTCGATCCAGGCGCGGCCGCCATGGAGTTCGCAAAGGCCGCGGACGAGCGCGAGGCCAAGGCCGGTGCCGCCGCCTTGGCGGTCGTAACGGTTGTCGACCTGGCTGAAGGGCTTGAAGATCTTGTCGATCTTGTCGCGCGGAATGCCGGGGCCGTTGTCCTCGACCATCACCTGGAAGCCGCCGTCGCGGGCGCGGCTCGCCACCACCGTGATGCGCCCGCCTTCGGGCGTGAACTTCACCGCGTTGGAGACGAGGTTGATGAGCATCTGCTTGAGCGAGCGCTCGTCGGCATAGAGCGCGGGAGCGCCCGCGTCGATCTCGATCACGAGCTCCTGGCGGCGCTCGCGCGCCTTGGCGCCGATGATCTTGAGCGCGGTGTCGAAGGTCTTGCGCACGTCGAGCTCTTCCGGCTCGATCTCCATGCGGCCCGCCTCGATCTTGGCGACGTCGAGCAGATCGTTGATCAGGCTGAGCAGATGCGCGCCTGAGGAATGGATGTCGCCGGCATATTCCTTGTAGCGCGGCGAACCCGCCGGGCCGAAACATTCCTTGGCGATGATCTCGGAGAATCCGAGGATGGCGTTGAGAGGCGTGCGCAGCTCGTGGCTCATATTGGCGAGGAACGCGGTCTTGGAGGCATTCGCGGTCTCGGCCTCGAAACGCTTGCGCAGCGCCTCGTCGCGGGCCTCCTCCAACTCGCGCGCGAGGTCTTCGACCTCGAAGCGCAGGCGCGAATCCTCGTCGAGGCGATGGGTGAGCCGGCGGGCGTCGAAGAAGAGCTGCAGCGAGAACAGCGGCAAGAGCAACGCGATGCTGGCGTCGAGCCACGACCAGCCGGCGAGGAAGCGCAGCGACGCCAATACCGTCACCGGTACGAGGCCGGAGAGCAGCATGTCCATGTGATTGGCGCGGCTGACGACGAGGCCCGAGAACACGACCAGCAGGCAGCACGACAGGAACAGATGGTTCGAGACGTTGCCGGCGTCCCACAACAGCCAAGGGATCAGGCCCCAGGCGGCGGAGATCACGACCTGCATGATGACGAAGCGCGGGAACCAGCGCTCCATCTGCTCGAAGGTCGCGCGCCCGCTCGCCTCGTTCTGATAATACTGCACGAAGCGCGAGGCGGCGAATGCGATCAGCCCGACGATGATGGGAAGCGCGAGCACGGATTCGAAGGAGCGGTTGCCGAGACGGCCGCCCGATGCGCCCCACGCCATGCCGAGCGCCCAGAGCGGCGCGGTGAAGCGCGCCGAGCGGACGACTTCCGCGATGAGGTCGAGCTGCGATTTCAGAACGCGTACGTCGGCGTTTTTCTGAACCCGCAGCCGCTGGCCATAACCCACGGCAATTCCTCTTATTCCCCCGAGCCGAAAGCTTGGCTCAAGGAAAATGCTACTCTGGGTATCGTTAAAAAATTCCCTAGCGCCCACACGCGGGAAGCGGGAACCGGATCGCGGAAAATGTCCGAAAATCAGGCGCTGAGACGCATCGTGTCGCGAACCAGCGCGGCATTCCCTACCGGGAAGTAAACATAGGCGCGCACGCCCGTGCCGACGTCGCTTTCGATCCAGGCCCGGCCGCCATGGAGTTCCACGAGACCGCGCACCAGCGAGAGGCCCAGCCCGGTTCCGCCGCTCTGGCGGCTGTAACGGTTGTCGACCTGGTTGAACGGCAGGAAAACGCGGTCGAGCGCTTCGGGCGAAATGCCCGGCCCGTCATCCTCGATGCAGATCTCGTAGCCGCCATCCGCCATCGGCCCGCCGGAGACGGTGATGCTGCCGCCCTCATGGGTGAACTTCACCGCGTTGGCCGCAAGATTGATCACGATCTGCTTCAGCGCCCGCTCGTCGGCATACAGCGATCCCGACTCGACCTGCACCATGACATGCTGGCGCTTGTCCTTGGCCCGCGCGGCAAGCACGGTCAGCGCGCGCTCGATCACAGTCTTGGGATCGACGAGGCGCGGCTCGATGTCCATCTTGCCGGATTCGATCTTGGCGACGTCGAGGATGTCGTTGATCAGGCTGAGCAGATGCGTGCCCGAGGAATTGATATCGGTGGCGTATTCGCGGTAGCGCGCGGTGCCGATGGGTCCCAGCGTCTCCTGCGCGATGATCTCGGAGAAACCCAGAATGGCGTTGAGCGGCGTGCGCAGCTCGTGGCTCATATTGGCCAGGAACGTGGTCTTGGACGCGTTGGCGGACTCCGCCTCGAAGCGCTTGCGCAAAGCCTCGTCGCGGGTCGCGCGCAGTTCGATGGCGAGATCGTCGTTGGCGAAACGGGTGCGCAGCATGGTCTCGAAATAGCGCCGCGCGCGGCCCGCGAACAGGAACGCGAAAACGAACGTTACACAGAGGAACAGCGCCACCGGCAGCGCGGAGGCGCCTTCGTCGAAGCCCAGCCGCACCAGCGCCAGCACCAGGGTCGGCACCACGCCCGCGAGGTAGACGCCGGGATGCATCGCGCGGCTGAAGGCATAGGCCCAAAGCAGCGCCACCAGGCTCATGGCGATCATGACGTGGTTCACGTCGTTGCCGTCGACCCACAGGAGCCACGGCGAGAGCCCCCAGCTCGTGCCGATCAGCATCTGGAAGCCGACGAGGCGGCTCAACCACAATTGCGGATCGCGCCCGCCGTCGCGCCTGACCGCGCGATGGATATAGACCGCCACAACGCTGTTGACGGCGTGCAGCGACAAGAGCAGCGCGATGCGCCACCATGCGACCTCGCCGAAGATCGGGAACAGGCCGGTGAAAGGCAGGGCCGTCAGCGCGGCCCAGGTCGGATTCACCCAGACGGCGATGGGGAGCGTCGCGATGGTGAGCTCGACGCGGGCGCGCGTCATGCGCGCTTCCTCGACGGGCTGTTGCGGCATCGCGCGCGCCTGCATAGCTTGCCTGCTCCTGAATTTCCTTAAACATAGCCTGCGGCAATTAAGAAATGGTCGCCGCGCGTGGATATGGCGTAACAGGTGCGCCTCGTTAAACTCCGCGTAACCACGAATCATCAGCGGCGACATGGCCAAGGATCCCGATCTCTTCGAGAATGCTCCGAGTTCCAGCAAGGGCTACACCGCCAAGGACATCGAGGTCCTTGAGGGGCTGGAGCCCGTGCGCCGCCGCCCAGGCATGTATATCGGCGGCACGGATATCCATGCGCTGCACCATCTCGCGGCCGAGATTCTCGACAATGCGATGGACGAAGCCGTCGCCGGCCACGCCAGCCGCATCGAGATCGAGCTCGAGCCGGGCGACGTGCTCACCATCCGCGACAACGGCCGCGGCATCCCGATCGATCCGCATCCCAAGTTCAAGAACAAATCGGCGCTGGAAGTGATCATGACCACGCTGCATTCGGGCGGAAAGTTCGGCGGCAAGGTCTACGACACCTCGGGCGGCTTGCACGGCGTCGGCTCGTCGGTCGTCAACGCGCTGTCGGACTGGATGGAGGTCGAGGTCGACCGCGACCGCCAGGCCCACAAGATGCGCTTCGAGCGCGGCAAGCCCGTCGGCAAGCTCAAATCCGCCGGCGCGGTCAACCGCCGCGGCACGATCGTGACGTTCCATCCCGATCCGCAAATCTTCGGCGCCGACACGCATTTCTCCGCTGCGATGCTCTATCGCATGGCGAAGTCGAAAGCCTATCTCTATCGCGGCGTCGAAATCCGCTGGAAGGCCGATCCATCGCTGGTCAAGGGCGAGACGCCGGCCGAGGAGATCCTGAAATTCCCCGGTGGGTTGCAGGACTTCCTGGCAAGCGAGATCGGCAACCATCGGACCGTCACGCAACGCACCTTCTCCGGCCGCACCGAGAACCGCGACAGCAAAAGCGCCGTCGAATGGTCGGTGGTGTGGACGCCGCAGATCGATCCCTTCGTCCATTCCTATTGCAACACGATCCCGACGGCCCAAGGCGGTACGCATGAGCAGGGCCTGCGCAACGCGCTGACCAAGGGCTTGCGCTCCTATGGCGAGGGTAACCGCAAGACCGCGCTGGTGACGACGGACGACGTGATGGCCGGCGCATGCGCGGTGCTCTCCGTCTTCATCCGCGATCCGGAATTCCAGGGCCAGACCAAGGACAAGCTGTCCTCGCCCGACGCGCAGCGGCTGGTCGAGAACGTGGTCAAGGATCATTTCGATCATTGGCTGGCCGAGCATCCGCAGGAAGCCGACAAGCTGCTCGAATTCGTCATCGAGCAGGCCGAGGACCGGCTCAAGAAGCGCCAGGAGAAGGAGACCGCGCGCAAATCCGCCACGCGCAAGCTCCGCCTGCCCGGCAAGCTGGCCGATTGCACCAGCGGCGCGTCCAGCGGCACCGAGATTTTTCTGGTCGAGGGCGACAGCGCCGGCGGCTCCGCCAA
The DNA here is from genome assembly GCA_036491175.1 of Rhizomicrobium sp. Taxonomy (GTDB): domain Bacteria; phylum Pseudomonadota; class Alphaproteobacteria; order Micropepsales; family Micropepsaceae; genus Rhizomicrobium. The sequence goes on from DASXCJ010000049.1 coordinate 21,916, forward strand.
GCAGGCCCGCGACCGCAACCTGCAAGCCGTGCTGCCCCTGCGCGGCAAGATCCTGAACGTCGCCAGCGCAGCGGCCGGCAAGCTGGAGCAGAACCAGGAACTGTCCAACCTCGTGCAGGCGCTGGGCTGCGGCACCGGCGCGAAATACAGCGAGAGCGACCTGCGCTACGACCGCGTCATCATCATGACCGACGCCGATGTCGACGGCGCGCATATCGCCTCGCTGCTGCTGACCTATTTCTATCGCGAGATGCGCGGCTTGATCGAGAATGCGCATCTCTTCCTTGCCGCGCCGCCGCTCTACCGCCTCGCGCAAGGCAACAAGACGATCTATGCGCGTGACGACGCACACCGCGAGCAGCTCCTGAAGACCGAGTTCAAGGCCAACGCGAAGGTCGAGACCTCCCGCTTCAAGGGCCTGGGCGAGATGCTGCCCGCGCAGCTCAAGGAAACGACGATGAAGCCGGGCTCGCGGACCCTCATCCGCGTCGAGATCGCGCAGGACGACGAGAAGCGGACCGGCGCCATGGTCGAGCGCCTGATGGGCAAGAAGCCGGAACTGCGCTTCCAATTCATCCAAGAAAACGCGCAATTCGCCGCGCGGGACGTGGATATCTAAGGCAGCTTCAGCGTATCCGCCAGGATGACGCCGTCGCCGCTTTGCGACGGCATCGCCGTGTTCGGCCTTGCCGCTTTCAGCGCCGCGCCGAAGGCGGGAAGCCCGTAGCGTTCCTCACCGAAAGTGAAGGCGAGCGCGCCGGTGTTGCCCAAGGTCAAGGTCACCCGCAGGTCGCGGCAATCGCGGCTGACGCAGAGAAGCCGTGTCCCCTCGCTCCATCCCGGCGGCGTCACCATATGCTGCCCGCGGAAATCGATGGCGATGAGCTTCGCTTCCTTCGGGATGCGCAGCATCATCACGCGCGTCTCGGCCGAGCCCTTCAGCGCCAAGGTCACCACGCGATGGCCGCCCTGCTTGCTGTCACTCACGATGGAAGAAGTGGGCAACGGGAAGCGCGGCGCGCCGGCATCGCCCACATAGGCGGAGCCGAGGTTGAGGCCGCGATAGGCATCGGCCTGGAGCTTCAACGCACCGGCGCGGGTCAGGGAGTCCGGGATCGGCTCGGTGCCGACCGCCTTCCACGCTGTGTCGGCGATCCAGCGCGCGGGTGCCGCGCCGTTCTCGAAATAGAGGATGTTGATGCGCTGCGGCGTCTCAGCGCTATAAGACGGCGCGATCCCTTGCACGATCGCGCAGCACAGGGCGACGACCGCGAACGACGCGGTGACGAGACCGCCCCGGCCTCGCCCGGCCAGCAACGGCGCCACCGTCATCAATCCGAACGCCGCCGGCACCGTGAACAGCTCATGCAGGCTCAAGCCCATCAGCGTCTCGCCCGAACAGACGAGCGCTACCCAGACGACCAGCGCGCACAGAGCGCTCGCCGCGACCGCGATGCGGCCGATCATGCTGTCCCATCCGCTACGCGCCGTCGCCAGAAGCAGGATCGCGGCGATGAAGCTTGGGAAGGTGAAATAAGGACTGATGCCGGGCAGGAAGATCGCGGTCACCACGCCCAGCCCCGCCATCCACAGCCACGCCGACGCCACGGCGCCCCGCGCCGCCGTCATGCGCGAGACCAGCAGCGTCACCGCGAATACGCCGAAGCCGAGCGCCAATCGCATCGCCAGCGGATAGGCATAGGACGGATCGGGATGGCCGGAGATCGTCTTGGCGATGAAAGCGGCGATGAACCCCACGACCACGCAGCCCAGGATCAGCGCCAGCGGCATGAAAGCGGCGCCCAGCGTGGCGCGCCGGGAGAAGCTCGCGCCGCGCGCAAGCCACGACGCGGCCCCCAGCCCCGCGAACACCAGCAGCGCGAAGGGCAACGCGAACGATTCCGGCAGGCGCGGCAGGACCAGGCCGAGCACGCTCAGATAGACATCGTTGCCGCCTTTGAGCGCGGCGTAGTCGGTCTTCTCCAGCGCGCTGGCGACGCTCAGCATGTTGTCGCCGTGCATCTGCAAGGTCGCGCGGCTCAGGTTCCGCCGCAGGTCGAAGGGCGAGTGATAATATTTGACGTTGTCGGCGAAGGCGAAATTGTAGGACGGGATGCCGGCGCGGATGAACAGCGTGAGGTCGGTGTCGTTGGGCAGGAATTTGTAGATCTCGGCATAGAGCGAACTTGTCGCCATCACCTTCGCGTTGTGGGCATAGAGGTCGATCAGCCTGTCGTCGCCGGGGCTGGTCTGGAACAGAAGGCTGGCGCCGCGCGTGCCGCGCGCCTCGACGTTGATCACAACGCCGACGCGGTCCTTCAGCGCCGTGTTCTGCAGGAAGGCATTGGCGCCAAGAAGTCCCGCTTCCTCGCCGTCGGTGATCACCGCGATCACCGGATGGGTGCTCGATGCGCCACGCGCCCTTAGCGCACGCACCGTCTCCAGCACCGTGACGACGCCGGACTTGTCGTCGGATGCGCCGGGGCCTGCGGGAACGGAGTCGTAATGCGCCAAGAGCACGATGGCCCTGCCCCGGCCTGGAACAGCCTCCGCGATGATGTCCGTCACGGTCGCGCAGGCGACGAAGCCGAAGCCGCGCCAGGCATTGCAAGTGAAGGCGGTGTAGGTGTGCGTGGGCACGCCCATCGCCGCGAACTCCGCCTGGATCCGCCCGCGCACCGCGGCCGCGGCATCGCTGGACACAGGATCGGGGATTTCCGGACCGAGGATTCGCCCCAGGCTCGCATCGGCGCGCAGGGCGGAGAAATCCGTCGCAGATTTCGCGGCATAGTTCTGCTTGTGCGGCTGGCTCTCGTAGTTGGAGAGAAACCAGATCGCCACCGCCGCCAGCGCGACCAGCGCAACGCGAACGCTATCCCGGAGTGTTTGAGTACCCATGCCACCGTCCCCTGCTCGGCCGCGACGCTAGCGCGGAAGCCGGGCCATGGCAAAAGCGCCTGCAATTCAGCCATGCATCCCGGCCGGTGGCGAACGCAGCGCGGGTCGCTTACGCTCCGCATCGGTCAAACTTGGATCACCGCCATGCGCCGCAGCGCGCCCCTACCCGTGTTGTTCTTCGCCAGCGCCGCGCATGGGATGAACCATGTGCTGCTCACGCTCTATGCGACCTTGGTGCTGGTCATCGGGCGCGAGTGGCACCAGAGCTACAACCTGCTCGCGGCCCTGTGGCTGCCCGGCGCGATGCTGCTGGGCGTCGGCGCGCCGCTGGCGGGCTGGCTCGGCGACCGCTGGGGCGAGACGCGCGTGCTGGTGCTGTGCTTCCTCGCGCTGGGCGCGGCGGCGATACTCGCCGGCCTCGCGCGGAACACGCTGCAGCTCGAAGGCGCGTTGGCCCTGCTCGGGCTCGCGGGCTCGATCTATCATCCCGTCGGCATCGCCTGGGTGGTGAAACATGCGCAGGTGCGCAACCGCGCCATCGCCTCGACAGGCATCGCCGGATCGATCGGCGTGGCGCTCGGCCCGATGGTGGCGGGCGGATTGACCATGGCGATCGGCTGGCGCGCGGGCTTCCTCATTCCCGGCGCGCTTACCGTGGCGCTGGGCGTGGTGTTCTATCTCTACTACGCGAACGGGCGCATCGCCGACCGGACCGAGGACGCCGTCACGCCGCATGCGCCGCCCAGCCGCGCCGACACCGCGCGCGCCTTCGCCGCGCTGGGCATGACGATGACGGCGACGCTCGTCATCTATTCCGCCTTCGGCATCGCGCTGCCCAAGATGATCGATATCGGCACCATGATCGGCCGCTACGGCCTCTTCGCCATCGGCATGACAGCGGGGTTGATCCAGCTTCTGGGCGCGGTGGGCCAGTTCGCCGGCGGACGCTACGCCGGCACCGGCCATGCGCGCCTGGCCTATGCCGGCGGCTTCGTCTTCCTCGCCGCCGTGCTGCCGCTGGTGGCGCTGAGCACGGGCTGGGCGCTCGCCGCCGCCGCCGTCGCCACCGTCTTCCTGTTCGAATGGATCGCGCCGCTGGAGACCATGTTCCTCGCCCGCTTCACCCCGCCGGGCCGGCGCGGACTGATATTCGGTATCCGCTACGCGCTGGCCGCCATAGGCAATCCCGCCGGCGTCTATCTCGTCTCACGCCTCTACAATCCGGGCGACAGGTTCTTCTATCTGCTCGCGGCACTGGCCGTGCTGTCGCTGGCCGCGCTCGCCTGCGCGCTGTTCATCCCGGCGGGCGATGAAACGAACGTTCCGCTGGTCGCGGAGCCGGGCGCGCTGCTGGCGGCGGAGGATTGACTCAATTCCATATTTCCGGAATCATGGAAATATGGAATCCGATGACGCCATAAGGCGGCTCTCCGCCCTCGCTCAGGACTCGCGGCTCGCGGTCTTCCGCCTGCTCGTGAACGCGGGGCCGGACGGCCTCGCCGCCGGCGAGATCGCCCGCGCGCTCGACATCCCCGCCAACACGCTCTCGGCGCAATTGCTGATGCTGTCCAACGCCAAGCTTGCGCGGGCGCGGCGCGACGGGCGCTCGATCATCTATGCCGCCGATTTCGAGGCGATGAGCGAATTGCTCGTCTACCTCACTGAGGATTGCTGCGGCGGGCGGCCGGAGGTTTGCGCGCCGCTGGCCACCGTGACTGCGAATTGCCGTGCGCCGAAGAAACGTTTGGGGCGCCGGACATGAGCGAGGCGGCCTACAAGGTCTTGTTCCTGTGCACCGGCAATTCGGCGCGGTCCATTCTCGCCGAGGCGATCCTCAACCGGATCGGCAAGGGGCAGTTCGCCGCCTTGTCGGCGGGCTCGATACCGAAGGGCGAAGTTCATCCCGAGGCGCTCGCGCTGTTGAAGCGTCTGGATCATGACACGCGTGGCCTTCGCTCCAAGAGCTGGGACGAATGCGCGGGCGGGCCGCCGCTGGATTTCGTATTCACGGTTTGCGACAACGCGGCGAACGAAGTCTGCCCCGTTTGGCCGGGCCAGCCGATGACGGCGCATTGGGGCGTTCCCGATCCCGCCGCGGTCCAGGGCACGCCGGAGGAGATCGCTTTCGCGTTTCGCGACGTCTACAATGTACTGTCCCGGCGCATCGAACTCTTCACCGCCTTGCCGGTGCAAACACTCGATCGCATGTCGCTCAAGCACCGCCTCGACGCTATCGGCCGCGAATGACGCGCCGCCTCGCCGCCGAAGCGCTCGGCACCGCGTTCCTGCTCATGGCCGTGATCGGCTCGGGCATCATGGGCGAGCGGCTGGCCGGTGGGAACGCGGCCATCGCCTTGCTCGCAAACACACTGGCGACCGGCGCCGCGCTCACCGTGCTGATCTCGATCTTCACGCCGGTCTCGGGAGCGCATTTCAACCCGGTGGTGACACTGGTTTCGGTCCTGCGCGGCGAAACGAACGTTACGGAGGGGGTCGCCTACGCGGCGGTGCAGGTCGCCGCGGCCATCGCGGGCGTCTGGGCGGCGCATCTGATGTTCGCCCTGCCCGTCTTTGAGGTCTCCGGCAAATTGCGCGACGGGCCGGCGCAGATCTTCTCGGAATTCGTCGCCACCTTCGGCCTGATGATGACGATCCACGGCGTGAAGAGATCACAGGTCGCGCTGATGGTCGGCCTCTACATCGCCGCGGCGTACTGGTTCACTGCCTCGACGTCTTTCGCCAATCCCGCCGTCACCATCGCCCGGATGCTGAGCGACAGCTTCGCAGGGATAGCGCCTAGCTCCGCTTTGCTTTTCGTGCCGGCGCAGATTGCGGGTGGGCTTTGCGGCTGGCTTGCGTGGCGCCGGCTGCGCGCGGAGCGGGCTCCAGCATGCTCGCGGGCTCGACCTCCAGCACCGTCGCGAGCTTCTGGACCATGGTGATGGTGGCGGAGTAGACGCCGCGTTCCAGCGCGCTGACATAGGTGCGGTCGATCTTGGCGCGGAAGGCGAGCTCCTCCTGCGAGAGGTCTTTCTCGTCGCGCAAGCGGCGCAGATTGCGGGCGAACACTTGACGTATGTCCATGCCCGAAAGGGGTCAGCTTGCCGTGTATTTCTCCACGGAGTATGCTCCGCAAAATGTATCGAACGATACAAAGCGGTATATTGTAATGACGTACGTGCTCCCGCCCGAATTGCAGTCGCTGCTCGCACACTGGACCGTCCGACGTAACGAACGTGACATGCCGCCGCGGCGCGCGCTCAGCCTATCGGCGATGGAGGCGTGGTACGACCATCTCGCCATCATCGACATCGCGGCCTATGGCGGCCTCAAACGCTACGAGTTCGCGTTCTGCGGGCAGGCGATGCGCTTTCGGCTGGGGAAGGAGGCGATGCGGCTGGAGCTGCGCGACCTCGACAAGCCGGTCTGGGCCGAGTTGATCCACACGCTGGAGCGCGCCGCCACCCAGCCGGCCATCGGCTACGGCTCGACGACCCGCCCTGGCGGCACGTTCGTTACATATTGCGACCTGGTCCTGCCGCTGTCGGACGGCGGCACGCGCGCGACCCAGCTCCTGATGGGCAGCTACGCCATCGCCCACCATGCCGAATAGCTGAGCCGGAGAAAGCCGAGTTCCCCTGTCGGGATTGACTTTTCGGGATTTCCCCTTATGTTGCAGTGCACATGGATTCGCGGCCATTCGGGCCTGCGAACGGGCGCCTGAAACATGCGCCCCACCCCTAGGAGCGTATGATAAACAGTGAAACGACCGCCGGCGCGGAAGCCGGCCTGGAAGTGTTATCCGAAGAGATTGCTTCCCCGGAGGCCCAGGCGGCCCCTACCACCCCATCCGCTAGTCCGGCCCTTTCTGAAGCCGTGCGGTTCGATTCCCTCGGCCTTTCGGAACAGGTCCTCAAAGCCGTCACCGAGAGCGGCTACACAATCCCCACGCCGATCCAGGCGCAGGGCATTCCCGTGGTGCTGCAGCGGCGCGACCTGATCGGCATCGCCCAGACGGGCACCGGCAAAACCGCCTCCTTCACCCTGCCGATGATCGAGCTTCTCGCCCGCGGCCGCGCCAAGGCGCGCATGCCGCGCTCGCTGATCCTGGAGCCGACGCGCGAGCTCGCGGCACAGGTGGCCGAGAGCTTCGAGAAATACGGCAAGTACAACAAGCTTTCGATGGCGCTGCTCATCGGCGGCGTCTCGTTCGACGAACAGGACCGCAAGCTCGACCGCGGCGTCGACGTGCTGATCGCCACGCCGGGCCGCCTGCTCGACCATTTCGGCCGCGGCAAGCTGATGCTCAGCCAGGTCAACATCCTCGTCGTCGACGAGGCCGACCGCATGCTCGACATGGGCTTCATCCCGGACGTCGAGGAGATCTGCAAGAAGCTGCCCTTCACGCGCCAGACGCTGTTCTACTCCGCGACCATGCCGCCGGAGATCAAGAAGCTCACCGAGCAGTTCCTGCACAACCCCGTGCGCATCGAAGTCTCGCGCCCGGCGACGACGGCCACGAACATCGTCCAGGAAGTCATCGAGATTCCCGGCAACGACTGGGCCAAGCGCGAGGCGCTTCGCCGTCTCATCCGCGAGGCCGGCGAGATCACCAACGCCATCGTGTTCTGCAACCGCAAGCGCGACGTCGACGTCGTGGCCAAGTCGCTGTCGAAGCACGGCTTCAACGCCGCGCCGCTGCACGGCGATCTCGACCAGTCCGTCCGTACACGGACGCTAGACGGGTTCCGCTCCGGCGCGGTGACGATCCTGGTGGCGAGCGACGTGGCCGCGCGCGGCCTCGACATCCCCGCCGTCAGCCATGTCTTCAATTTCGACGTGCCGTTCCATCCCGACGACTACGTCCATCGCGTCGGCCGCACCGGCCGCGCGGGACGCTCCGGCCATGCCTATATGCTGGCGAGCGGCCGCGACGCGCGGAGCGTCGAGGCGATCGAGAAACTGACGGGCAACACCCTCCCCCGCCGCACACTGGAAGGCCTCGCCGAAGCCGTCCAGGCGCGTCCGCCGGGCGAGAGCCGCGGCCACGGACGCGGGGGAGACCGCCGTGACGGCAAGAGAAGCGGACGCGGCGGCGAGCGCGGCCATCACGGCCGCCCGATCAAGGATCACGGCCATCGCGCGTCGATGGAGCCGAGCCCGGCGCAAGCCATGGCGGCTCCCGCCGAGCAGCCGGTCGCCGCGCAGGCGCCACAGCCCACAGCCCAAGCGCCGGCTCCGCAGCAGCAGACGCCCAGGCAGCATCAGCCGCGCAACCGCCGCGATCATCGCGACCGCGGCCAACAGCAGCACAAGCCGAAGCAGCAGCAGGCCAGGCCGCAGCAATCCGACGAGCCCAAGAAGCCGGACGCTCACCAACTCCCCGCCTTCCTGATGCGCCCGGTCAAGCTGCCGGCGGAAAAGCCCAAAGCGACCAAGAAGACAACGCCGGCGGACGCGTAGTTCAAAAAATGCGTCATGGCCCGGCGTGTCCGGGCCACCCAATTTTCGCTGCGAAAGAAAAATGGGTCACCCGCATTCGCGGGTGATGACGAAAATGGTTATGCGCTCGATGCGCACTCTACCTCTTGATCGCGCCGTCCATCATCTTCTGGATCTTTTCGCCGTAGGGCGGGCGCATCATCGCGGTGACGTCCATTTTGGCCTGCTGGAACACGGCCTTGGCGTGGCTGAAGGTTTTGAAGCCGTCGACGCCGTGATAGGCGCCCATGCCTGAGGGGCCGACTCCGCCGAACGGCAAGTCTTCCATCGACACATGCATCACCACGTCGTTGACGGAGACGCCGCCGGAGGTGGTGCGCGTCAGCACGCGCTCCTGCTCCGTTTTGTCCCGGCCGAAATAATAGAGGCCGAGCGGGCGGTCATGTGCATTCACATAGCCGATCGCCTCCTCGACGCTGTCATAGGTCTTCACCGGCAGGAGCGGCCCGAAGATCTCGTCCTGCATGATCTTCATGTCGTCGGTGGGATTGAGGACGATGGTCGGTGGGATCTTGTGGAAGGGCTGCTGGGTGAAATTCTCCTTGGCTGGATTGATCTCGACGATCTCCGCGCCCTTGGCGCGCGCATCGGCGATGTAGCCGTTCAGCCGGTCGAAATGGCGCTGGTTGATCACCGAGGTGTAGTCGGGATTGTCCTTCAAGGTCGGGAACATGGTGCTGACCGCGTTGGTCGCGGCGGCGATAAAATCGCCCGCCTTGTCTTTCGGCACCAGCACATAGTCGGGCGCGAGGCAGATCTGGCCGGCGTTCAAGGTCTTGCCCATCATCACGCGGTTGGCGGTGAGCTTCATGTCGGCGCTGTTGCCGACGATCACCGGCGATTTGCCGCCGAGCTCCAAGGTCGTCGGCACGAGGTTCTCGGCCGCCGCGCGCATCACATGATAGGCGATGGAGGTGGCGCCGGTGAAGAGCAGATGGTCGAAAGCCTGGCGCGCGAAGGCGCCGCCGACATCCGGCCCGCCCGTGAACACGGCGACTTCGGTCTCATCATAGACCGAGGAGAACATGCGGTTCATCAGGTCCGCGCAGCGCGGGGTGAATTCGCTCGGCTTGATCATCACGCGATTGCCGGCGGCGAAGATGCCGGCCAGCGGCGTGAAGGTGAGATTGAACGGGAAATTCCATGGGCTGATGACGCCCACCGTGCCCTTGGGCTGATACTCGACATAGGCCCTCGCGCCGAACAGACCCAGCAGCGCGGGCTCGACCTTGCGCTTCTCGCGCTTCATCCAAGTCTTGAGATGCGCTTTGGCGTGCTTGAGCGGACCGATGGAGCCGGAGACGTCGGTGAGCAGGCTGGCATGGACCGAGCGGCTGCCGAAATCCTCGCGCAGCGCGTCGGCGATGGCGTCCTTGTGGCCGACGAGGAGGCCGATGGCCTTGTCGAGCCACTGGATTCGCTTCTCCGCGGAGGGCGGACCGTCCTTGATATGGGCCGCCTTCTGCGCCTGCAGCACGCGGCGCATATTGGCTTCCATGTCGGTTTGCGGGGCGGCGCTCATGGGCGGTCCTTTCAAATGACGCTGGCGTCACCCTAGCAGGGTTTAACCATTTATTACGAGGCCCTGCCCCACACTCGGCTCCGGTGGACGAAGGGGTTTGGAATGAACCGGCATGAGCGCGCGCAAGCCCTCGCCAAGACGGCGTTGGCGGTGATGGCGGAACGCCAGGTCGCGCCTTCGCCCGAGAACTATCAGCTCTTCTACGCCTATGCCGCTGGGGAAAATCCGGCGGTGTCCAAGATCATGGGCGACATGATCGCGGGCCGCAAACCCTTCACGCCCGAGGTGCTGGACGATCTGCGCCAGCGCTTCTTCCCGGCGGTGCGCGAGGAACGCGCGACGGCGTCGCTGGGCGCCAGCGTGCAGAAGGCGATGAACACCGCCATCGACACCTTGCAGGCCGCCGGGCGCGACACCAGCGCCTATGGCCGCGCCCTGTCCGAGGCGAGCGGCGAATTGGGTGCGGAGCATTCGCCGGAGGACCTGCGCAAGCTGGTCGAGACCTTGCGCGGCGCGACCCAGGCGATGGAATCGCGCACCCAGGAACTGGAGGCCAAGCTTCAGGATTCCTCCACCGAGATCGGCGAGCTGAAATCCAAGCTCGACGACATCCGCAAGGAAAGCCTCACCGATCCGCTCACCGGAATCGCCAACCGCAAGGCGTTCGACACCGAATTGCTGCAGGCGATGGAAAGCGCGCGCGCCCATGGCGAGCCGCTGTCGCTGGTGATGTGCGACATCGACAAGTTCAAGCAGTTCAACGACACCTGGGGCCATCAGACCGGCGACCAGGTGCTGCGCCTCGTCGGCCACTGCCTGTCGGAGAACGTCAAGGGCCGCGACACCGCCGCGCGTTATGGCGGCGAGGAGTTCGCCGTCATCCTGCGCCAGACCGCGCGCGATGCCGCCATGACGCTCGCCAACCAGATCCGCTCGACGGTGGAAAGCAAGAAGCTGGTCAAGAAGTCGACCGGCGACATCCTGGGCACGATCACCATCTCCGGCGGCGTGGCCGAACTCGCGCCGAGCGACACGCCCACCAGCTTCATCCAGCGCGCCGACGAATGCCTCTACGCCGCCAAGGCCGCCGGCCGGAACTGCATCATCTGCGAGACGCAGAAGTCTGCCGCAGCGTAAAGAAAGAAAGCGGATTCACGCGGAGACGCGGAGTTCGTGCAGGCGATCCAGAGCAAAGCTCATCTTCTTCGCCCGCGAAGCGGGCAGACCGCCACGATCGGTTCCGCTTCGCGGGACCAAGACTGCGGGCATCCATGCCGATCGCCCGCACGAACTCCGCGTCTCCGCGGCTCCGCGTGCAAAAGCTTTCTATCCTCTGCTACACTCCTCCAAACGATATCGGAGGACTCCCATGCGCAAGGATTTCGAACGCGCCTATGTCACGCCGCACGGACCGGTGGCGGTCGTCACGCTCAATCATCCCGAGGCGCTGAACGCCGCCTCGGTCAAGATGCTGAAAGGCCTCACCGCGGCGCTGGATCATATCGCGCGCGACGGAAGCTTCCGAGCCATCGTGATGACGGGCGAAGGCCGCGGCTTCTGCTCGGGCGCGAACCTGACCGAGATTCCGGAAGAGCAGCAATCCTCCGCCGGCGTCGGCTCGGCGCTGGAGACGGCCTATCATCCTTTCCTGCGCCGCCTGCGCGATCTGAAGATGCCGTTCGTGACGGCGGTGAATGGCGCGGCGGCCGGCGTCGGCATGAGCATCGCGCTGATGGGCGACATCATCCTGGCGGGGCGCTCCGCCTATTTCCTCCAGGCCTTCGCGCGCATCGGCCTGGTGCCGGATGGCGGCTCGACGTGGCTCCTGCCACGTCTCGTCGGCCTCGCGCGGGCGCGCGAACTGTCGATGCTGGCGGAAAAGCTTCCCGCCGAGAAGGCGCTGGAATGGGGCCTGATCAACCAGGTGCATGACGACGCGGCGCTGATGGAATCCGCGCTCAAGATCGCCACGCGCCTCGCCGATGGGCCGACGCAATCGCTCGCCATGATCCGCCGCCTCTATTGGGACAGCCCGCACAATTCCTACGAGGCGCAGATCGACGCCGAGCGCCAGGCCCAGGGCCGCGCCGGCCGCACGGCGGATTTCGTCGAGGGCGTGACGGCCTTCGCGCAAAAGCGCCCGGCGAAGTTCACGGGGAAATAATCGCGCGGCCGCGTCGATTCGATCATGGGGACGCCGAAAGGGCCTTGCGCTAATTATCTTGGGCTTGAATTTCCGCAACCCCGCCCTGCGTCGGCAAGAAGCGTGCTCATAAAGCATGGTTAACGAAACATAGCGTCGCCCCTCGCGCGTGCGTGACTTGCGGGCGCGGAACCACGGCTCTATCTGTGGCAAACAGGAACCGCCCCCGGGAGTCGATGGCGGGCCAAAGGTGCATTTCCAACCAGGAGTTATCGAATGCGACGGAGTCTTTTCGCGCTCGCGGGCCTGACGGCATGCGTGGCTGTGACGGCAGCCGCCTATGGCGATGCAGGTCATGCGCAATATGGAACCTGGGGCGTCGATCTCGCCGCCATGGACAAGAGCGTCAAGCCGGGCGACGACTTTTTCCAACACGTCAACGGCACCTGGTACAAGACGGCGACCATCCCCGCCGACCGCTCCTCGACCGGCTCGTTCCAGGATCTGCGCGTCCTCTCGGAGAAGCGGATGCAGGAGATCGCGGCCTCGCTCGACGCGCGCAAGGATTTGTCGGCGGAAGAGACCAAGCTGCGCGATCTCTATGACGCCTTCAACGACCAGGCGCAGATCGACAAGAGCGGCCTGGCGCCGGCGCAGCACGATCTCGACCGTATCGCGCATCTGAAGACGAAGGACGATCTGGCGGCGGCGTTCGGCGATCCGATGCTGGGCCTCGACGCGCCGTTCGACGCCAGCATCGCGTTCAATCCGAAGAACACCAACGAATACGCGCTGATCTTCAGCCAGGGCGGCCTCGGCATGCCCGACCGCGACTACTACATCAAGACCGGCGACGCCGATCTCGACAAGACGCGCGACGCCTACAAGAAGCATCTGGCGGCGATGTTCACGCTAGCCGGCCTCAAGGACGGCGACGCGCGCGCGGCCAAGGTCTACGACCTGGAATACAAGCTTGCCGACGCGACCTGGCCGAACGCGGACCGCCGCGACACCGACAAGGTCTTCAATCCGGTGACCGTGACCGAGCTCAAGGCGCTGACGCCGGGCTTCGCGTGGGACGCCTATCTCAAGGCCGGCAATCTCAACGCGAATTCGTCCAGGGGCGAGCGCACGGTGATCGTGGCGGAGAAGTCGGGCTTCCCGAAATTCGCCCAGATCATCGCCGACACGCCGATGGACACCTGGCGCGACTACCTGACCGCGCGCTACCTGCACACCTATGCCGCCTATCTGCCGAAATCCTTCGACGACGAGGACTTCGCTTTCTATAGCGGCACCTTGCAGGGCGTGACGCAGCAGCTTCCGCGCACCGCGCGCGCCGCCCACGTCCTCGACAATCTGATGGGCGAAGCGCTCGGCAAGCTCTACACCGCCAAATATTTCCCACCGGAAGCCAAGGCGAAAGCGGTGGAGCTGGTCGACAACCTGCTCGCGGCCTACAAGACGGACGTCAAGACGCTCGCCTGGATGTCGCCGGCGACGCGCGCCAAGGCGCTCGACAAGCTCAACAAGTTCGGCATCAAGATCGGCTATCCCGACCATTGGCGCGACTACTCCGAGCTGACGATCAAGCGCGACGACCTGATCGGCGACATCCAGCGCGCCGATATGTTCGAGTGGAACCGCCAGGCCTCGCGCGTCGACCAGCCGGTCGACAAGAGCGAATGGGGCATGACGCCGCCGACCGTGAACGCCTACGACAATCCGTTCTTCAATGAGATCGTGTTCCCGGCCGCCATCCTGCAGCCGCCCTTCTTCGACGCCAATGCCGACGATGCCGTGAACTACGGTGGCATCGGCGCCGTGATCGGTCACGAGATCAGCCATGGCTTCGACGACCAGGGCGCCAAGTTCGACGCCCAGGGCAATGTCAACGATTGGTGGACTCCCGCCGACACGGTGGCGTTCAAGGCCAAGCAGGATGCGCTTGGCGCGCAGTACAGCGCGTTCGAGCCGCTGCCCGGGCTGCACGTCAACGGCGCCTTCACCATGGGCGAGAACATCGCCGACAATGCCGGCCTCGCCATCGCGCTCAAGGCCTATCACATCTCGCTGAACGGCAAGAAGGCGAAGACGATCGACGGCTACTCCGGCGACCAGCGCTTCTATCTGTCCTATGGCCAGATCTGGCGCTCGAAGATGCGCGACGGGGCGCTGCGCCAGCAGATCCTGTCCAACGAGCACAGCCCGGCCATGTTCCGGCCGATCGGCGCCACCCGCAACCAGGACGAATGGTACGCCGCGTTCGGCGTGAAGAAGGGCGACAAATATTACCTGCCGCCCGATCAACGCGTGCATCTGTGGTGATTTGAGACCGCGCCGCCCGGGAAACCGGGCGGCGCTTTTTTTAGGAGAGAAAACAATGAAGCGTTCGCTCGCGGCGTTGGCCGCCTTGCTGGGGACTGTCGCCATTGCTTACGCCGCCGGCGCGCCGGCCGTGCCGCCGTGGGGCGTCGATCTGTCCATGATGGACAAGAGCGTGAAGCCCGGCGACGATTTCTTCCTCTATGCCAATGGGACCTGGCTAAAGAAGGACACGATCCCGGCGGACCGTTCCTATTCCGGCGTCAATCTCGAGCTCGACAAGAGCAACGACGCCCATCTCCAGGAGATCGTCGCTTCGCTGCACACCCGCACCGATCTCTCCGCGGAAGAAACCAAGCTGCGCGACCTCTACGACGCGTATGAGGATGCCGCGGGCATCGAGGCCAACGGGCTGAAGCCTGCGCAGGCCGACCTTGCCCGCATCGCCGGCGCCAAGACCTTGTCCGACGTCGCCGCGCTGATGGGCGATCCGGCGCTCAGCCTCGATGGGCCGTTCGGCTTCGGCATCCAGACCGACCAGAAGAATCCCGACGCCTACGCCGTCTATTTCGGCCAGTCCGGCCTCGGCATGGGCGACCGCGACTACTATCTGAAGAAGGACAAGGACTTCGTCACCACCCAGGCGGCGTACAAGAAATTCCTGGTCCAGATGCTCGGCTTCGCCGGCGCGCCGGACGCGGAGATGCGCGCGGCTGCGATCTACAAGCTCGAATATGCCATCGCGCGCGCCTCGTGGCCGGCGGAGCAGCGCCGCGACGCCGTGAAGACCTACAACCCGCTGAAGATCTCGGCGCTCTCCAAGCTCGCGCCGCGCTTTCCCTGGGCGCGGTTCTGGGGCGCAAGCGGGATCGGCGCCAGCTCCGCGCATGGCGAGCGCATGGTGGTCGTGGCCGAACGCTCGGCATTCCCGAAACTGGCTGCCGTCTTCGCCAAGACGCCCATATCGGTGTGGCGCGATTACCTGACGGTGCGCTACCTGCACCGCTTCGCGCCCTATCTGCCCAAACAGGTCGATGACGCGAATTTCGCCTTCTACGGCACGGTGCTGCAGGGCCAGACCCAGCAGCTCGACCGGCCGACGCGCGGCGTGCACCTGCTCGACGACAATATGGGCGAGGCGCTGGGCAAGCTTTATGTCGCGAAATATTTCCCGCCCGAGGCGAAGGCCAAGGCGGAAACGCTGGTGCGCAACATCCTCTCCGCTTACGACGAAGACATCAAAACACTCGCCTGGATGTCGCCGCAGACCCGCGCCAAGGCACGCGACAAGCTCGCGCATTACCGCCTGAAGATCGGCTATCCCGACCATTGGCGCGATTATTCGCCTCTCGCGATCAGCCGGGGCGATCTCATCGGCGATATGAAGGCGGTCAACGTCTACGAGTGGCATCGCGAGCTCGACCGCATCGATTTGCCCGTCGACAAGACCGAATGGGGCATGACGCCGCCGACCAACAACGCCTACTACGATCCCACCGCCAACGAAATCGTGTTCCCCGCGGGCATCCTGCAGCCGCCTTTCTTCGATCCCAACGCGGACGATGCGGTGAACTACGGCGAGATCGGCGCCACCATCGGCCATGAGATCAGCCACGGCTTCGACGACCAGGGCTCGAAATACGACGCATTGGGCGCGCTGCGCGATTGGTGGACGCCCGAGGACCGCAAGGCCTTCGACGCGCGCACTCAGGCGCTCGCCAACCAATACGATCAGTACGAGCCCCTGCCCGGCCTGCACATCAAGGGCAAGCTGACGCTGGGCGAGAACATCGCCGACCTCGCCGGCCTCGTCATCGCCTTCAAGGCCTATCACATCGCGCTGGCCGGCCACCCCGCGCCGGTGCTGGACGGCTATAGCGGCGACCAGCGCTTCTACATCGCCTATTCGCAGAGCTGGCGGCAGCATGACCGCGAGGGTTGGCTCAGGCAGCATCTCGTCTCCAACCCGCACAGCCCGGAGAGCTATCGCGTCAACGGTGTGGTGCGGAACGACGATGGCTGGTATGCATCGTTCCCCGACATAAAGGCGGGCGACAAATACTGGCTGCCGCCCGAGCAGAGAGTGCATTTGTGGTAGGAACTGGCCTCCCCCCACCGTTACGGGGGAGGAAGCGCAACGGAGAAACGATCGTGAAGAATGCTGCCTTGTTCGCCGCCGCTCTAGCGTGTGCAACCACAACAACAGCCCTCGCCGATGGCGGCAAGCCGGTGTTCGGCAATTGGGGCTTCGACATGGCGGGCATCGATCGCTCGGTCAAGCCCGGCGACGACTTCTTCAACTATGCCAACGGCACATGGTTCAAGAGCGCCGTCATCCCGGCGGACCGCACCTCCACCGGCGCGTTCCAGGACCTCGCCATCCTGTCCGAGAAGCGGATGCTCGCCATCGTCGATGAGCTGAAGGCCAAGCCCTATGCCTCGCTGAGCGACGAGGAGAAGAAGCTCGTCGATCTCTACGGCGCGTTCACCGACACCGCCCAGATCGAGCACCGGGGATTGAAGCCCGCGCAGCACGACCTGCATCTCATCGCCGCGGCCAAGACGCCCGCCGCTATCGCACGGCTGATGGCGACGCCCACCTTGCCGACCGACGGCCCGTTCGGCGCCTTCCCGCAGGCCGACGCGAAGGATTCCAATCGCTTCGTGATGTATGTCGGCCAGTCCGGCCTCGGCATGCCGAACCGCGATTATTTCCTCAAGGACGATCCGGCGCTGCAGGCCGACCGCAATGCCTACAAGACCTATATCGCGACGATGTTGAAGCTGTCGGGTGCGAAGGATACCGACAAGCGCGCGCAGGCCGTGTTCGACCTCGAGGCGGCGATCGCCAAGGCGCAGTGGACGGCTGTCGAAAGCCGCAATGCGGACAAGACCTACAACCCCATGACGCAAGCGCAGCTTGCCGCCTACGCGCCGGGCTTCCCATGGACTGATTTCTTCGCCGCCGAGGGCCTCTCGCCGAAGACGCCGGCCGGCGTGGATCGCATGCTGGTGGTGCGCCAGAACACGGCTTTCCCCGCGCTCGCCAAGATTTTCGCCGACACGCCCGTCCCGGTGTGGCGCGATTACCTGACGGTCCGGTACATGCACGGCATGGCGCCGTTCCTGCCTGCCGCCGTCGACGAGGCGGATTTCCAGTTCTACGACAAGGTGCTGGGCGGCCAGGACGTGCAGCTTCCGCGCAACGTCCGCGGCGTGCATCTGCTCGACAGCCGGCTGGGACATCCGCTGGGCAAGATCTATGTCGCCAAATACTTCCCGCCGGAATCCAAGGCGAAGGTCGAGGCGCTGGTCGCCAACCTGCTCAAGGCCTATGACGCCGACATCCACAAGATCGACTGGATGACCGACGCCACCAAGCAGAAGGCGCTGGAGAAGCTGCATCAGTTCACCCCGCATGTCGGCTATCCCGACAAGTGGCGCGACTACTCCAAGCTCGTCGTCAAGCGCGACGATCTCGTCGGCGACGTCGAGCGCTCCAGGGATTTCGAGTGGCACTACCGCATGGACCGCATCGATCAGCGGGTCGACCGTAACGAATGGAACATGACGCCACCGACGATCAACGCCTATTACACGCCGGTCTTCAACTCGATCTTCTTCCCCGCCGCGATCCTGCAGGCGCCGTTCTTCGATCCGAACGCGGACGACGCGGTGAACTATGGCGGCATCGGCGTCGTGATGGGCCATGAGATCGGCCACGGCTTCGACGACCAGGGCAGCAAGTATACCGGGCTTGGCATCCTGCAGAGCTGGTGGACCGACGAGGACCGCAGGAATTTCGAGCAGCGCACCGGCGCGCTGGGCTCGCAGTTCGATAGCTATGAGGAGCTGCCGGGCCTGTTCGTGCAAGGCAAGCTCACCATGGGCGAGAATATCGGCGACCTCTCCGGCCTCACCATCGCGCTGCAGGCCTATCACTATTCGCTCGGCGGCAAGGACGCGCCGGTGCTGGACGGATTCACGGGAGACCAGCGCTACTTCCTCGCTTTCGCGCAGGTCTGGCGCGGCAAATATCGCGAGGGCGCGACACGGGCGCAGATCCTCTCCAACCCGCACTCCCCGCCGCATTGGCGCGTGGTCGGACCGACGCGCAACGTCGACGCCTGGTATGACGCCTTCGACGTGAAGCCAGGCGACAAATACTACCTGCCGCCCGACAAGCGGGTGCACATCTGGTGACGCGGGATTGCCCGACGGGTATCGCCCCCGCCGGGCAATAGCCCGGTTGCGCCCCGGGCGGGCATTGCCGCGCAAGTAACGTTCGTTACGGACGTTTTTGCATGCGCGTGGGCGTCAGTGCTTCTTCTTGGCGTGGAGCGCCGCGCCGCAGCCGCCGATCGTATAGTCGCCGTTCTCGGGTTCGTTCAGATAGACGTCGCCCGTGCTGCCGCTATGGTCGGTATAAGGGCATCTGTCGGGGAGCCTATTCCAATAGAACCACGGGTCCGGCCTGTGCACCGGACTCACCGTGCTCATATAACCTTCGGTGCGGCCGCCGGTGTAGGTGTATTGGATATTGTAGGTGCAGTGCGGCTTGATCGTGCAAGGCCCGTTCTGCGCGGTGCAATGGGTCATGCAGCTTGGATCGTCGCTGCTGAAATAGACGTTCCCGATGGTGGCGCGGCTGGAGAAATGCCACTCGCAGCTCGCATTGTTGTAGATGTGGCGCTCGCACGAGAACGCCAGCGCCTGGCCGGCGAAGACGACCGGCGACAAGGCCGCCGCCAGCAAACCGACTTTGCGAATATTCGTCATGACTTATGGCCCCCGGGTCGAATGCTGTATTCAGCGTAACGAGCGTTACACGGGCTGGCAACTATTCGCGGATCCGCCTGACGGATGCGGCTTTCCTGCGTTTCTTGCCCGCGGCGGGCGCCGCGTTCGCCACCGCAAGCGCCGCCCTTGCCCAGCGCGCCAATTCCTCGGGATCGTCGTAGAGCCGGTCCGGCAGCGCGAACCAGGTCGTCACCACCGTCTCGCCGGCCTTCTTGAAGGTGAAGGGCTTGGATTTCTCCGCGAGGAACGGCTTGCGCGTCGCGTCGTCGGTCTTGAAGTAGACCGTGTCGCTGAACACCATGCCGATCATGACATCGCCGGCATAGATCCCCTCGCCGCCGAAAAAGCGCCGCAGCGCGACCCGGCCGAATTCCAGAAACAGATCGTCGAAGCGATGCGGGTCCATGGCGGAGAGGCGCTGTCCTTGACTCGCGCGAGGCGCAACCCAAACTATATCGGGTAGGCATCCGGGGCCAGTCACGACGACGGAAAACGCCGAAGCGATCGCGCGCGAGCTTGTCGCCGGATATAGCAAGGGCTCGCCTGATTGCGCCGAAGCCTGCCGCGCCGAAAACACCGAATGGGTCGAGCTTCCGTCCCTGGGCGGAGCCGGACGCAGCGGCGGCCCAGCAGACCGCCTGGGCGGGCCAAGGGCGCAAAGCTCACCCTGTGCGCTGTGCTCATTCCGAAGATCGCGAACGGCAAAGTCGTGCGTGAAGTGGACTACGTCGTCCCGTGCCGTGATGGGTGGCGTCACCCCAACTGTCCGAAAGAGCCTTTCGACACATGCTTTCCGCGCCCGCATCGAAATACAACCGATACTAGATAACATTACTATTGCGCGTTATACTCGCGGCCGGATAGAGGGGCAATATGTCAAAAGATACCTACCAAGTAACGGTTCAGGGGCCGAGCGACCTCGCCGCTTCCCAATCCGCACGGGACCTCGCAGCGGCGCTTCAAGAAGTGCGCGAGGTTGTCGACGTGTCCACCACGAGAGCCGACACATCCACGATGGATGCAGGAGCAATCATTACAATCGTCGCCGCCAGCCATACGACCGTGGCGATCGCGCACAGCATTTACGAGTGGATGAGCAAGGATCGCAAAGCAACCATTATCCTGGACGCCGACCACAGCGGCGGAAAGCTGAAAGCCGCACTCTACAATATCGATCCTGCCGTGGCGCAACGCATTCTCGAAAAATACTGAAACAAAAGCCGTGACGAAGCTGCTCAATTCCGCAAATACGATCGCAATTGTATTTGGGGCCCATGATTGGAACAGGTCCAGTCTCGGCGCTGCGCCTTCTTTTCGCCGATCGGCGGCCCGCTTCACTGCATATCTAACCGCTCCACCGCCTTTCGGCCTCGGCATCGACGCTGAACTCACGCTTTCCCTTTTTGACGACCCCGCGCCCGCGAGCGCCCAGCTTGTTCGAATCCACGATTTCATAAGGAGCCTGGTTCGAGAGCGGTCTGATGGGGCCAACCCCATCGAAGACATTCTAATCTATTATGTCGGTCACGGAATTTGCGACAACGGAAATGCCTTGCACTTCCTCGTTCGAGACACGGGAACTGGAATCGAGGAGCAAACCAGCATTTCGGCTGTCGATTTGTCCAGAGTGCTCCGCACAGCCGCGCCGCATCAGCGGCGGCTCGTGATTCTCGACTGCTGCTTCTCGGAAGCCGCGGCGAGCGCCTTCGGAAGCATGGGCGCGTTCGACGACGCCGTCGCCGCTACGGCCGCCAAGAATCTGGCGGGTGGAGATACGCAGGTTCGCGGCACGCTCGTTCTTTGCTCAAGTCCGCGCGCTCAAATCTCAATTGGCCATCCCAACGCAGAGTACACGCTCTTCAGCGGCGCGCTTCTTTCAGTCTTGCGGGAAGGCTCCGACCTACACCCTTCGAACATGATCTCGTTCGCCGAGCTAAGGGACGCGGTCTATACCCGCATGCTCGGCGTTCACGCCGGCAATCCGCCCATGCCGGCGCTGCACCAACCCGACCAGCGAGCCGGCGATATAACGCACATACCCGCTTTTCCCAATCCGGGCTTCGAACGCCGAAGGCTCGAAAATGCCGAAGCCGAAAGACGAATAAGCCCCAAAGAAAGAAGGAAGAATCCCAAGCGCGGCGACGCCGCTGGCCGAAAAGCTAAGCAAGTCTCGGCGATCGAAATGCCGCCGCGGCACGGGGCCGCGCCGTCGACTCCGCCACCGGATAAAAATGCGGACGAACCCATCAATAACCCCAATGCGGCGATCGGCGGCGCGAGCGGCGTACCAGCGCCAAGCGCGGAGTCCGCATCCGGAGAAGCCCGCGCATCGAGCGTTACGGACGCGCCGCGGGCCAACGCGGTCGGGCAGCGGATGAAAAAGATTCTGACGAGTCCGCGTTGGCTGCTGGAAAGATGGAAACGGATTTCATATCCAGACCGGAGAAGTCAATTCGTTCTGGCGGGATTGATATTGATGATAGCCGTGTCGGCGGCAATTGCGCTGCGGTTCGCGCCGGCGCCAAAGCCGCCGCTCCCCGCCAACCCCGCGGTACGAAATGTCTCCCCGCCTCAGCCGCCGATAACCCAGACCTTTACCGTAAAATCTTGCAACAAGACATCGACGGC
This sequence comes from Rhizomicrobium sp., assembly GCA_036491175.1. Taxonomy (GTDB): domain Bacteria; phylum Pseudomonadota; class Alphaproteobacteria; order Micropepsales; family Micropepsaceae; genus Rhizomicrobium. The sequence goes on from DASXCJ010000049.1 coordinate 43,734, forward strand.
GATATTCGCCGCGTTTTCCTATAAAGCCCACAAAGATGGGCCTTGGCATGACGAGGGGTGGACCAAGCTGGCCGCGGGCGAATGCGGCGTGGCATTCGTCACGGAAGACAAGACCTACTTTTCATACGCGATCGCCGAGGACCACAGCATAAAATGGGGCGGGTCGAGCACAATCTGCGGAAATCCGTCCAAGAGCTTTGCTGTGGACGAGGCCCAAGGTTGTCCCAAAGGCTATATTAAGCTGGAAGGAGGCATACAGTTAATAGCGGGCGAGAACTGGACACAGGACTTCACCACCGCCAACGCGGCCGAGACATCGGATGCCGTGACAAATCATCAAGCCACGATCTGCAACAACACGCCTGAGAACCTGGACACAGCCTACTCCTACAAGTCCCAAGACGATAAAACATGGCACGACGCCGGCTGGTGGAATCTGGCGCCGGGCGATTGCGTTCGACCTTTCACTTCGCCGACTACAACATTTTTCTATTACGCGAATAGCACGACGGGATCCGGCAAATGGGAAGGCGCCAGCATGCTGTGCGCGAAAACGGAGGCATTCGATGTTGATGAGTCTTCCGCCGGCCAGTGCCCCGACGGGTACACCTTGCACAAGGCAATTCAGGAAAAAATGAGCGGCGTCGACTATACGCTGCTGATATCTCCAAAACAGCAATGACCGCCTGCCGGGTCAGCCCCGCGGGCGCCGAAAGAATGCCGCTACGCTGAGCCGTTACGCCGCGCTCAATCCAGCTTCGCCGGCGTGATCGAGACGCTTTCGCCGCAGCCGCAGGCGGCCGTCTGGTTCGGGTTGTTGAAGACGAAGCGGGCGGCGAGCTTGTCGCGGACGAAGTCCATCTCGGTGCCGATCAGGAACATGATCGCCTTGGGATCGATGAACACCTTCACGCCCTTGTCCTCGACCACTTCCTCGAAGGCTTGCGCGGTGTCGGCGTAGTCCAGCGTGTAGCTCATGCCGGCGCAGCCGCCATTGACGACGCCCACGCGCACGCCCTGATATTTGCCGTCGGAGCCCGACATGATCTCGCGGATTCGCGCGGCGGCGGCGTCCGACAGGCGGACGGGCTTGGGACGCTCGCGCTTGGGCTTGGGGGTCGTAACGTTGGTTTCCATCAGAACATGTTCAGTTCGAGTTTCGCGGATTCACTCATCAGTTCCGGCGTCCAGGGCGGATCGAAGGTCATGTTGACCGTCACTTCGCCGATCCCTTCCACCGTCTCCAGCGCCGACTTCACCATGCCGGGCATCTCGCCCGCCACCGGACAGGCCGGCGCGGTCAGCGTCATGTCCACCGCCACGTCGTAGTTGTCGGCGACATCGACCTTATAGATAAGCCCGAGTTCGTAGATGTCCACCGGGATCTCCGGATCGAACACGGACTTGAGCGCGGTCACGAGTTTGGCGGTGAACGCCTCGAGTTCCTCGGGCGCCCTGGCACCGGCTTCGATCTTTTGCGCTTCGGCGTTCATGTGTCGCCTTCCAGCGCCGATTTCATCGTGTGCCAGGCAAGTGTCGCGCATTTCACCCGCATGGGGAAGGCCGACACGCCGGCCATCACATCCAGCATCTCGCGGTCGTCGCCCTGAAGGTCGGTGGCGTCCTCGCCCTTCACCAGATGGAGGAAGCCGCCCATCAGCTTTTCGGCTTCGGCCACGGTGCGGCCGATCAGCATGTCCGTCATGAGCGAGGCGGAGGCCTGGCTGATGGCGCAGCCGCGGCCCTCGAACTTGATGTCGGCGATGCGGCCGTCCGCGCCGACGATCAGCGCGATCGTCACCCGGTCGCCGCAGAGCGGATTGTGGCCCTCGCCCGTATGCGTCGCGCCTTCCAGCGCGCCGTAATGGCGCGGATGCTTGGAGTGATCGAGAATCACGTCCTGGTAAAGCTCGCGCAGGGACTCGTCCATGGCCTAACCCAACACCTTCCGCGCCTTATGCAACGCCGCGATGAGCGCGTCCACATCGGAACGATCGTTATAGAGCGCGAAGGAGGCGCGCGTGGTCGAGCCGGTGGCGAAGCGCTCCATGAGAGGCTGGGCGCAATGATGGCCGGCGCGCACCGCCACGCCCTCGCGGTCGAGGATGGTGGCGACGTCGTGGGCGTGCATGCCTTCGGTCTCGAAGGAGAGGATCGCGCCCTTGCCCGGCGCGTCGCCGATCACGCGCAGCCAGTTGAACTCCCGCACCGCCTCGCGCGCATAGGCGAGCAGCGCGTGCTCATGCGCGGCGACCGCCTCGCGGTCGAAGGCGGAGAGATAGTCGAGCGCGGCGGCCAGGCCCACGCTTTCGACGATCGGCGGCGTGCCGGCCTCGAAGCGCGCGGGCGCGTCGGCATAGGAGACGGCGTCGCGCGTGACTTCGCGGATCATCTCGCCGCCGCCGTTGAAAGGGCGCATCGCCTTGAGATGCGCGCGCTTGGCGTAGAGCGCGCCGATGCCGGTGGGGCCGTAGAGCTTGTGGCCCGTGAGCGCGTAGAAATCGACGTCGAGCGCCTGCACATCCACGCGCTGATGGACAGCGCCCTGGCAGCCGTCAGCCAGCACCGGAACGCCCTTGGCATGGGCGCGGGCGACGATATCGGCCAGCGGCGTCACGGTGCCGAGCACGTTCGACATATGGGTGATGGCGACGAGTTTCGTTTTCGGCCCAATGGCGGCGTCGAGCGCCTCGGCGTCGAGCGCGCCGTCGTCGCGCACGTCGACCCAGCGCAGCACCGCGCCCTGGCGCTCGCGCAGGAAATGCCACGGCACGATGTTGGAATGATGCTCCATCACCGACAGCACGATCTCGTCGCCCGGCTGGATTCGCGGCGCGAGGAAAGAATAGGAGACGAGGTTGATCGCCTCGGTGCCGCCCTTGGTGAAGACGATCTCGTCCGCGCGCGCGGCATTGACGAAGCGGCGCACGGTCTCGCGCGCGGCCTCGTAACGGTCGGTCGCCCGGCCGGAGAGGTAATGCACGCCGCGATGGACATTGGCGTAGTCGGTACGCGCGAAATCGCGCATCGCGTCCAGCACCGCGTCCGGCTTCTGCGCGGAAGCGGCGCTGTCGAGATAGACGAGCGGCTTGCCGTAGATCTCGCGCGACAGGATCGCGAAATCCTTGCGGGCGATGGACGGATCGAACGTGACAGGGAATTTCGGCTGGGCGGTCATGTCAGCCCCTCCAGCGCCTTCTCGACATCCAGCCACACCGCGCCGCGAATGCCCTCATCCGCGATCCGATCCACGGCGTCTCCGAGGAAGGCGCGCATCAGCAAAGCCCGGGCTTCGGCCTCGGGAATGCCGCGCGACATCAGATAGAACAGCGAATCGATGTCGAGATCGCCGACCGCCGCGCCATGGGCGCATTTCACATCGTCGGCGAGGATTTCAAGTTCGGGCTTGAGGTCGATCTCCGCGCGTTCACCGAGCAGCAGGCCCTTGGCGGTCTGGCGGCTGTCGGAGCCATCCGCGCCCACAGCCACGCTCACCTTGCCCTGATAGATTCCGCGGGCATGGCCGCCGGCGACATATTTGAAGAGTTGGGTCGATTGCGTGTCGGGCACCGCATGGGTGACGTGGGTGGTGACGTCGGCATGCGCGCCGTTGAGCACGCCGACGCCGGAGAGATGCGCCTGGGCGCCCTCGCCTTCGAGTGCGATGTGCAGTTCGGTGCGCGATAGCTTGCCGCCGAAATCGGCGAAGTGCGCGCGATAGATGCCGCCCTCGGCCACGCGCACGGCGTAGTCCGCCACCTGCACCGCGTCACGATAGGGGGCGTTGCGGACATGGGTCAGCTGCGCGTTGCGGCCGACGACGAGCTCGACGGCGATGTTGGCGAATTCGCCCGCCAACACCGTCTCCTGCAAGGTCAGCGACGCGCCCTCCTCGATGAGGATCACGGCACGTCCGTGACCGCCCTCGGTGAGATGCAAATGCACCGCGCCCGTATCGCCCTTGGCGACGCGCAGATAGGGACCGGTCTTGGCCTTGGCGATGGCCATCTCCGCCATGACGCCATGCGGACCACGCGGCGCGATAGTGGGCAGGTCGTCGATCTCGACCCCGCCATGCGCCGACGCCACCGACCACGCGGCCGTCGGCGCGGAGGCGACCACGCTCTCGTCCACCGCGTTGCGCAGGTCGCTGTATTTCCAATCCTCGAGCTTGCGATGCGGAAGTGCGTTCATGCCGCGTCCTTCACGATCTGCGCGTAGCCTTTGGCTTCCAGCTCCAGCGCCAGTTCCTTGCCGCCTTCCTTGATGATGCGGCCGGCGGACAAAACATGGACGCGATCCGGCACGATGTAATCGAGCAGGCGCTGGTAGTGCGTGATCACCAGCATGGCGCGGTCGGGCGAACGCAAGGCGTTCACGCCGTCGGCGACGAGCTTCAGCGCGTCGATGTCGAGCCCGGAATCGGTCTCGTCGAGGACCGCGAGCGCCGGCTCGAACAAAGCCATCTGCAAGATCTCCAACCGCTTCTTCTCGCCGCCGGAGAAGCCGACATTGAGCGCGCGTTTCAGCATCTCCTCGGACACTTTCAGCGCCGCCGCCTTGGCGCGCACCAGGCGCAGCACGCCCACCGCGTCGATATCCTTCTCGCCCCGCGCCCGGCGCTGGGCGTTGAGCGCGGTCTTGAGGAAGGTGAGCGTGGTGACGCCGGGGATCTCGACGGGATATTGCATGGCGAGGAACACGCCCTTGGCGGCGCGCGCATCGGCGGAGAGTGAAGTCAGATCCTCGCCCTTGTAGGCGATCGAGCCACCCGTGATCTCATAGCCCGCGCGCCCAGCCAGCACGTAGGACAGCGTCGACTTGCCCGAGCCGTTCGGCCCCATGATCGCGTGCACCTCGCCGGCGCCGACGCGGAGCGTCAGCCCCTTGAGGATTTCCTTGCCGTCGACGGCGGCGTGAAGGTCTTTGATCTCAAGCATTCCGTTTGGCCTTTAAAACATAGCTGTCATGCAAAACAAGGCTGTCATGGCCCGGCTTGATCGGGCCACCCAGCAAGCGCGTGTTCACGCGCGCAGAGACTCTCTCGCGGTCGCGGACGCGACCGCCCTGGGTGGCCCGGTCAAGCCGGGCCATGACAGTGGAGGGAGTTGAGAGAGCGAGGTGGCTCATCCGACGCTCCCTTCCAGCGAGATGCCGACCAGCTTCTGCGCCTCGACGGCGAACTCCATGGGGAGTTGCTGCAGGACTTCCTTGCAGAAGCCGTTGACGATGAGCGCGACCGCCTCTTCCTGCGGGATGCCGCGCTGCAGGCAGTAGAAGAGCTGGTCCTCGGCGATCTTGGACGTGGTCGCCTCGTGCTCGATGCGCGCCGACGGGTTGCGGCTTTCGATATAGGGCACGGTGTGGGCGCCGCATTCGCCGCCGATGAGGAGCGAGTCGCATTGGGTGTAGTTGCGTGCATTTTTCGCGCGCGGATGGACGCTGACGAGGCCGCGATAGGTGTTCTGCGCGCGGCCCGCGCTGATGCCCTTGGAGATGATGCGGCTCCTGGTGTTCTTGCCCAGATGGATCATCTTGGTGCCGGTGTCGGCCTGCTGGAAATGGTTGGCGATGGCGATGGAGTAGAACTCGCCCACACTATCGTCGCCGCGCAGGATGCAGCTGGGATATTTCCAGGTGATGGCGGAGCCGGTCTCGACCTGCGTCCAGCTGATCTTCGAGCGCGCGCCGCGGCAATCGCCGCGTTTGGTGACGAAATTGTAGATGCCGCCGACGCCGTTCTCGTCGCCGGGATACCAGTTCTGCACGGTGGAATATTTAATCTCCGCGCCTTCCAGCGCGACCAACTCGACCACGGCGGCGTGAAGCTGGTTCTCGTCGCGCTTGGGCGCGGTGCAGCCTTCGAGATAGCTGACATACGAGCCTTCATCGGCGACGATCAAGGTGCGCTCGAACTGGCCGGTCTCGCTGGCATTGATGCGGAAATAGGTGCTCAGCTCCATCGGGCAACGCACGCCCTTGGGCACGTAGACGAACGTGCCGTCCGAGAACACCGCCGAATTCAGCGTGGCGAAGAAGTTGTCGGTCACCGGAACGACGGTGCCGAGATATTTGCGCACCAGGTCGGCATGGTCGCGGATGGCTTCGGAGATCGGGCAGAAGATCACGCCCGCCTCCTCCAGCTTCGCCTTGTACGTCGTCGCCACCGAGACGGAGTCGAACACCGCGTCCACCGCCACGCCCGCCAGCAGCATCTGCTCGTTCAGCGGGATGCCGAGCTTTTCGTAGGTCTCCAAAAGCTTGGGATCGACCTCGTCCAGGCTCTGCTTCAGCGGCGTGTTCTTGGGCGCGGCGTAGTAATAGGCGTTCTGGTAGTCGATCTTCTGGTAGTGGACGCGCGCCCAGTTCGGCTCCTGCATCTCTTTCCAGCGGGCATAGGCGCCCAGCCGCCATTCGAGCATCCATTCCGGCTCGCCCTTCTTGGCCGAGACGTAACGAACGGTATCCTCGGAGAGGCCGCGTGGCGCGCGCTCCATCTCGATATCGGTGACGAAGCCGTATTTGTACTTCTCGCCGAGGGCGGCAACGGTGTCGCGGGTTTCGATCGCAGCCATGGTCAGCCCGCCAATGCCAGTTTGCGCGCGAGGCGCTTCATGAAGGAGGTGAAGAAGCCGTCGATATCGGCGGGCTCCGTGTCCGGCCCGAAGCTGGCGCGCAGGGCGCAGCGCGACAATCCTTCCGGCACGTCCATCGCCGCCAGCACATGGCTGGGCGAGACCTTGCCCGAGGAGCATGCCGCGCCGGAGCTGACGCAGATGCCGTCCAGATCGAGCGCCATCAGGCTGGTCTCCGCCGAAACGTTCGGAACGGCGAAGCAGCAGACATTGCATTGGCGCGTCGCCGCGCGCCCGAAGATCACGGCGTTCGGCTCCAGCGCCAGCAGCGCATCCTCGAAACTGTCGCGCGCGGCGCGAGCGGCGTCGGCTTCGCGCTCGCGGCTCGCGAGCAGCGCGCGCGCGGCGGCGCCGAAGCCGGCGATGCCGGAGACGTTCTCGGTGCCGGCGCGGCGGCGCTTTTCCTGCGCGCCGTTGAACAAAGCGGAAAGCGGCGCGGATTCGCGGGCGACCAGCGCGCCCGCGCCTTGCGGCCCGCCGATCTTGTGGGCGGAGAGCGAGAGATAATCCGCGTCCCATTGCACGAAACTTATGGGGCTGTAGCCGCTCGACACGGCGTCGACATGGAGCAGCGCGCCCTCGCCGCCTTCCCTGCGCAGGATGGAGGCGAGCGCGGCGATATCTTCCAACACGCCGGTCTCGTTGTTGGCATGGATCAGCGACACCAGCACCCGGCCCTTGCCGTTCATCAGCAGCGAACGGAACTCTTTCGGATCGATGCGGCCGTTCTTGTCGACTTGGATTTCGCTCAGCTTCACGCCCGGCACGGTCTCGGCCAGCGCGGCGGCCACGGCGCGCACGCTGTCATGCGCGGTGGCGACGACGAAGAGCCGCGTGATGCGGTCTTCGTCCTCGGCCGCGCCCAGGATCGCGCCGCGCAGCGCCAGCGCGTTCGATTCCGCGCCGCCGCTGGTGAAGACAATCTCGGCAGGCTTGGCGCCCGCGAACGAAGCCACCGCCTCGCGCGCATCCTCGACCGTCGCGCGCGCGGCGCGGCCGGCGGCATGCACCGAGGACGGATTGCCGTTCGAGTCGAGCGCGCGCAGCATCGCGGCGCGGGCTTCGTCGCGCAAAGGCGCAGTGGCGTTGTGATCCCAGTAGATCATCGCAAGCGATCAGGCCGCTTCGCGCGCGGCGTCCGCTTTTACTTCGACCGGTTTGGCCTCGCAGGGCTTGGAGCGGCCGAGGATGCGCTTCTCCACCACGTCGGCGAGCGTCACCGAGGCGAGGAAGACGTGGATCTGGCGGCCTAGCTCTTCCCACAAATCATGCGTCACGCAGCGCGTCGCCGTGCCGGTGCAGCCCATGGGGCTTCCCGGATGGCAGCGCGTGGCGGAGATCGGCTCGTCCACCGCCAGGATGATGTCGGAGATGCGGACCTCGCCGGAGGGACGGCTCAGGCGGTAGCCGCCGCCGGGTCCGCGCACGCTCTTCACCAGCCCACCACGGCGGAGCTTGGCGAAAAGCTGTTCGAGATAAGAGAGCGAAATCTCCTGGCGCTTGGCGATCTCCGCGAGCGACACGGGCTTTCCCGCGCCCTCGTGGCCGGCGAGATCGGCCATGGCCATCACGGCATAGCGTCCTTTGGTGCTGAGTCTCATGGGGCCTCCTTCGCGCTTTTCCTTGCTTTTCAGTGGGGCACCCGTGTTAACAGGGGCGGCCGCAAGACAAGGCGCTTATGGTTTGTACTGCGCTGCATATAGATTTCCCGACCCCCATGGTCAAGTATTCGGCACACGAGACAGGGTGCCGCATACTAAGCCGTTGAGATTATTCGGGTTATTTGGTGCGGCAAATTCCCACTTATCCACTATTTCTGTGAACTGGACCGACTGACATGCCCGATATCATCCTTCCCGGCCCTGCCGGCCGCATCGAAGTCCGCTACCAGCGCCAGAAAGCGCCGGGCGCCCCCATGGCGCTGGTGCTGCATCCGCACCCGCAATTCGGCGGGACGATGAACAATCCGCTGGTCTATGACCTGTTCCACATGTTCCACGGGCTGGGCTGCACCACGGTGCGCTTCAATTTCCGCGGCGTGGGCAGGAGCCAGGGCACGTTCGACAATGGCTCGGGCGAATTGTCTGACGCCGCCGCCGTCCTCGATTGGATGAACACGCTTTATCCCAACCCGTCGCATGTATGGGTGTGCGGCATCTCCTTTGGCGCCTGGATCGGCATGCAGCTTTTGATGCGCCGGCCCGAGATCACCGGCTTTGTCTCCATCGCCCCGCCGGCCAGCATGTACGACTTCGCCTTTCTGGCGCCCTGTCCGGCCTCGGGCCTGATCGTGCACGGCACCAAGGACAATGTGGTGCCCGAGCCCGATGTGCAGAAGCTAGTGGACCGCCTCACCGCCCAGAAGGGCATCAAGATCACCTACGACAAGATCGACGGCGCCAACCATTTCTTCGACAAGCATGAGGAAGAGGTGGTCGAGACAGTGAAAGGCTATGTCTCGAACATGATGAGCAAGCCAAGAGAAGGGCGTTAGCCCTTCTCGCAGCCACCCGCGGATGCGGGTGGCCCAGTTTCAAAAACCGCCGTTAGGCCCAACTGTCATTCCCGGCCGAGCATTCCGAAGGAATGTGAGGGGAAGGGAACCCAGGTGTTAAGACCTGACTTGCTCTCACCACCTGGGTCCCCTTCCCTCACCTCGCGCTGTCGCGCAAGGTTCGCCGGGGATGACATCAAGGTTTGCGGTGAAATTTTCCACCCGTCATCGGTTGCTTCACGCCGGTCGTGGTCGGTAACGACAGCGGCAAGCCCTTCTTGGATCGCACCGCCAGATAGGCAAAACCCTCCGCTTCCAGCGCATCGCCGTCCCAGCCCGCATCCTCCGCCGCGATCACCGGCGCATTGACCCGCGCCTTCAGCATCGCCATCAACGTCCT
>DASXCJ010000050.1:0-255666 GCA_036491175.1 Rhizomicrobium sp.
TGCTGCGCGTTTGGGCACAAACATAAATCGTCACCAACAGCGCCCGCCTCACCTGGGTGGCCCGCAGCCGCGGGCCATGACACGGGAAGGGTGTGTGCGCACAGGAGAACAGCCATGACCAAACTCGACTTCCGATAGCGATACTCATCGCCATCCTCCGTCCGCCCCAACGCGGGTCGTCGTCAGATTGGGTCCAAGCCGGGCGTACAAACGCATTTCGAAAAAACGCCGATTCCGTTCAGGGGCGTATTGTGTCCGCAGCTATCCCAAATTCCCCGGCTGGTGTTTGCGGGCGCGGATCATGATCCAGCCGTAGAGGATCGCGATCAACGCCGCGAACAGCGCGATGGCGATGGTGTTCATCCACGGATAGTCGCCGCCGACCAGCGCGAAGGGCGTGTCCTTGCCCGTGGCCGAGATCACGCCCGCGAGGATCACGCCCCACAGGCTCTCGCCCACGATCATGCCCGAGGCGATAAGCACCGCGAGGCGGCGCGAATAATCCGGCGCGGCCGTGCGTTTGGTCCAATTGTCGTAGAGATGGCCGACCACCGCGCCGAGCACGACGGGCAAGGTCGCGCTCATCGGCAGGTAGATGCCGATGCCGACGGCGAGCGGCGACAGGCGCAGCGAGGACTTGGCGAGGCCCAAGACTTCGTCGAGCACGATCAGGCCGACGCCGATCACGGCGCCGATGCCGAGCATGGTCCAATTGAGCTTCTGTTCGATCACGCCCTGGGCGAGCGCCGAGATCAGCGTCGCCTGCGGCGCGGCCAGCGGATGCGACGAGACGGTGCCGATATTGGGCGCGCCCGCGAAACCGAAAGCATGGGCGAGCACGGTCAATACCGGCGGGATCACGAGGGCGCCGGCGATGACGCCGATGATCAGCGCCCATTGCTGCGCGCGCGGCGTCGCGCCCACGAGCTGGCCGGTCTTGAGGTCCTGCAGGTTGTTGTTGGAGATGGTGGCGATGGCGAAGACGATGGCGGTCGAGAACAGCGCGAAGGCGACCAGCGCCTTGCGCGCTTCCGGCGCGGGATGGGCGACAAGCATGAACAGCATCGCGCAGAGCAGGATCGCCAGGATGCCCACGCCCGAGATCGGCGAGTTCGACGCGCCGATCAATCCCGCCATGTAGCCGCAGATCGCCGCCACCAGGAATCCGCCGATGAAGATGAAGGGCAGGGCGGCGAGGATCAGCGTGCCGGCGCTTGCCGCGAGCGGCGTGGTGCTGAGGAAGAGATAGAGCAGCACGCCGATGACGACGAGACAGGCGAGCGTGATCAGCCCGATCATGCCCGGCGAAAGGTCGAGATCGCGGCGGTCGACGGTCGCGCCCTTGGCCGCGCGCGAGGCGGAGAGCGTGGAGACGACGCCGCTCACCACGGGGCCGATGAGCTTGATCAAGGTCCAGATCGAGGCCACCGCGATGGTGCCCGCGCCCAGGAAGCGCACCTGGCTGCGCCAGATGTGGTCGGTATAGGCCGCGATGTCCGCGCCTGCCGTGGGCGGGGTGATCGCGGTCAGGATCGGCACGGCGGCGGCCCAGGAGATGACCAGGCCGAGCAGCATCGCCATGCCGACCGACAGGCCGACGAGATAGCCCGCGCCGACCAGCGCGAGCGAAAAGCCCATGTCGAAGCCGCTGGTCGAATTGGGCCGGCCGATGGCGCCCAAGCGGAAGAAGGCGGTGAATTCCGTGGTTGCGTAATTCGTCGCCGCGACGATGGCGAGGCCGGCGGAGGCGAGCGCGCCATAGATCACCGCGCGCAGGCCCTCGCGGGACTCGCGCGAGGAGGAGGCGCGCGCCGCTTCGCCCACCTCGAGCACTTCGGCGGCGGCGACACCCTCGGGATAGGGCAGGTCGGAATTGGTCACCATCGCCCGGCGCAAGGGGATGGTGAAGAGCACGCCCAAAATGCCGCCCGAGGCGCAGATCCAGAACGAGGTCCAGAACGGAAAGTCCGCCCACCAGCCGACGATGAGAAGCCCCGGCAGCACGAAGATGATCGCCGACAAGGTGCCCGCCGCCGAGGCGACGGTCTGCACGATGTTGTTCTCGAGGATGGAGGAATTCTTGAACGCCGACAGCACCGCCATGGAGATCACGGCCGCCGGGATCGAGGTCGCGAAGGTGAGCCCCACCTTCAGCCCCAGATACACATTGGCCGCCGTGAACACGATGGTGATGAGAACGCCGAGGATGAGCCCCCGGATGGTGATTTCCTTGACCTGCATGGCTTCCCCCAGAGACGGGCGGAGGTTCGGGGGATTTGCGGAGGGATGCAAGGTGTCCTGGGCGCGCAACTTCCTCCCCCGCTTTGCGGGGGAGGTGGATGGCGCGGCGAAGCCGCGACAGACGGAGGGGGTGCGTGGGACCGGGAAGAACTAGCCCTGCACCGCCGCAGCCACCCCCTCCGTCCGTCGCGGGCAATGCCCGCGCCCGACACCTCCCCCGCAAAGCGGGGGAGGAAGACCGCGCGCGTCGTCGCAAAAAAAGAGGGAGGGCTAACGCGAGCCCTCCCTCTTCGTCCGGCACGTCCGTTTGCCCCAGGATGTGCCGGCGCGGACCGTGAAACTAGTAGTGGACGATCTGGGCGGTGTTGCCGATCGCGGCCGAGGTCGCGGTCACGTTGCCCGTCACGTTCGTGATGCTGCCGTTGACGTTGGAGTTCACGTTGGAATTGTTGATCTGGTAGGTCTGCACGGCGCCGTACTTGGCGTTGGTGTCTTCCTCGAAGCTGTTGCCGATGGCGGCCGACGCGAGCGACACGTCGTTGCCGGCGTTCACCACCTGCGCGTTGATCGAGGACGACGGATCGACCGCGTTGCACTCCTGGTTGGAGTAGACGTTGGTCGAGGTCGGGTCCATCGAGACGCCGGCCGAGTTGCAGATCGCCTGGCTCTGCAGGCTGACCGTGCCGCCGGTGTTCGTCACGTTGGCGTTCATGTGGGACGAGATGTCCACGCTTGAGACGTACTGGCTGTTCGTCACGTTGGTGTTGTTCATCGTCGTGATGTCGACCGCGTTGCCGCCGGCCACCGATTGCTGGGCGACATTGCCCGAGACGTTGGTGATGTCGACGTTCAGGTTGGACTGCGCGACGTGGAAGTCGACCTGGCCGTTCAGGATGTTGCTGGTGCCTTCGCCGGTGATCGCCGGATCAGTCGACGTTCCCGCGTAGGCGAGGCTCAGCGGCAGGATCGCTAGAGCCGTACCAGCGATAAGGATTCTGGTGAGACGCGTCATGGTGTTTCTCCTCATAGGAAGCATTGGGGGTGGAAGCTGTGGTGGAAACGGCGACCGCGGCGTCATGCCGGGGTTCGTAGGGTTGCGGCGCATAGGGTTGCGGCTGGTTGTTGGCGTCGTCGGGGCCCGCGAGCGGGTCGTTGGCGGCGATCTCCGCGGTGCAGGCATCGCCCGGTACGCGATAAAGGCGCGAGACCATCTGCAAGGTGGCGCGCTCGATCACCGAGCGGACCGCGAGCTGGATCGGCTCCAGCGCGCTTTCGCCGACGGATGCGTCGAAGAAATTGTGCCCCAGGAAGTCGAACACGCCGGCCTGGACCTGACGGCCGATGATCTGCTTCTGGTAGGAGACGACGTCGACGACCTCGAGCGTGTCGGTGTCGACCAGGCGAAGGTCGAGGCCGACATTCATGACGTAGAGGTTGCCGCCGGCCGTGCCCTTGACGCCGTTGGTCGCGGTCTCGCCGCCGTCGGCATTGGCGCCTTCGGAGCGGATGTTGAAGTTGAGCTCGGTGATGCCGCCGACGATGTAGTAGTTGGAGCCGGGGATCGAGCCCGCGAAGATCTTGCGGTAGTCGCCGCCGTTCTGCGCCGGAGACGGGCCACCGGACGGGCCGGCATCGCCAGGCTGCATCTTGTCGTCGCCGATCAGCTTGTTGTTGGCGTATTTCAATTCCATCTCGGCGACGGAGGTGTCGAAACGCTCGACCATCGGCACGCCCGCCTTGGAGAGCGCGCTCATCGCCATGAGAGCGGCGCCCTGCGTCAGCTTGCGGCCGGAATTGTCGGATTCGTACTTGCCCGTGTAGTCGGCGATCTGGCCGACGGCGACGCGCAACGGACGTCCGTGGGTGTAGCGGTTGAAGCAGCGCAACGCGGTCGAATAGGGCGTCTCGTTGCCGATCACCGGCGAGCCGCCGATCGGCGCGGTGTAGCGGCCGGTATCGTCGGCGCTGGTCGAGATGCAGCCGGACAAGGCCACAAGCGCGCCCAGGATGACGAGGGGCTTCAGGAGGTGACGTTTTCCGCGCGAAGTCATGGCCGAAGTCATGGGAGGGGCTTCCCTTCTCTTCTCTGCTTTAGTGGCCGGTCGACGAACTGGCCGTCTGGTTGCCGTTGTTGATCTGCGTAGAGTCGACGACGACGGTGTTGTTGTTTCCGACGGTGACGACGTTCAGCTGGTTGCCGATGGCAGTGGCTGTTGCAGTAGACGTGCCACCCACGCCGGTGCTGTTCGTGAACGAGCCCTGCGAGCCCATCGAGCCGATGGTGCTCATCTGCTGGACGCCCGATTGCTGGCTCATGTTGGACGAGGTGAACTGGCCGTTGACGACCGTGAGGTTGCCGTTGGAATCGCGCAGCGAGGGGTTAACCGCTTGATTTTCCTCGCCGGCGGTCATGCCGTAGCCCTGGTTGTAGCTCGAGGAATTCGAGTAATCGCCGGCCTGGGCCGCGGAAGCCGTGGCAAGGAAGAGGGCGGCGAGGGCGAAGAGCTTGGCGTTGGCGGCGGTCTTGGTCTTGGTCATGGGCGTCGGGCCTGATTGATCTCAGGAAGGTGTGAGAGCAACCGCCGTGCCAAGTCTTAATCGCCGTTAAGGAATCGCCTGTGTCAGGATGGATCAGCGCTTCGCCGGCCGAGGCCGAATTGGGACTGGAAAACCATGGCAAAGCTTGAATTCTTCTTCGATTGCTCCTCGCCCTGGACCTATCTGGCGTTTACGCGCATTCACGATGTTCTGGCGCGAACGGGCGCCGAAGTGGCGTGGCGTCCCGTTTTGGTCGGCGGGATATTCAACGCCGTGAATCAGGACGTCTACGACCGCAGAGCCAATCCCGATCCGCGCAAGGCGTCCTATTATGAGAAGGACCTGCGGGACTGGGCGCGCTTCGCGGGAATCAGAATCGGAAAGCCGCCGGTCTTCCCGGTCCGCGCCGTCGCCGCGATGCGCTGCGTGCTTGCGGCGGAGGAAGACGGAAAGCTCGTTGCTTTCGCGAAGGCCGTGTTCGAAACCTATTGGGGCGATCTCGCCGATATCAGTCAGGCCGCGGTGTTGCGCGCGGTCGCGGAGCACGTGGGGCTGGACGCGAATGCGTTGCTCGCCCGTAGCGAGACGCCGCCGATAAAGGACAGGCTGCGCGCCAACACCGAAGAGGTGATCGCCCGCGGCGGGTTCGGTTCGCCCACCATGTTCGTGAACGGAACCGACATGTATTTCGGCAATGACCGCCTGCCTCTGGTCGAAGCCGCCTTGAAAGCCTGAGGAACGTCAATAGATTAGAGGGACAGCCCAAGGAGGGCGCCATGAGCGATGTGAATTCCTCCGGACCCGTTCCGCCGCAAGGCGGGGCCAGCATAGCGCCGGTGAACGCGGCGCATCCGCCGTTCCCGGGCGTGCGCCTTCTCTATTCCTTTCTCTTCGGCATCCTCGCCTATCTTGGGCTGGTGCTGCTGTTCGCGCTCGCCATCGTGCAGTTCGTGGTGCTCGCCATCAACGGCAAGCTCAATGAGGAATTGAAGGCGTTCTCGGCGAATCTGGTGCAATATATCTGGCAATGTCTCAGCTTCATTGTCTTCGCACGCGATGATCAGCCGTTCCCCATGGGCCCCTTCCCGAACCACTGAGTGGAGCGCGTTCCAACTTTCGGACGACCGCATCCATCTCAATCACGGCTCCTACGGCGCCGTCCCGCGCGCCGTGCAGGCCGCGCAGGAGCGCTGGCGCAAGCATATGGAGAGCGATCCGACCTCGTTCTTCCAGAACGAATTGCCGGGCCTGATGCGCGCGCAGGCAAACCACGTCGCCATGCGCTTCGGCGGCGCCGGCAAGGATTGGGTGTTCTGCGAGAACGCGACGGCGGCGGTGAACGGCGTGCTGGCGTCGCTGCCGCTCTCACCCGGCGATGAGATCGTCACGAGCTCGCATGTCTATGGCGCGGTGCTGAAGGCGATGCGGCTTTGCGCCGGCAGGCGCGGGGCCAAACTGGTCATCGCCGAATTGCCGGCCATCGCGCAAAGCGATGAGGCGATCGTCGAGGCCATCGCGCGCCGCTTCACGGCGAAGACGCGGCTCCTGATCGTCGATCACATTACTTCGGCGACCGCGACCGTATTCCCGGTGGCCGCGATCGCGGCCCGCGCCAAGGCGGCCGGGATCCCGGTGCTGGTCGACGGGGCGCACGCGCCCGGCCAGGTCCCGCTCGATGTGCCGGCGCTGGGCGCGGACTGGTACACCGGCAATGCCCACAAATGGTTTTTCGCTCCCAGGGGATGCGGCCTCTTATGGACAACGCCGGCCCGCCAGGCGCAAACGCGGCCGCCCGTCCTCTCCCACGGGACGGAGGCCGGCTACACCGAGGCCTTCGACTGGATCGGGACGCGGGACGTGACGCCCTGGCTCGTCTTCGAAGATGCGGCCCGGGCCCATGATTCCTTCGGCGGCCCCGATCTGATGGACGCGAATCGCCGCAAAGCCGCGGAGGGTTCCGCCCTGATCTGCGAAGCATTGGGCACAGTCTGCGCCGCGCCCCCTTCGATGCGGGCGGCCATGGCGACAATATTGATCAAGGAAAACGGGGCGGACGAGGCGCTTCAATTGCGCCTGCGCCAGGCGCTTTGGACGGAATACAAGGTGATCGCGCCCCTCTCGCTCTTCGCGGGGCGCCTATGGTTGCGGGTCTCGGCGCAGGTCTACACCCATCCGGATGACTACCGCCTGTGCCGCGATGCGATTCTTGAACTTCGGTCCCGATTCTAGAGGGCCGTTTCGGTGGCGTCCGGTAACCATTTCGAAAAGCCGGTTTGGTGGCCAAGCCTAGAAAACGGGCAGTTCGGTGTGGCATTCCGGGTACAAGGTGCGCACGAAACGGCGCGCCTGACGCCGGGGCCGGATTATCTTGTTGCCCGTTCCGAAGGCTTCCACCTAATCTTTAGGCTGGTGCGAATACACGGCCTTATTGCGTCCGGGATGTGGGACGAAAGGTCGAAAAGAAAATTTCGCCGTCGAAGGCGGGATTAAACGGGGAGCTCTGAAATGCCTGCAAAGCGTACGGTACTGTCCGGCCGGTCCGGAACCTTGATTGGTGCGTTGCTGCTGTCGACCGCTCTGGCGGCTCCGGCTTTCGCTCAGGAAGGCAACGGCGAAATCGTCGTCGTGACCGCCCAGAAGAAAGCGGAAAACATCCAGCAGGTTCCGATCGCCGTCTCGGCGTTCTCGGGCGCCGATCTGGCCGCCCATCAGATCCAGGGCTTCGCCGATCTGCAGTTCAGCATTCCGTCGGTGAGCTTCACGCACGGTAACTTCGGTCCGTCGAACTTCACCATTCGCGGCATCGGTTCGGCCGCCGTGTCGACCTCGGGCGACAGCGGCGTGTCGGTCAACCTGAACCAGGTCTACCTGAACGCTCCGCCGCTCACCTCGGCGACCTATTACGATCTCGACAACCGCCTCGGCATCCAGGTTCTGCGCGGTCCGCAGAGCACCCTGTGGGGCCGCAACGCCACCGGCGGCGCGATCGACGTCGAAACCGCCAAGCCCGAACTCGGCGCTTTCGCCGCCGACGCCGAAGGCACCTACGGCAACTACAACGACCAGGAACTCCGCGGCATGGTCAACCTGCCGGTTGGCGACACGGCAGCCCTGCGCATTTCCGGCTTCTGGGAAAACCGCGACGGCACGGTCAAGAACATCTATCCCGGCCTGAATCCGGGCTCGGGCATCGTCAACCGGGTCGACGGCCGCAACGACTACTCGTTCCGCGGCTCGTTCCGTTGGCAACCCACGGATCGCACCACGGTCGATTTCATGCTGCAGACTTCGCATGAGAGCGACAGCCGCGTCCGCGGCCAGGTCCAGGAATGCGACCGCGATCCGTCCGGCATCTTGGGTTGCTTGCCCGATAAGCTTGGGTTCCAGGCGACCAACGGCAACGCCACGCTCGGCACCGAACTCGCCAGCACATACTTCTTCGGCAACCTCAGCCCGCTGCTGACCCCGCTTGGCCTGTTCGACATCACCGGACCCGGCGCCCTGCCCGGTCAGGGTGCGAATCAGATCGTTCCGCACTCACTGCGTGAGGTGAACACGCCGTTCAGCCCGACCTCTGAGGGCAAGGACCTGTTCGCCAGCGTGCATTGGCACCAGGACGTCGCCAGTTGGCTGACGATGGACGCCACCTTCGGCTACGACAACAATTCCGGTCGCAGCCAGGAGAGCTACAACAACTCGCCGGGCGACAATCTGAATACGCCGGCGACCTGCACGCAGCTCTTTGTCATCACCGGCGGCGCCGACTCGACCTGCACCCAGATCCCCGGCGTTTCCCGCCTGGTTGCCGCCCAGGAGTTTCTCGGCGCCATCGCGCCGACCAACTTCGGGACCTACTATGCGGGTCACCTGGGTACGCTGCCGACGACCAAGATCCTTGGACCGAACAACACCGGCATCGCCAATCTCAACGGCCTCGGTGCGTACAACAACACCGTCTATGGCTACGACCAGATTGACGGCCGCGACAACGAGTGGTCGGGCGAGGTGCGCTTCGCCTCGAATCTCGACGGTCCGGTCAACTTCAATCTCGGTTTCTACCACAACCATGACAGGAACGACGCGCACTACTACGTCAATGCGGATACGCTGGACTACGCCGGCGTCGCCCTGGGTGCTGCGGAGGCGGACGGAACGGTTGCCTGGCCGTCGCAATACGACAACAACAACAACAGTTATACGCTGCTGTCGAACTCGATCTTCGGCGAAGTGTACTTCGACGCCATTCCTGATGTCCTGAAGTTCACCGTCGGCGCCCGTTATAGCGACGACAAGAAGGCATTCCAGTCCGGCCAGGTGCTCTTCAACGGCGAGTCGACGGACGGAAGCAACATCATTCCGATCGGCCAGCAGTCATTCAACTACATAAGCCTTCCGAACGGGGAAAGCTGCGCACCGCCTTCGAGCACGCATCCGGCTTCGTTCAACCCGGACAATCTGCCGTGCTTCAGCAATCAATCCACGACATTCCGGGAGTGGACTGGCCGTGGCGTGGTTGACTGGACGCCGACCATCAGTTGGTCGGACGCGACGCATATCTACGCATCCTATTCGCGCGGCGTTCGCGACGGCGGCTTCAATCCTCCGCCGTTGAATCCGGGCGACTTCCCGCTCACCTTCGCGCCGGAAACGCTGGACGCGTTCGAGGTAGGCGACAAGAACACGTTCCTGGGCGGCGCGCTCCAGGCCAACATCACGGGCTGGTACTACAAATATTCGGGCTACCAGACGTCCGAAATCGTGGACCGCACATCGATCAACCAGAACATCAATTCCCGCCTCTGGGGCGTGGAAGGCGAGTTGTTCTGGGCCGCGACCGACAAGCTGCAGTTCAACGCGAACTTCGGCTATACCCACTCGGCGATCGACAGCCAGCTCGACGTCGATCCGCGCAACCCGCTCGGCAACAACACCTCGGCGAACTCGCTGCTGGTGAAGGATGCTTCGAACGGCTCCATGTGCGTGATCAACGGCCCGAGCCCGCTCAGCAATCCGGGCTTGGTTGCGGCATTTGACTTGACGGCGCCGCCTACCCCGACCGTGATCAACGGCCATGTAGCCACGACCGCGTTCGGCTTCGGCGCTTGCACGGCCAATGGCGAGGCTGCAATCAACTTGGGCCTTATTCCGGGTGCGACGACGGGTTACACCGCCACGCAAGGCAACCCGGTCAACCTGAAGGGCAACGAGATGCCGCTGACGCCGCCTTGGACGGTCAGCGTCGGTGTCCAGTACACCTTCGACATCGGCGGCGGCTACACGCTGATCCCGCGCGCCGACTACTACTGGACCGACAGCCAGTGGGCCCGCATCTTCGAGGACGGCGCCGACCGCATCCGCTCCTACGATGTGGCCAATGCCCAGATCTCGCTCAATGCGCCCGACAGCTCGTGGTATGCGCGCGCTTGGGTGAAGAACGTGTTCGACAAGGACAACATGACGGGCGAATACCTCACGGACGCCTCGTCGGGTCTGTTCACCAACGCCTTCGTCGGCGAGCCGCGTACCTACGGCTTGACCCTGGGCGTCCACCTCTAAACCGGGTGGCATCAACCGAAGGGGGCGCTGGGAAACCGGCGCCCTTTTCATTTGCGGTGGATGGCTTGCGGGCTCCCAGTTCCATGGAGCGAGTCCCGTGGAGCCAGTCCTGCAGAACTAACGCCGTGGAACAAGGTCCGCGGAATCAAGAAAGGAGACGGCGATGGAATTGCGCAATGTGGGACGGTCGGGCCTGCGGGTCTCCGTCGTGGGCCTGGGCTGCAACAATTTCGGCGTGCTCGACATCGAGGCGTCGCGCAAGGTCGTCCACCGCGCGCTCGATCTCGGCATCACCCTGTTCGACACCGCCGACGTCTACGGCAATCGCGGCGGCTCGGAGAGTCAGCTGGGCGAGATCCTGGGTCCACGCCGCAAGGACATCGTGCTCGCCACAAAATTCGCCATGCCGATGGACGAGGCCGGCGTGAAGACCGGCGCCTCGCGGCGCTACATCGTCGAGGCCGTGGAAGCGAGCCTCACCCGCCTCAAGACCGATTGGATCGACCTCTACCAGCTCCATCGCCCCGATCCGCTGACCCCGCTCGAGGAAACACTGTCGGCGCTGGACGATCTCGTCCGCGCCGGCAAGGTTCGCTACATCGGCTGCTCCAACCTGCCGGCCTGGCAGGTGGCGGACGCCCATTGGATCGCGCACACGCGCGGGCTGTCGGCTTTCGTCTCGGCGCAGGACGAATACAGCCTTGTCGTCCGCGACGCGGAGCGCGAGCTGATGCCGGCCTTGTCGCGATACGGCATGGGCCTGTTGCCCTATTTCCCGCTCGCCAGCGGCCTTCTCACCGGCAAATACAAACGCGGCGAAGAGGCGCCGGCCGGCACGCGCATGGCGCGGATGCAGCGCTTCGTCGACCGCTACATGACGCAAGCCAATTGGGACATCGTCGAAAAGCTGCGGAGCTTCGCCGAGGCGCGCGGCCATTCGCTGCTGGAGCTGGCCTTCGCCTGGCTTCTGGCGCATCCGCAATTGTCGAGCGTCATCGCCGGCGCGACCAGGCCCGGGCAGATCGAGGCCAATGCGAAGGCGGTCGAATGGAAGCTCTCGGCCGATGAGGCCGCCGAGATCGACAAGCTCTCGAAGAAGGACTGAGCTGGAGCGCAATCGCGCGAAGTGGAAACCGTCGGATTGCGCGGCAAACAGGGAATTTGGAGCTCGCTCCGATTCCATCGACCCGGGTCGGGCTCCAACGCGCTGTCACTCCGCCGGATGCGGCCGCGCCACCGCGCGGCGCGCGCCGAACAGATGGCTGGCGCGATCGCCCAACTCGTCGAGATATATATAGATCACGGGCGTGATGTAGAGGGTGAGCATCTGCGACACCAGCAACCCCCCCACCACCGCGAGGCCCAAAGGCTGACGCGTCTCGCCGCCCTCGCCGAAGCCGATGGCGATGGGCAGCGTGCCCATCAAGGCGGCCATGGTCGTCATCATGATCGGGCGGAAGCGGATGACGGCGGCTTCGTAGATCGCCTTGTCCGGCGACACGTTCTCGCCGCGCTCCCGCTGGAGCGCGAAGTCGATCATCATGATGGCGTTCTTCTTCACGATGCCGATCAGCATGATCATGCCGACGAAGGCATAGAGGCTGAGCGGCACGCCGAACAGCGCCAGCGTGATCAGCGCGCCGACCGCGGCCGAGGGCAGGCCGGACAGGATCGTCAGCGGATGGATGAAGCTCTCATAGAGAATGCCGAGGATGATGTAGACCGTCACGATGGCGATCGCGAGCAGCAGGCCCATGTTGCTCATCGAACTCTGGAACGCCTGCGCCGTGCCCTGGAAGCTCGCCGTCACGGTGGCCGGCGCGCCGAGCCTCTGCTGCACGGTTCCGATTGCCGTGACCGCATCGCTCAGCGCCGTGCCGGGCGACAGGTTGAACGAGATCGTCACCGCCGGAAGCTGGCCCAGATGGTTCACGCTTAACGCCTCGGTGCCCGACCGCATCCGCGTCACCGCCGACAGCGGCACCAGCATGCCGCTGCTGGCGGCGGAATTGGTTTGCATGCCGGGCAGGCTGCCCGCGGCGCCCGTCGTGGATGTCGTCGCGCTGCCCATCGCGCCGGACTGCGTCGATGTGATGTAGAGGCGCGAAAGGTCCAGCGAGTTTTTCTGGTATTGCGGCAGGAGCTCCAGCATCACCCAATATTGGTTGGACGTGCCGTAGATGGTCGAGACCTGTTCGCCGCCGAAGGCCGCGCCCAGCGCGCTCTCGATCGCCGCCGGCGTCACGCCATAGGCCGCCGCCTTGTCGCGGTCGATATCGACATTCACCGCGGGCGCCGAGACGTCGAGATCGGTGGTGACGTCCTGAAAGCCCTTGGTCCCCGTCAGCGCGTCCTGGAACTGCAGCGCATAGGCCTGGAGCTCGTCCTGGTCGAGGTCTTGCAGCGTGTATTGATATTGCGATTTGGACTGCATGCCGCCGATCGGGATCGCCGGCGGATTCTGCGGATAGACCTTGAGGCCTGGAACCGCCGCGAGCTTGGGCCTGAGCTCCTGGATCACTTGGTCCGCCGACATATGCGAGAAGCACAGGAACTGGCCGATCCAGCACACGGGCTCGCGGTCGCCGATGTCCTTCAGCTTGAACAGCATGGTGCCGGTGTTGACGCCCGAGCGCGAGCCGCCGCCGCCCACGAAGGACATCACGCCCTGCACATTGGGATTCTTGGAGGCGATGGCCGCCGCCTGCTGCTGCAGGCCCGTCATCTTGTAGAAGGAGGTGCGGTCCGATGCCTCCGTCTGGGCGCGAATCTGGCCGGTGTCCTCGCTGGGGATGAAGTCCGTCTTCGAGAACACGAACAACAGCACGGTCGCGACCAGGCTCGCGAAGAAGAGCATCAGAATGAAGAAGCGGTTGCCGATGCTCCAGATCAGCGAGCTTTCATAAAAGCCCTGGACGCGATTGAAGGCGTTCTCGGACCATTCGTAGAACTTGCCGTGATGGGCGCCCTTGCCCGGCTTGATGAAGCGGCTGCACAGCATCGGCGTCAGCGTGACGGAGACGACACCCGACACGGCGATGGCCAGGATGATCGTCACCGCGAATTCGTGCAGCAGCCGGCCCACGATGCCGCCCATGAACACGATGGGGATGAACACCGCGGCCAGCGAGACCGTCATGGAAAGGATGGTGAAACCGATCTCGCGGGAGCCTTTGTAGGAGGCTTCCATCGGCTTCTCGCCTTCCTCGACGTGGCGCACGATGTTCTCGAGCATGACGATGGCGTCGTCGACGACGAAGCCGACCGACAGGGTCAGCGCCATGAGGGAGAGATTGTCCAGGCTGAAGCCCAGGAACGCCATGCCGGCGAAAGTGCCGATCACCGCCAGGGGCAGCGCGACCGACGGGATGATCGTCGCCGACAGGGTGCGCAGGAACAGGAAGATGACCATCACCACCAGCACCG
The DNA here is from genome assembly GCA_036491175.1 of Rhizomicrobium sp. GTDB lineage: Bacteria > Pseudomonadota > Alphaproteobacteria > Micropepsales > Micropepsaceae > Rhizomicrobium. Next base: position 13,762 of record DASXCJ010000050.1, read on the forward strand.
CGGCGATGAGCAAGGTCGTCTCCACGTCGGAGACCGAGCCGCGGATCGACTTGCTGCGGTCGTAGATGACGTTCAGCGACACCGATTTCGGCAGGCCCGCCATGAATTTCGGGATCACGCGGTTGATCTCGTCCACGATCTGGATCGTGTTCGAGCCAGGCTGGCGCTGGATGGCGAGCACGATGGCGCGCTTGCCGTTATACCAGCTCGCGACGAGGTTGTTCTCGACGCTGTCGATGGTGTGGCCGACATCCTTGATGCGCACCGGCGCGCCGTTCTGGAAGGCGATGATCTGCTGGTTATAGGCGGCGGCATCCTCGAGCTGTCCATAGGTGTGGATCAGCGTCGTCTGCGTCGGGCCGTTCAACTGGCCCGTCGCCTGGTTGACATTGGCGGCCTGGATGGCGGCGGCGACCTGGTTGATGCCGATGCCGCGGGCCGCCAATTGATAGGGATCGACCTGAACGCGCGCGGCATAGATCTGCGAGCCGTAGACGTTGACCTGTGCGACGCCGGTCAATGTCGAAAGCTGCCGGCCGAGCAGGTTCTCGGCATATTTGTCGAGCTGATAGAGCGGCATCGAGGGCGATTGCATCGCCAGATAGATGATCGGCGCGTCGGACGGATTGACCTTTCGCAGAGTGGGCGGGCTCGGCAGGTTCGTCGGCAATTGCCGCGAGGCGGCCTGGATCGCCGTCTGCACGTCTTCCGCCGCGCCGTCGATGCTCCGGTCGAGATCGAATTGGATGGTGATGCTCGTCGAGCCCAGCCCGCTCGTGGAGGTCATCGAGCTCACGCCCGCGATGGTCGAGAACTGGCTTTCGAGCGGCGTGGCCACGGCCGACGCCATGGTCTCCGGATCCGCGCCCGGCAGGCTTGCCGAGACCTGGATCGTCGGGAAATCGACGTTCGGGAGTTCGCTGACCGGCAGTGTCGAATAGCCGAAGATGCCGAAGATGAGCACCGCCGCCATGAGCAGCGTCGTCATGATCGGCTTCTTGATGAAGACCTCGGAGATGTTCATTGCGCGCCCGCAGGCGCCTGGGTCGACTGTTCCTGCTCGGCGGCGGGCAGCGCCTTGCGGATGACGACCTTCGTGCCCTGTACGACGCGAAGCTGGCCTTCCGTCACCACCTTGTCGCCGGGCTTCACATTGCCCTTGATCGCGGCTTGGCTGCCGTCGTCATAGAGGCTCTGCACCGGGCGGCGCTGCGCCTTGCCTTGGCCGTCGACGACAAAGACATAGCTGCTGTTGAGGCCGAGATTGACGGCGTCGTGTGGAACCACGACCACGTTGTCGATCTGGCCCAGCGCGACGTTCACATCGACGAGCTGTCCGGGAACCAGCGTGTTGTCGAGATTGGCGAAGGTCGCGCGCAGCTCGATGGTGCCGGTGCGGTTGTCGACCGCGTTGCCGACGAAATCGACCGGCGCCGCCAGCGTCTTGCCGCCGGGACCATGGACCTGGATGGCGATGGTCATCTTGTTCGCCGCCATCCGCTGCTGGATCTTCGGCAGGTCTGTCTGCGGCAGGAAGAACGAGACTTTCACCGGCTCGATCTGGGTGATGGTGACGAGCGGCGTGGTGCCGTCCGCCGCGATCAGATTGCCGGGCTGCAGGGTGATGGCGCCCGTCTTGCCGTCGACCGGCGACAGGATGCGCGAATAGGTGAGGTTGAGGGCGGCGGCATCCACCGCGGCCTTGTCGGACACGACGGTCGCCGCCATCGCCTTGGCGGCCGCGACGGTCTGGTCGGCCTGCTGCTGCGAAACCGCGCTCAACTGCACCAGCCTGGTATAGCGCGCGGCATCCTTCTGATCGCTGACCAAAGTCGCCGCGTCGCGCGCCTGCGTGGCCTGCGCCTGCTCCAGCGCGGCGCGGAAGGGGCGCGGGTCGAGCTGGAACAGCACATCGCCCTGATGGACCATGTCGCCCTCCTTGAAGAAGGCCTTGTCGAGCTGGCCGCCGACGCGCGCCGTCACCTGCACGGTCGCATTGGCCACGACGGTTCCGACGGTGGTTTCCATCGTCGTCACGGTCTTGCGGGTCGCCACCGCGACCCGGACCGGGACCTGGGGCGCATGGGCGGCGGGGGCGGGCGCGCCGAACAGCGCATGGACCAGCCACCACACCAATACCAGGACAAGAGCCGCGCCGAGGATGCCGAATATCAGCCTTGTGCGCGGGTTGGCGCGCTGGATCGCTCCGGGCAAGGCCGCCGAGTCGGGCACGGTCTGCAGGGAATTGGGGAGCCTGATGTTCATCTAAATCCGATCCTGACGGCAAACGGCAAAAAGCGCGCCGCCCAAACCGGCGCGCCTCGTTCCACAATCGCTCCCGCGCGGTGTCCTACCATGCCCTGTGGAAATTTCGAGCCCAGAGCGCCGCCTGCGGCGTCCTGTTCCCGTCATGACCCCGTCACAAAGGCGTGGTTCTGGCCGCCATGGCGAGCGCGTAAACACTTGATATATCGGATTGTTCCGGAATGGACGCCTCTCAAAAGCGTAACCATTGGCGACAGCCGAAAACGCCGCTAAGGAAGGGCCAAACGTGATGGGGGTCTCATGGTCTGGGGGAACAAGAAGCTGGCCGTGGCGGTAACCTGCTCGGACTGGCGGCTTCATCAGCGGAAGGTCGATTTCAACAGCCGGATCGGCAAGGCCGTGGGCTGCGGCCGGGTCGATATGGTCGTGCTTCCGGGTCCGGACGGTCTTCTCCTGGCCGATCGGGCGGGGGAATGGGCCGCGGCCCAGGCCCAAAGCGGGCTTCTCGCCGATGCCCATCACGCTGAAGCCCTGGCCGTGATCGCCCATCAGCGCTGTGCCGGCCACCCGGTGGACGACCATCAGCACGAGGTGGACGTCGTCGCCACCGCCAAGGCCTTGAAAGCGGCCCTGAATTTCGCTGGACCCACCTACGCGCTGGTCGCCACCTACAAAAGCGACAGCGATTGGGGCCTGAAGACCATCGGCAAATATTGACCGTTTGCGGTTGCGAAGAGCAGCGTCTATAAGCGCGCGCCTCCCAAAAAAGCGCGCCCCATGGAACTTCGCAATATCGCCATTATCGCCCATGTCGACCATGGCAAGACCACGCTTGTGGACCAGCTCCTCAAGCAGTCCGGTTCCGTGCGCGACAACCAGCACATGGAAGAGCGCGCCATGGACTCCAACGATTTGGAGCGCGAGCGCGGCATCACCATCCTGGCCAAATGCACCAGCGTCGATTGGAACGGCACGCGCATCAATATCGTCGATACGCCCGGCCACGCCGATTTCGGCGGCGAGGTGGAGCGCATCCTGTCGATGGTCGACGGCGTCGTGCTCCTGGTCGACGCGGCGGAATCCGTCATGCCGCAGACCAAGTTCGTTCTGTCCAAGGCGCTGAAGCTCGGGTTGAAGCCTATCGTGGTCATCAACAAGATCGACCGGCAGGACGCGCAGCCGGAAGAGACGCTCGAAAGCATCTTCGACCTCTTCCTGGCGCTCGAGGCTAACGACTACCAACTCGATTTCCATGTGCTGTATGCGTCGGGACGTAACGGCTGGGCCGTCGCCGATCTCGCCGATGATCGCAAGGATTTGTCGCCACTCTTTGCCAGAATTGTCGCAGATGTTCCCAGCCCCAAGGCCCAGGCCATGGCGGGAGATGAATTTCCCTTCACAATGCTGGTCACGACCCTGGAAGCCGACAATTATCTCGGCCGAATCCTCACCGGCCGCATCGAGACCGGATCGATCAGCGTTAACCGTGTGATCAAGGCCCTGGGCGCCGACGGCAAGGAGATCGAGCGCACCCGCGTCACGAAACTGCTCGCCTTCCGCGGATTGGCGCGCGTTCCGATTTCGCGCGCCGATGCCGGCGACATCATCGCCATCGCCGGTCTGCCCAATGCGACCGTCGCCGACACGCTGTGCGACATCAATGTCGCCGATCCGATCCAGGCGCAGCCGATCGATCCGCCGACCTTGGCGATCACGCTGTCGGTCAACGATTCCCCGCTCGCGGGCCGTGAAGGCGACAAAGTGCAGAGCCGCGTCATCCGCGACCGGCTGCTGCGCGAGGCCGAAGGCAATGTCGCCATCAAGGTGCGCGAGACGGGCGAGGGCGCCTATGAAGTCGCCGGCCGCGGCGAACTCCAACTCGGCGTCCTGATCGAGCAGATGCGCCGCGAAGGCTTCGAGCTCTCGATCTCGCGTCCGCGCGTGCTGTACCAGACCGGCGAGAACGGCGAGCGCATGGAGCCGATCGAGGAAGTCACCATCGACGTCGACGATCCCTATGCCGGCGTCGTCATCGAGAAGGTATCTCTGCGCAAGGGCGAGTTGCAGGATATGCGCCCCACGGGCGCTGGCAAGACGCGGCTGGTGTTCTTCGCGCCGTCGCGCGGGCTCATTGGCTATCACGGCGAATTCCTCACCGACACGCGGGGCACCGGCGTCATCAACCGCATGTTCCACGGCTATGCGCCGCACAAGGGCGCGCTCGAAGGTAGGCGCAACGGCGTGCTGGTCTCCAACGGCGATGGCGAGGCGGTGGCCTATGCGCTGTGGTACCTGGAAGAGCGCGGCAAGATGTTCGTCGTCCCCGGCACCAAAATCTATCAGGGCATGATCGTGGGCGAGCATTCCCGCGACAACGACCTGGACGTCAATCCGCTCAAGGCCAAGCAGCTCACCAACATCCGCACCACCTCGAAGGACGAGGCCGTGCGCCTGACGCCCATCGTGCCGATGACCCTGGAACAGGCCATCGCCTATATCGAGGACGAAGAGCTGGTCGAGGTGACGCCGCAATCCATCCGCCTGCGCAAGCGCGCATTGCTCCCGCACCTGCGCAAGCGCGCCAAGGCCGAGGCCGCGGATTAGAGCGCAATCCCGCGAAGTGGAGACCGGTTCGCGCCAGATTGCGCGGCAAACAAGGAATCTAGAGCCCGATCCGATTCCAGCAACCCGGATCGGGCTCTAAGGAATCGGCGGCCCCCAGATATTGCGCAGTTCGGCGTGCGCGAGCCGGACGCCCTTTCGGAATTCGAGCGTAAGCCAGAGTTCGCGGCTATCGCGCGAATCCGTTGCCGGGATCGAGAGCACTATAGTGCGGATAGTCGAGGCGTCTTTCCTGCGCTCTTCCTGGATCGAGATCACGCCGGAGAAGCCGGTGATGCCGCTCAAATCCTTCGGGCAGGTCCATTTGCCGGTGAAGTCCACGCAGGTCGCGCGGCTTGTGTCCTTGCGGAAGAGCCTGAAGCCATCCAGCGCCTGAAGCGCGTCACCTTCGCTCGACGCCGTGAAATAGGCCGTTTCCGGCACAGCCGGGCAATTCGGCGCCTCGGCATAGCGGTGAGTGGTTTCGACGTTGGTGATCTGGGTCGGCGGATCGTAACGCGAATCGAACATATGCTGTTTCGCGTCCGGATCGAGCGGCGCGAAATCCACCACCAGCCGGTTCGTCATGCAGATCGCGTAGATGCTCAAATAGCTCGGCGGCAGATCGATCTGCACCTGCTCCAGCCAAGGCGGCGTCGGCGCCACGGGGCTGACATAAAACTTGAGCTCCTTGGCGGCGCCCAATTGCGCGACGCCGCCCAGAACCCGTGCCGCCAATTCGCGCGGCGACATCTTGGCTACTTCGGCGCGGGTGAAGGTCTCAGCCTGCGCGCCCGCGGCGAATGCCAAAAGCGCCAGAATCGCCGCGCGCATCTTAGGCCTTTTTCTTCAAGCCGATGCGGCCGGCGATGATGTTGTCCACCATGCGCTTGGGCAGCGTGTGCACCATCCAGTTCTGGAAGCGGTCCGGCGTCACGGTGTAATGCGTCTTGGGATGGTTGAGCGTCAGCGCCTTCCACACCGAGGCGCCGATCTGCTCCGGCTTCAGGCCCTTGCGGCCACTCTCGACCATGAAATTCTTCACCTTGTCGAGCGCCGGCCCATAGACGGTGTTGGCGTAGCGCGAGACGTCGACGGAATCGGCCTTGTCCCAGATCGGCGTCGCCACCGCGCCGGGCGCGACCACGATCACGTCGATGCCGAAGACCATCAATTCGCGGCGCAGGCTTTCGGAGAATCCCTCGAAGCCGAATTTCGAGGTGTTGTAGGGGCCGACGAAGGGCGAGGCGTTGCGCCCTCCCACCGAAGTGATGTTGACGATGCGCCCCGGCTCGCCCTTGCGCGACGTGTCCGCGCCCAACAGCGGCGCAAAGGCCTGGGTGACGATCAATTGCCCGGTGAGGTTCACCTCGAGCTGGTTTCGGAACTCCTCGATGTCGAGATAGAGCAGCGGCCCCGGCACCGCGACGCCGGCATTGTTGACGAGGCCGGACAACGTCTCGTTGCCGAGTGCCGCCGTGACCTGATCGGCCCCTTTGCGCACGGCCACTGCATCGGTCACGTCGAACAGCAGCGGCGTGAAGGCTTGGCCGAACTCCTTGGACAACCTGTCCGCGTCCTGTTGCTTGCGCACGGAACCGAAGACGTGGAACCCGTTCTTCGCCAGCACCTTCACGCAGCCCCACCCGATTCCGGTGGAGGCGCCCGTCACGACAACGCTCTTCATGCGAGTTCCCTTCGATAGCCTGGTTCCAGTATAGAGCCTCGCCGTCTCCGCTGCTAAGACACCGCCATGACCATCGACCCCGACACGCTTGCCTTCGCGCACAAGCTCGCCGACGCGGCGGGCCAGGTGATCCGGCCCTATTTCCGCAAGAAGATCGAGGTGGTGGACAAGGGCGGCAAGGGCACCCGCCCGATCTACGACCCCGTGACCGAGGCCGACCGTGGCGCGGAAGACGCCATGCGCGTCCTGATCCATGCCGAGCGCCCCACGGATGGCATATTGGGCGAGGAGCGCGGGCACGAGCCCGGCACGTCCGGCCAGACCTGGATCCTCGATCCCATCGACGGCACCCGCCCCTTCATCACCGGCCGCCACACCTGGGGCACTCTGATCGCGCTGGCCGAGGGCGAGCGCCCGGTGCTGGGCGTCATCGACCAGCCGATCCTGCGCGAGCGCTTCGTCGGCCATGACGGCGGCAGCCTCTATATCGGCCCGGACGGGACCGAGCCGATGAAGACACGCGCCTGCGCCTCGCTGTCGGTGGCGGTCGTCTCCACCACCCATCCGTGGAGCTATTTCGACCGCGCCCAGCGCGCCGCCTTCGCGCGCGTCTGCGAGGCGGCGCGGCTGAGCTATTTCGGCGGCGATTGCTACGCCTATGCGCTGCTCGCCATGGGCTTCATCGACCTCGTCATCGAAGCCCGCCTCGCGCCCTGGGATGTGGCGGCGCTGATCCCCGTGGTCGAAGGCGCCGGCGGCCTCCTGACGGACTGGACCGGCGCGCCGCTCACCAATGGCGCCTGCGTGCTGGCCGCCGGCGACGCCCGCGTCCATGCCGAGGCCGTGGCGATGCTCAAGGACGCGCAATAGCCCGTTTCGCCCGCGCGCGAGCCCACGCGCGCGACTGTGAAGTGCGGGGCGGCCCTCCGCAGGGCATGATCCACACCGTCAAACCGGGGGAAGATCATGGGCAAGCGGATTGCGGCAGGGCTGGCGGGTGGAGTGTTCGCCGGCACTTTGGATATTTTCGTGGCCATGGCGCTGTCGGGCGCTTCGGCGGAAGCGGTGTTCCGCTTTCTCGCGGCGGGGGTGGTGGGCCGCGACGCCGCGATGGACAGCGGTTGGCACATGCCGGCGCTGGGTTTCGCGCTGCAGGAATTCATCTCTATCGTGGCCGCGCTCGTCTATGTGTTCGCGAGCACGCGGCTGCCCATTTTGCTCAAGCGGCCCATCCCATGCGGCATCGCCTACGGCGCGGTCGTGAACGTCGTGCTCACTTTCGTGGTGCAGCCGCTCTCGCTGGTGGCGCGCATCCATCCGCTGAACGTGACGCCCTGGCTCGAAAATCTCGGCGCCAACATGAGCCTGTTCGGCCCGCCCATCGCGCTGATCGCGGCCTGGATGCTCAGGCCTCGCGCTTAACCGACGAACGCGTCGAACGCCGCCCAGAAGCGCGATCTGATGTCGTCGTTCTCCATCAGGATCTCGTGCTCGGCATCGGCGAATTCGAGATATTGGCCATGCGCTAGGCGCGGCGCGTAGGCGCGCGCGGCGGCGGTCTCCACGATGCGATCCTTGCCCGCGCCCACGATCAAGGTCGGCGTGACGATGGCTTCGGGATAGCCGGGCGCCGTTACTTCCGCCATCGAGGCGTTGGCTGCCGCGAGCCAGTGCCAGGTGGGACCGGCGAGGCGGATGTCGGGATGGGCCTGGATGAAGGTGCGCGTGCGCTCGAAGCGGGCGCGGTCGCTGGTCACCAACTGCGCGGAGAAATCCATCTTGGCCGGATCGCGCTTGTCCATGCCCCAGATCCATTCGTCGCCATTGCCGAGCGCGTTCTGCAGCCAGAGCGCCGTCAGCGCGATCCAGCGCGGCGCGCCGCGCGTTCCGGCGCGCAGCATCGGCGCGGTCAGCACCGCCTTGGCGAAGGTGTTGGGCCGGTCATGCATCATGCGCAGCAGATTGTGTCCGCCCATGGAATGGCCGAGCGCGATGGGTGGCGAGGACGCGATGGGCTTGACCACTTCGTCGAGGAACAGCGCCAAGGCGGAATCATATTGCCGGAAATCGCCGATATGCGCCTTCAGCGGATTGTCGAGCAGCCGCCCGGAATAGCCCTGTCCGGGCCAGTCGAAGGTCGCGACGGTGAAACCCCGTGCGTTCAACTCGCCGATGACTTCTTCATATTTCTCGATGAATTCCGTCTGCCCATGCGCCACCACGCAGACGCCGCGCGGATTGGCGGCGTCGAACACGGCGGTGCGAAGGCGCTTGCCTTCGGGGGTGGTGAGATATCTATCCACGCGCTTTCGCGAGAATGGGGCCGAGCTTCATGGCGAGGCCCATGTCGCCCGCGACGCGGAGCTTGCCCTGCATGAAGGCCGAGGTGCCGTCGAGCTCGCCCTTGGCCATCTTCTCGAACGTCTCCAGCGACAGGGTGATGGTGCAATCGGCGTCCTTGCCGGCGCCGTCCGTCACGGTGTTGGGATTGGCCTTGCCATCGATCAGGATGCTGCCGGGCTCGCCGAAATCGAACTTCAGCGCGCCGCCAAGGCCGGAATTGGCGCCCAGCGCCGTGCTCATCTGGCTGATGATTTCCTGGACCTGGGGTGAGCTCATGGCGGGGTTTCCTGGCCTGAATGGGTTGCGGCCGCGCTTCCGGCGGGTTCCCGCCATATGAGCATTTGCCGCCAACGGGCACAATCCGGCGCGGGCGAGAGGCCGGGCCTTGTCGGCTGCCATGGCGCACGCCCCCTTTCCGGGATTAAGCTCCATCCATGTCGGGGAGCATTGCATGACAAGGCAAGAGCGCGAGGGGGTACTCGCTTTCCTGAAAGCCAATGACGCGCCGGACGATATGAGTCTGGCCGACCAGCGCGCGCGGATGGACACGCTCGCCAGCTTCTTTCCTGTGCCGGATGGCACCGAGGTCGAGCAGGGAAATGTCGGCGGCATCAACGGCGAACGGGTCGCCGCGCGGCGTGCGCGCCGGGACGGCGCGGTGCTCTATCTCCATGGTGGTGGCTACGTGGTCGGCTCGCCGGTGTCGCATCGCCATCTCGTGGCCGCGATCAGCGAGGCGACTGGCCTTGCCGCCTTCGCCCCGGACTACCGCCTGGCGCCGGAGCATCCCTTTCCCGCCGCGGTCGACGACGCGGTCGCGGCCTATAAGGGCCTGATCGATTCCGGAATCGCGGCGAGCAACATCGCCATCATGGGCGACAGCGCCGGCGGCGGCTTGACCATCGCCACGTTGGTGGCCGCGCGCGAACGTGGTTTGCCGATGCCGGGCTGTGCCGTGGCGATCTCGCCTTGGGCAGACCTTAGCCAGGGCAGCGAAGCCTATCGCAGCCGCAAGGCCCGCGATCCGATGATCACCAAGGACGGCCTGGACGCGATGGCCGCGCAATATCTGGGCGGCAAGGACGCCAGGACGCCGCTGGCCTCGCCGCTTTTCACCGATCTGAAAGGCCTGCCGCCGCTCCTCATCCAGGTCGGCACCGAGGAAGTGCTCTATGACGATAGCGCGAGCCTTCATGCGCGCGCAGATGCAGCCGGTGTCGATGTGGGTTTCGAGGCCTGGGGCGGGATGATGCATGTCTGGCACGTCTTCCACCCGCTTCTGGGCGAAGGCCGCGACGCGGTCGCGCGCATCGGCACATTCGTGAGGAACCACATCGCGATGGGCGCTGGGCAATGAGCATCGCGGAGGACGAAGAGAATTCGGCGCTCGGCACCGCGATTCCGGAGAAGTCGACAAAGCGCGACACGCTCGGCACCGTCTGCTTCTACCATCACATCGCGATGATGGCTTACATCCTCTCCGGCTGGGGGGCACCGTGGAAGCCCGCGCTGATCTTCTATCTCGTCTTCGTGCCGAGCGTGATCGCGCAATGGCGGCTCAACAGGAACACCTGCGTGCTCAACAACATCGAAGCCCTGTTGCGCACCGGCAAATGGCGCAATCCCCGCAACCGCGAGGAAGGCGCCTGGCTGCATACGCTCATCACGGAATCGACCGGCATTCCGATCACCAAATTCCAGCTCGATGTCATCATGTATTCGGTGATGGCCGCGCTGTGGAGCCTGGGCCTCAGCCATCTGCAAGGCTGGCTGTTTTGGAGCTAGACGACATCCTCGACCTTCCCGTTGTCGGTTGGATCGTCCTCTCGACGCTCATCTTCGCCTATGTCGCCTGGTATGCGTAGCGGCGAAATCACTTGATCAAGCGGCTGATGGCCGATCCGGTCGCCAGCTCGCAGGTCGCCGCGCTCCTCAAGGAGCGGGCGGAAAAGGTGGAATCCTAGCGAACTGGCGCCGTCATGCCCGCTCCGGGCCCTTGCAAACGGAAAAATCGTTCCTAGCTAGACACTTGTCCGGACGGCCATGAGGCGTCCGGGCGAGGAAAAGGCCTCGGCCCACAAGGGGAAGGCCATCAACCAAACGCTTCTAGGAGGTTTGACATGCGTTTCGATTTTACCCCGCTCTCCCGCTCCACCATCGGTTTCGACCGTCTGTTCGACATGCTGGACAACATGGCCCAGCACGATTCGGGCAACGGCTATCCCCCGTACAATATCGAGCGGACGACCGAGCACAATTATCGCATCTCCATCGCGGTCGCCGGCTTCGCCGAGAAGGATCTGAACGTCGAATTGCGCGACGGCATCCTCATCGCCACCGGCAAGCGCGAGGATGGCGAGAAGAGCGAAGGCAAGAACGTGCTCTACCAGGGCATCGCCGGCCGCGCCTTCGAGCGCCGCTTCCAGCTTGCCGAGCATGTCGAAGTGCGCGGCGCCAAGCTCGAGAACGGCCTGCTCCACGTCGACCTCGAGCAGATCGTGCCGGAGGAGAAGAAGCCCCGCCGCATCCAGATCAACGCGCCGGAGACGCCTTCTCTCAAGAGCATCGAAGGCAGCGTCAAAGCCGCCTAAGACCGTCGAATCGGACTAGGAGAGGCCGGGCCGTGTGCCCGGTCTTTTCGTTTGCCCCGTTTTTCGCTTGCCCGCCTTCTCGCTTGTATGCGTGACAGACCCGTTGCGTTGGTCCTATTGTGACAATGCCCCTCATTGATCCGGTTTGCCGATGCCGTCCTGGCAAAGCTCGTTTTTCGGCCGCCTGACGCGTCTGTCGCGTCCGCGCACCGCCGCGCTGGAGACGGACAATGAGGAGCTGCGCCGCCAATTCGCCTATCTGTCGGACCGCTTCGGCGCGATCCCACCGGATGTCAGCTTTGAGCCCGGCCAGGTGGGCCCCATCAAGGGCGAATGGGTGCGCATCGATGCCGCCAGTCCCAACCGCCTGATCCTTTATTTCCACGGCGGCGGTTACGTCTCGGGCTCGCCGGAGACGCACCGCCCGCTGATCGCACGGCTCTGCCAAGCGGCGGGCGCGACGGCCTTCGCGGTGAACTATCGCCTCGCGCCGGAATTCGCCTTCCCCGCGGGTCTGCGTGACGGGATCGACGCCTATCGCCATCTCATCCAGAAGAAGATCCCGGCGTCCTCCATCGTGCTCGCGGGCGACGGCGCGGGTGGCGGGCTCGCCTTCGGCTGCCTGCTCGCGATCCGCAATGCGGGCTTGCCGATGCCGGCGGCTTGTGCGGCGATGAGCCCTTGGGCGGACCTTTCGCTCTCCGGCTGGTCGATGCTGCAGAATGCGAGGACGGACTCTGCCTTGTCGTGGGACCTGCTCTTCGTCAGCGCACGGCATTACCTGCGCAAAACGAGCCCTGCCGATCCCTATGCCTCACCGGTGTTCGGGAGCTTCAAGGATTTCCCGCCGATCATGGTCCATGCCGGAAGCTTGGAGATCCTGCGCGACGACGCCAGCCGCATCGGCGAGCGCGCGGCCGAAGCCGGCGTCTCCGTCAGCGTCGAGATCTATGACGGCATGCAGCACATCTTCCAGGCCAACGCCTATGTCCCCGAGGCGCGCGTCTCGCTACAGCGCCTCGGGAATTTCATCAAGCAACGCACGCCGGACGTGGCCGAAGCCGCGCAATAGTCGATAGGCCCGATCAGCCGCCCGGCTTCTTGAAGCGATAGGCGAACTGGTCGGTCTTTCCGCGGATCGAGGGATCGAACACAAGCGCCGTGTGCGGGTCCGCCGGATTCGCCAGCACGTTCGTTTCGCCGTCGAGTATGAAGCCGGCGGCCGTCATCTCCGCTTTGACCACGGCGGGATCTATGCGGTGAAGCTTGTCGGCGGTTTCGACCGGCGGCGAGCCGGGCAGGGCGGCATGGTCGACGATGATCACGACGCCACCGGGCTTCAGCAGCGAGAACCACCCCTTGTCCACCTGCGCCATGTCGACATGCACGCGCGAGAGATGCAGGTCGTGGTAATTCCACGAGGTCCAGATCGCGTCGAGCGGCCCCATCTCTTTCGCCGGCAGCGGGATGATCGGCACGGTCGTGACATTGGCATAGGCCGGTTGCGTCGCGAGCATCGCGGCGGCGGGTTCGGCGTCGGAACCTTTGGGATCTGGCACGGCGGCATAGATGTGGCCGTTCGGGCCGACGACCTTGGAGAAGATGCGCGTGAAATAACCGCCGCCGGGCAGAAGCTCGAGCACCTTGTCGCCCGTTTTGATTCCGGAGAACGCGATCATCTCGGCTGGCTTGCGCGCTGCATCGCGCGCGACGTCTTCCGCGGGACGATTCGAATCCGAGATCGCAGCGTTGACGTAAGCAGGCATGTCCGCGGCGAAAGCAGAATGTGTGAGAACAAACGCGGCTAGCGCCGACAACATCAATGTGCGCTTCATGATTTTCCCTCCCGTTATTGGCCGTTATCGCGGGATTGTAGCATGGAACCCGCCACATTCCCGCCTTTCTTTGTTCCAGGCGAAACCCATCGGCGCGCGAGACGTTTCTTTCATGACCTTCCGAACGGAGAGAGCCAATGAGTATGAGCGATGAAATGCGCGGCTACGTCACGCCGGCGGATACGATCGAGGATGGCAGCAACACCGCGAAGATCGTCGGCGCTGCCGTCGTCGCCGTCGCGCTTGTGGCAGGTGGGGCTTATGCGTACTCCACCGGCCTTTTCAATTCCGCGGCGCCGGTGTCCGATACCGATAATCCGCCCCCGGCGACGATCGTGAGCGCACCTCCGCCGGCTCCGCCGAGCGTGCAGTCGCAAGCGATGCAGTCCACCGCGCCTGCCGCGACGCAACAGAGCGTTACCGCGCCGCAGCCTGCCGCAGCGCCTCCGGCGATCACGGAGTCGACACCGCCTAAGACGGTAACGAAGACCACGACCGTCAAGCGCGTGCATCATGAGGTTGGCCGTCCCGCCTCCAGCGATACGACGTCAACCACGTCGACCACCACGGTGACGCCGCCGCCTGCGCAGCTTGATCAGAACGCGCCCCAGATCACGCCCCAGATCACGCCGGTGACACCGGTCGCGCCTTCGACCGTTGCACCTGCACAGAACGCTGCGCCGGCCCAGGCGACGCCGCAGGCTTCACCCAGCGTTACGCCGGACCAGTCCGGGCAGCCGCAGCAGGCGACGCCGCAGCTGCCGGCGCAATCGACCGATCAGTCCGGTCCGACGCCTCAGACGCCGCAGCAGTAAGAGATTCTGATTTCGGGGGAACGACCCGAACTCGGGAATCGGAAGGTGGACCCCGGCCTCGCGAAAGCGGACCGGGGCTCTCTTTCATTCATACCCAAAATATTCGGGCCCTCAGAACACGCTGGAATCGGGATATTCGCTCATCAGAACCGGATGCATTTCGGAGGGCGCGAAGATGATGTTCGCGCCACCGTGACCATCCGAACTCGCGGCGAAGTTGTCTTGCACGTAACTGCCGTTGAAGGTTAGCGAGAAGCTGTGCGTGCCGTCGTTGAGCGAGAGCACGCCGGTCGAGGCATTGTAGGCTTCGTTGAACCCCGCCGCGCCCGCGTCCATGTTGCGGACATTGATCATGTCGCCGGACTGGAAGCCGGAAAAGTGACCGGTGTATTGCGCCGGCGTGTGCAGGAAAACCTCGCCGAGCGATGCGAATTCGATGTTCTCCGCCCAATGTCCGGACAGGTTAAGCGTCGAGCCGGCTTCCATCAGGAATTCGCCGGTGAAATTGCCCCCGGATGCGAGCGTGACGTCGCCGAAGAGCTGCACCTGGGTGAACGCGCCGGTGATGGCGCCCGCGAAACTGCCGCCCTCGAGCGCCAATGTGGTCGCGACGCCGGTGTTGCCGACGGTGCCTGTGCCTTGCAGATTGGCGATGTCGTTCTCGAAGCCGGCCATGTTGATCGACGCGCCCAAATCCACCGTCACCGCGCTGCCATCGTCGAGCAGGAAGCCGAGCGAGGAATCGCCCGCCTTCAGCACGCCCGAATGCACGTCCACCGTATAATTGCCGACGTTGGTGATGCCCGATCCCGCGGGTGTATGGAACAGGATCGTGCCGCTGTTGGTGCCGTCGCCGAATTGGATGGCGCCGCCATTGGTGGCGTCGAGCGACCAGCCGGACGCGGCGTTGAAATTGGCCTGCGTGCCGGTCGCCGCGGCGATGATGATGTTGTTGCTCATGGACAGGCGCACGTCGACGGATGTCGTCCCGGTCGTGAGGAACTCACCGCCGCTGATCGCCAGATTGCCGGTGCCGATCACCGAGCCGCCGGCGATGGACAATTCGCCCGCGCCGATATTGGTGCCGCCCGTATAAGTCCCGGCATGGCTCATCGTCACCATGCCGGCGCCCAGGAGCGTGACGGCGCCCGAACCCGAGATCGCGGCCGTCTCGTTGATGTTGTCGCTGCGATCAAAGATCAACACGCCGTTGTCGGCGATGTTGCCCACCACCGAGCCCGTCGTGCCGCCGTCGCCGAGCGACAAGGCGCTTCCCGAATCGATGGTCGTGCCCCTGGTGTAGGTGTTGTTGCCCGACAGGATCACGCTGTCGTCGACTATGAGCGAGATATTGCCCGCGATCACGCCGCTATAATCGGCGCTAAGGAGATCGATCACGGCATTGCCGTGGCCGATCACGCTGCCGGATCCGGCGAGACCGGCAATCGCGGCCCCGAAGGCGTCCACGTCGAGCGTGGCGCCCGCATCGATCGTCACATCGGCGACGTTCTCGGTGAGGAAGTCGAAAGAGCTGTCGCCCGCGCGGAACGTACCGGAATGAACTTCCACATGCGCGTTCGCGATGCCGATGACGGTCGAGCCCGCGCCGGTATTCCAGACCACGACGCCGTCATTGGTCCCGTCGCCGATGTTGATCGTGCCCGGGCCGCTGCTGGCATCCAGCGCCCAGCTGCTGCTGCTAGTCTCCACCGTTACGGTCTTGCCGTGCGCGGCGGCGAAGGTGGAGTTTCCGGCGAAGGTGATATGCGCGTAGGACATCGTGCCGGTGTTGGTGACGACGAGTTCGGAATTGTTGAGCACGACCGAGCCGTTGCCGACGCCGCTGGCCTTGCTGGTCGAGACCTTTTCCGAATTCACCGTCGTCGTGCCGGAATAATCTTCGGTCCGGTTGATAGTCACGCTGGTGCCGCCCTCATAGGTGACGTTGCCCGTGCCGGAAATATCGGCGGCGATCGCGAGCGCGCCGCTGCGGTCGTAGATCAGGGTGCCGGAATCGGCAACGTCGCCCGCGACCGATCCGGTCGCGCCGCCGTTGCCGAGCTGCAAGAGGGCGCCGGCATCGATGATCGTTCCCCCGGTGTAGGTGTTGGCGTTTGTCAGGACGAGCGTGCCGCTGGCGGCTTCAAGCGCGATGGCGCCGGAGATGACGCCGCCGAAATTGCCGCCGTTCAGCACCGTCACCGCTGCGGCGGTGGCGCTGCTGTTGGTCAGGGCGCCTGTACCTTGCAGATTGGCGACGGCCCCGGCGAGGCCGGCCACGTTCAGGGTGCCGGCAGAATCGATCTGTGTCGCGCTGGCGTTCTCGAAAAGAAAGCCCCACTCGGAGTCGCCGCTTTGGAAGGTGCCCTTCACGATCTCGACCGCGACATGGCCGGGGTTGGTCAGCGAGCCGGAATTGGTGTTCCAGACGATCGTGCCGTCATTGGCGCCCTGGCCGAAGAAGACGGTTCCGGGCGTGCTCGCGTCGAACGACCAGCCCGACGCGTTCTGCGTCATCGTCGTACCGTCGGCTGCCGCGAAAGTGAGCGTGCCGCGCATCGCCAACTGATTGCCGAAGGTCTCGTTCGAGAGGCCGAGCAGCTCGCCGCCGGTCATGGTCAGCGTACCGCTGCCGAGAGCCGCGTTGTTGCCGGTCTCCAGCGTGCCGCCGGACATCGTCACGCTGCCGATGGTGTTGACGCCGCGCAGCGCGACCTTGCCGGCTTCGAGCGTGAGGCCGTTGACGATGTCGAGCGTGCCGGCCGCGGTTTCGGAGAAGAGGGCGCCGGCCGCGTTGACGGTCAGTGAATTGGCGAAGCCTCTGCCCGATAGGGTGACGGTGTAGTCGCCGAACGCATTGATCGTTGCGTCCGTCCCGGTGTTCGGCACGCCGGCGCTCCAATTCGCGCCCACGGTCCAGCTTCCGTTCAGTCCGGCATTCCATTTTGTAGAGGCCACGCGCAGCTCCTTTAGAGTTGGTTGGCCCCGACCCCGGCACCAACCCTAAAGGCGCGAATAACATGGCTCAAGCGTGAAGTAGCGGTGACGCTGCCGTCACAGTTTGGGAACCGTTACGCCATTGCCGTCAATGCGTGGGAAGAGAGGGTCTCCGCGACTTGGGCGGGCAGCTTGGTGCCCGTCAGGACGGCGCCCCCCAGGTCGGCGTCGCGCAGATCGGCGTCGGAAAGGATGGCATAGGCCAGGTCGGTCTCGTTGAAGGCGACACGCCTCAGATCGGCGCCGCGGAAATCGGCATAGCGTGCCTGGGCGCCATCGAGCCGGGACGGCAGGAGCCGCTGGTCGGAGATCAGAAGCGGTCCCAGCCGCGCATCGCGCAGATCGGCATTGCTGAGCTTGGCGCCGGAGAGATTGGCGCCGCGCAGATCCGCGCCGCTGAGCTTGGTGCCGCGCAGATCGGCGCCGGCGAGGTTGGAGCCCTGCAGCGAGGCACCCGAGAGATCGAGGCCGTAGAAGATCGCGCCCGGCGCGATGAGCGCGGTCAGCATGCGGTGAGCGAGCGAGGGAAGCGAGCGCAGATCGATATTGGTGAGATCGGCCGGCTTGCCTTCGCGGCCGTCGCTCTCCGCCCAACGCGAATGCGAATCCAGGATGAGCGAGATCGGTGCTTCGAGATCGTTCACGTCGCGGCCGCTGCGTGCGGCGGTGAGCGCGGTGGAGAGATCGGTGCCGTCGAGATTGGCGCGCGTCATCACCGTGCCGACCAGGATCGCGCCCGCGAAATCGCAGCCCGAAAGATTGCAGCCGGAAAGATCGGCGTTCTCGAGATTGGCGCCGGTGAGCTTGGCGTCACGCAGATTGGCGCGCGTCAGCCGGCAGCCCTTCATGATCGCGTCGGTGAAGTCCGCCTGGATCGCCATGGCGCCCGTCATGCGCGCGCGCTCGAGATTGGCCGAGGTCAAGAGCGCGCCCGGCATCTCGGACGGGCCGATATCGTGCTGCAGCACGCGCAGATTTCCGAAGCGGTCCTTCTCGGCGATCGTGCCTTCGCGAAGGTCGGCTTCATAGAGATCGGCGCCGATCAGATTCGAGCCCCTGAGGCAGGCGCCCCGCATATCGGCGCGGCGCATCGAAGCGCCCGCGAGATTGGCCCGGCGCAGGTCGGTGCCGAAGAAACTTGCCGAATCGAGGCGGGCGCCCTCGAGATTGGCTTCCTCCAGGACCGCGCCGGTGAAGTCCGCGTCGGCCAGGTTGCGGCCCGAAAGGTCCAGGCCCGAGAGGTCGCAGAAGGCAAAAACCGCGCGCGCTCCGCCCATCCGGCCCGCGTACAGCATCTCGTGGCGGGCAGCCGCGGCGGCTACCTGCTTCTGAGTAAGCTTGGAGAAGCTCACACGGGGCTTGGACGACATCTATCAATGCCAATGGTTAAGCGGGAAGCTTTCGACAAGTCATTCTGAGGGGGGGAGCGCTAATAGGTCATTAAAAAACAAAAAAGCAAACCATTCAGGGCTGTTAGGGGCTGGCATCCCCCCCGTTTTTCGGGTTATGTCCCCCATCGGGCGCTTGCTGGGGCGTCCCCTATCAGGACGGCACGTCGAATGCCGCCCTCCAGCTATACCGGTTTCAACGTTGGACGAGGTTCACCCCGTGTACAGACGCGCGTTACTGCTGACGGCCGCCACGATGGCCCTGTTGTCCGCTCCGTCCTTCGCGGCCGACAACGATTCGGACATCACGACCAAGGTGACGACGAACCTGAAGACCTCGACCGCCAATGCGGGCGCGGCCTCCAACATCCTGATCGAGACCAATGGCTCGGTCGTCGTCACCTCCACGACGCCCGCCGTCACGATCGACACCTCGAACTTCCTCACCAACAAGGGCACGATCAGCAACACCGCCACGACGGGCTCGGTCGGCGTCCAGCTCAATGCCACGGGCATCACCGGCGGCTTCGACAATATCGGGACCATCGATCTGTCGGGCGCCGGCCAGAACAAGATCGGCATCCAGATCACCGATCCCAATGCCCTGGGCGGCATCTTCAACGGCTCGAGCGCGTTCCCGAGTCCCAACACGGCGATCACGCGCCCCACGGCGATCTATTTCGAAGCCGGCTCGACGATGACCATCGTGGGCGACGGTTCCACCGGCATCCTGCTGCAGTCGACGGCCGCGCTGAACGGCGACATCCTGATCAACGGCACGATCACGATGAATCCGACCAGCACGACGTCGGCGACGGGCGGCAATCTGGTCGGCGTCGACCTGCTGGGCAACATGACGGGCAATTTCGACATCGGAACTGGTGGCTCGTTGAGCGTGTTCGGCAATGGCGCCCACGGCGTGATCGTCGGCGGCGTCCTGACCGGCTCGTTCATCAACCTGGGCACCATCCAGGCGCTCGGCACCACGACGCCGTCGACGACGACCGCCAACGCGGAAGCGGGCAGCGCTGTCATTGTCGAGAACAGCATCAACGGCGGCTTCTACAACGGCGGTCCCACGGCCTCGTCGCCGAACATCGGCAGCGGCTCCATCGGCGAGTCGGGCTCTTCGCCCGCCATCAACTTCATCATCGGCCCGACAACGACCGCCAAAGTCGTGATTGGCGTCACCGGCTCGACCACCGATCCCTCAGTCGCCAACTATGCCTTCGTCAACCGCGGTCTGATCGCCGGCACCACGCTCAGCCCCAATCTGAGCGTAGCGGGCATTCAGTTCGTCGGCACGTCGTCCTTCGGCATGAAGCTGGACGGCGACGGTTTCTTCAACTCCGGCTCGATCAGCACGACCTCGACGAGCAACGCCGACGCGCTCGCGCCCATCACGGTGGAAGGCGCCATCATCGGCGGCTTCTCGAGCATGTCCAAGCTCGTGAACTCCAATGAGTCGAATTCCGGCCTGATCAGCGCCTCGGCCTCGGGCACCAATCAGGCGCTTGTCACCGCCATCGACATCCAGCCCAACGGCTCGCTCACCGAGATCGACAATTCCGGCTCGATCAGCGCCACCGCCAATACGACGGACACCACGATCTCGCAGCTCTCCGCCTTCGCCATCCGCGACCAAACCAATGGCGGCGTGCTAACCAAAGTCGTCAACTCCGGTCAGATCACCGCCGTCGCCACCACGCTGGACGACGGGCTGCAGGTCGGCTCGGCGATCGACCTGACCAACAGTTCGTTGAACTTCACCTTGCAGAATTCCGGCAGGGTCAGCGGCGCCATCGCGCTGGGCAGCGGCTCGGACACGATCAGCAACATCGGCAGCGGCGGACCCAATTCGCCCGCCGTGATAGCCGGCGACATCGATTTCGGCGGCGGCTCCGACACGCTGATCATCGGCGACGCCAGCAACCCCGGTCAGGTGACCGGCGCGCTGCAGGAAGCGCTCGGCGGCCGCATCGACGTCACGGTCAATCCGGGCTCATCGCTCGTCATCACGAACGACGGCACCGACACCAACAACGGCCTTGATCTTACCACCAACGTCCCCGTCCACAACATGACGGTGCAGACCGGCGGTACGCTCGGCCTGACCCTGGCGCAGGTGTTCAACGTGAACGCGCCAGCGACCTTCGCGGGCCCGATCATCCAGTCCACCGGCAACGTCGTCCTCGATTCCGGCCTGAAGGACTTCTCGGTCACCTTCGGCAGCTTCATCGGCGCCACCAACAATTCCGCGTCTTCGCAATTCGTGCTGATCGACACGCCGTCCAACGCTCTGACCATCGGCAGCGTGGGCGAGATCAGCAACGACATCGTCGGCCCGACCTCGGTGCCGTTCCTGTTCAGCGCGAGCGTCTGCACCTTCAACGTGGCGGGCTCGTCCCTGCCTTGCGCCGGCACCGAGCCGATCAACGGGACGGATTCGGAACTCGTCTTGAACCTGACGCCCAAGACGGCGACCGATCTCGGCCTGACCGGCTATGCGGCCAAGATGTTCCCGATCGTGAACCTCGCGCTCGCCAACGACAATCCGCTGGGCGCCGCCGTCATCAACGCCGGCTCCGGCATCACCGATGCGACGCAGGGCAACGCGCTCTATCAGAAGATCTATTCGGACTTCGCCCCCGACGTGACCGGTTCGCAGCGCGCCCTCGCGGTGGCGCTGTCCGACCAGTCGACCGGCGCGGTCGGCGCGCGTCAGCGCGCGCTGCGCATGTATGCGGGCCAGGACGGCGACGCCACCATGTGGGGCCAGGAATTCACCGAGCGCCTCAATGTCGGCAACCAGATCGCGGCCGCGGGCTACAACGATTCCGGCTTCGGCTTCGCGCTGGGTATGGATGGCGGCAGCCCGTCAAGCGGCCGTTACGGCGTCGCCTTCACCTTCTATTCCGGCGATACCAGCGAGAAGGAGCCGCGCGACAGCAAGACCACGTCGGAATGGTACATGCTGACCGGCTATAGCGACTGGCGCGGCAAGGGCTTCTTCTTCGACAGCAACCTCTCGATCGGCTACGGCTCGATCGACGGCAAACGCGTCTTCGACTTCGGCGGCGTCGACCGCACGGCCGAGGGCAAGCGTTCCGCCGCGATGGCGTCGGGCGGCATGACGGCGGGCGTCGCGATGACGTCCGGCGGCACGGTGATCATGCCGCAGATCAGCGTCGATGGCCTGGTGATGCGCCAGGAGAAGTACACCGAGTCCAACAACGGCGCGACGTCGACCTCCGCCGTCGACGGCTTCGACCTCGCGGTGGCTCAGGAATACGATCAATCGCTGCGCAGCTTCGCCGGTCTCGACGTCCGCCAGGACATGAACTTCGGCGACTTCTTCTTGCAGCCGGAAGCGCGTCTCGGCTATCGCTACGACTTCCTCGACGCGGCGCAGAAACTGAAGGCGCAGTTCGTGTGCTCGACGGTCGGCGCGGGCGCCGGCGGTTGCGCGCCCACCGACTTCTCCATCACCGGTCCCGATCCGGCGAAGGGCAACCTCGTCGCCGGCGGCTCCATCTCCACCACGACGGGCGCCTGGTCGATCGGCCTGAACTACGACTACGTCCGCGGCCTCGGCAATGGCGGCGGCAAGGACGCCGTCACCCAGTCCGGCACCATCACGCTGGTGGGCCGCATCTAGAACCAGGGATCAGCGAGAGGCTGTTTCGAGCAGCCTCTCGACATCCGCTTCGGGCGTCGCGAAAGAGCAGACGAGTCGCGCCATCACGCGGCCGTTCTCGCGCTCCCAATCGTAGAACGCGAAACCCGCATCATGCAGCCGCTTCGCCAGCGCCTCGGGCATCCAGGCGAACACGGTGTTAGCTTGCGTGGGATGTGCGATCTCCACGCCTGGCGCCTTCGACAAGCCATCTGACAGCCGATTCGCCAGTGCGTTCGCGCGCGTTGCGGTCTTGAGCCAGAGATCGTCCGCCAGATACGCCTCGAACTGCGCCGAGACGAAACGCATCTTGGACACGAGCTGGCCCGCGCGCTTGCGGCGATAGGCGAAATCGCGCGCATCCTCGGCGCGGAAGAACACCGCCGCTTCCGCCATCAGCGCGCCGTTCTTGCTGGCGCCGAAGGCGAGCGCATCCACGCCGGCCTTCCAGGTCGCCT
Organism: Rhizomicrobium sp.; assembly: GCA_036491175.1. Lineage (GTDB taxonomy): Bacteria > Pseudomonadota > Alphaproteobacteria > Micropepsales > Micropepsaceae > Rhizomicrobium. Next base: position 36,418 of record DASXCJ010000050.1, read on the forward strand.
CCGCCGGCGAGCAATTCAGCGCCGCCAATGCATTGGCAAAACGCGCGCCGTCCATATGGAGCTTCAAGCCGCGCCCATGCGCCGCCTCCGCCAGCGCCGCGATCTCGTCGGGGCGATAGACCGTGCCGAACTCGGTCGCTTGCGTGATGCTGACGACGGCGGGCTTCGCGCTGTGTACGCCGCTTGCGAATTGTCCGAGACCTTTGACGACGGAATCCGGCGTGATCTTGGCGGATGGGCCTTGCAGCAGGCCGAGCTTCGCGCCGCCGGAGAAGAATTCCGGCGCGCCGCATTCGTCCACCGCGATATGGCTCTTCTCATGACACAGCACCGCGCCGTAAGGCGGACAAAGCTGCGACAGGATCAGAGAATTCGCCGCCGTGCCGGTGACGACCGGGAAGACAGCGACCTCATGTTCGAAGATTTCTGCGAGCCGCGCCTCCACCCGCGCGGTCCACGCGTCCTCACCGTAGGAAACGGCGGCGCCGGCGGCGGCTTTCGCCACGGCCTCCAGGATCTCGGGTGACGCACCGTAAGCATTGTCGCTGATGAAGTTCATGCCAACCTCCCTGTGGTCGGTTCCTAGCACGGAACCCTCTAGCCATCTCTGCGGTTTGGTGCTGCAATCGAAAGAGCGGTATGGGAGCAGACATGTCGGATTTGGAAGCGTTCCGCGCGGAAACACGCGCCTGGCTGGAAGCGAATTGCCCGCCCTCGATGCGCGGGCAGGGCGGCGGCGCCTTCGAGGACGACGCCGTCTGGGGTGGCCGCAAGGCGATCTACAAGAATCCGGATGCCAAGCTCTGGCTCGATCGCATGGGGGCCAAGGGCTGGACGGCGCCGACCTGGCCCAAGGACTATGGCGGCGGCGGCCTGTCCAAGGATGAGGCCAAGGTGCTGACGCAGGAGCTTGCCCGCCTCAAGGCGCGGCCCGCGCTTCTCTCCTTCGGCCTGTGGATGCTGGGCCCGGTGCTTCTCGAATATGCCGGCGAGGAGCAGAAGAAGGAGTATCTGCCCAAGATCGCGCGCGGCGAGATCCGCTGGTGCCAGGGCTATTCCGAGCCGGGCGCGGGTTCGGACCTCGCCAGCCTCAAAACCAAATGCGAGGACAAAGGCGATCACTTCCTGATCAATGGCCAGAAGGTATGGACCTCCTATGCCGACCAGGCCGACTGGATTTTCTGCCTCGTCCGCACCGACACGACGAAAAAGCACGAAGGCATCTCCTTCATCCTGTTCGACATGACGACGCCGGGCGTCGAGGCGCGCCCGATCAAACTGATCTCAGGCCAATCGCCTTTCTGCGAGACCTTCTTCACCGATGTGAGGGTCCCCAAGAAGCAGATGGTCGGCAAGCTCAATGGCGGCTGGGAGATCGCCAAGCGGCTGCTCCAATATGAGCGCCAGAACATCTCCTCCGGCGGCTTCGGCGGTGGCGGCGGCATCGAACTCGAAGACATCGCCAAGCATTACACCGGCGAAGAAGAGGGCGAGATCGCCGATCCCGATCTGCGTGCCCGCATCGCCGCGCATCGCATGGAGGCGCGCGCCTTCGCGCTGACCGTCAAACGCGTCGAGGAGGAGTCGAAAGCGATGAAGGGCCCGAGTCCGGCAGTGTCGATCATAAAATACGCCGCGGCCAAGCTGAACCAGGATCGTTGCGAACTGATGGTCGAGGCGATGGGCACGCGGGGCCTCGGCTGGGACGGGGAGGGCTACAGCGCGGGCGAGATCGCCGCCATGCGCGGCATGCTGCGCTCCAAGGGCAACTCGATCGAGGGCGGCACCAGCGAAGTGAATCTGAATGTGATCAGCAAACGCGTGCTGGGCCTGCTCGATCATCAATGAGGCGAGCGCCGGAAGAGCGGCGTTGGAGGAAACATGTCTGAGGATATCGAATCCTTCCGCGCCGAAGCGCGCGCATGGCTGGGGGAGAATTTCCCGCCTTCGCTGAAGGATCGCGACGTGTCGATGACGGCCATGGCCGGAATCGAACTCACGGGCGACGCCAAGATTTGGCGCGACCGCATGGGCGCGAAGGGCTGGGGCACGCCGACTTACCCGAAGGAATATGGCGGCGGCGGCCTCTCACCTGTCGAGGCCAAGGGGCTCCAACAGGAGATGGCCAGGGTCGGCGCGAAGAATCCCATCGGCGGCATGGGCGTGATGATGTTCGGCCCCACGCTGCTGGAATACGGCAATGAGGAGCAGAAGGAGCGCCATGTGCCCGGCATCGTCACCGGCGCGGTGCGCTGGTGCCAGGGCTATTCGGAGCCCAACGCCGGCTCCGACCTCGCCGCGCTGCGCACCCAGGCCGTGGACATGGGCGACCACTATCTCGTCAACGGCCAGAAGGTATGGACCAGCGGCGCACAATTCGCCGATTGGTGCTTCTGCCTGGTGCGCACCGACAACACCCGGAAACATGAAGGCATCTCTTTCCTTCTCATCGACATGACGTCGCCTGGCATCGAGGTGAGGCCGATCAAGCTGATCAGCGGCAACTCGCCCTTCTGCGAGACCTTCTTCACCGATGTGAAAGTGCCCAAGGAAAATCTGATGGGGCCGCTCAATGGCGGCTGGACCATCGGCAAGCGCCTGCTGCAATTCGAGCGCGCCGGATTGGGCGGGGGTGGCGGCAGTGCCGGACGCGGCGGCGATGTGCGCGGCATCGATCAGATCGCCAAGGATTATGCCGGCATGGACGACAAGAGCCGCATCGCGGACCGCGATCTGCGCGCTCGCATTGCTCAGCATCAGATGGACGCGAAAGCGTTCGCGCTCACCATCCAGCGCGCCCAGGCCGAGGCGAAATCGAATATGAGCCCCAGCGCCACGACCTCGATCATGAAGAATGCCGGCTCGCGGCTGCAGCAAGACCGTGCCGAGCTTCTGCTCGAGATCATGGGCACGCAGGGCCTGGGCTGGGAAGGGGAGGGCTTCGCGCGCGACGAGATCGAATCCACTCGCGCCTGGCTCGGCGGCAAGGCCGTGACGATCTATGGCGGCACTTTCGAAATCCAACACAACATCATCGCCAAGCGCATCCTTGGCCTCCTCGACCACCAGTAATCGGGAACAAGATCATGGCCGTACTCTCCGAAGAACAATCCATGCTGCGCGACGCGGCGAAGTCGTGGGTGAGCGAGAAATCCCCCGTCACCGCCTTCCGCAAGCTCCGCGACAACGGCAATCCGGACGGTTTCGACCGCGCCGCCTGGAAGGAGATGGCGGAGATGGGTTGGGCCGGCATCCTCATCCCCGAGGAATTCGGCGGCGTGGGCATGGGCTATCTCACCCTTGGCCTCGTGCTCGAAGAAACGGGGCGCACGCTGACGGCATCGCCGCTCGTCTCCACCGCGCTGGTGGCGACTTCCGCGTTGCTGCTCGGCGGGACCGACGCGCAGAAGCAGGAATGGCTGCCCAAGATCGCCGACGGCTCGGCCATCGCCACGCTTGCGGTCGATGAGACGCCGCACCATGCGCCAGAGAAGCTCGCTTTCGAAGCGAAGAAAGCCGGCGGCGGTTACATGCTGAACGGCAAGAAAGTCTTCGTGCTCGACGGTGGCGTGGCCGATCTCATCATCGTCGCGGCGAAAAGCGGAATGTTGCTTGTGCCCGGCAACACGCGCGGTCTCACTCGTACGAAACTCAAGACGGTGGACAGTCGCGGCATCGCGAACCTCGAATTCAAGGATGTCGAGGTGCCCGCGAGCGCGATGATGAGCGCCGATGTACTCGACGCCGTGCTCGACCGCGCCCGCGCCGGCCTCGCCGCCGAGATGTTGGGCGCCGCGACGCAGAGCTTCGAAACCACACTCGATTACCTGAAGACCCGCGTCCAATTCGGCCAGGTCATCGGCGCCTTCCAGGCGCTGCAGCACCGCGCCGCCAAGATGTTCACCGATCTGGAACTCACACGCTCCTGCGTCGAGGCGGCGCTCACCGCCATCGACAAGAACGCCAATGATGTCGCCGCGCTCGCTTCGCTCGCCAAGGCCAAGGCCAGCGACCTCGATCATCTGGTGTCCAACGAGATGGTGCAGATGCATGGCGGCATCGGCATGACCGACGCCCATGACGCCGGCCTCTATCTCAAGCGCGCCCGCGCGGCGGAAGCAGCATTCGGCGGCTCGTCCTATCACCGGGACCGATATGCGCGACTGATGGGATATTGAGCCACCTCCCTGAAGGATGGCGATCCCTTTATTCGGCGGCGAGCTTGTGGGAGGCCAGCGCTTCGAGTTGGGTGACGATCGTGTCGCCGTGGCGCGTGGCTTCGTCCGTGGCGCGGGCGGCGCGGCCGACGGCGTCGATATGCAAGCTGACGACGGTGCGGTCTGGCGTCTGGCCGCGGCGCAAGCAGGTGTCGATATAGAGGCAGAGCTTATTGGCGATGCGTCCGGCAGCGACGAGGCCGACCATCTCGGCGAGCCCGCGGATCTCATGCGCCTGGGCGTAGATCTCGCCATTGTCGGCGAGTTTTCCAGCGCGCTCCAGCGCAGCGACATAGTCGAGCACGACGTCGCGGATCTGGCTCATGCGCGCGGTCAGGGCGCGGCTGGCGCGCTTCACCGCGTTTTCGCTCCGCAACGTCGCGGCGAACTGCGCGACGTCGATCTGGCGCATCATGGGCGGGATCGATTTGGCGTCGATGAATTCGGCTTTGCGCTTGCGGATGAACATCGTGGACCTATTGGATCGCCAGATCGTCTTTGAAATCGTCGTGGCGGCGCCACGGGCCGGGATAGTCGTCCGCGTGGCGGCGGCGGCGGTCGGGGCCGAAGTAGTTGTCGCAACGCACGAAGGGGCGCGGGCGGTCGACGATCTCGGCGATGCGCACCAGAAGGCTCTGCACCGTGATAGGCTTGGCCAGGAATTCGGTGACGCCGGCGTCGCGCGCGGCTTCGACGCGCGGCCGCTCGGTATGGCCGGTGATCATGATGATCGGCACGTAGGGGTTCGGGCTGTCGGTTCCGGTGCGCACCATGCGGGTGAATTCGATGCCGTCCACCGGCTTCATGGAGAGGTCGGTGAGGACGAAATCGGGCTTGCGCTCGCGCAACTCCTTATACGCCTGTGAGCCATCGGTGCACTCATAGACCTGCTTCATGCCGAGCGCATGGAGCAGCGAGCGCAACAACGCGCGCATATGCGCATTGTCTTCGACGATGAGAGCCTTCAGATAGTCGAATGCGGCAGCCGTCATCGCGCACCCGTCATCCGGGCGCACATGGCTTGCGGCATGCGGCGAAAGGCTAACAAAATCGGCGCTCCCCAATTCCGACGTAGGGGAAACAAGCTATGATTGGTCTGGTTAGCAAACCCTTAGCGCGGACGAAGGAACTCTCTGTTGCAAGGCGATATGAAGTTCCCGGCGCGGCTGCGCCTCGGCCTGATCCTGATCCTCAAGGCGCTGCGCACCCCCGTGGCCTTCGGAGCGACCGCCATCGTCGAAGATGCGGTAAACCGCGTTCTTCTGGTGCGCCACTCCTACATGGAAGGCTGGCACCTGCCGGGCGGCGGGGTCGATGCGGGGGAGCCAGCGGCCGTTGCCGTTATACGGGAATTGCAGGAGGAGGTCGGACTCATACACTCCTCTCCGCCCGAATTCCTCGGCCTCTATACCCGCAAAGTAGGCTGGGCCACGAATGTCGTGGTCCTCTACCGCGTGCGCGACGCGGTGCTCGATTTCAGGCCCAATCTCGAAATCCGCGAGATTCTTTACGCCGACCCCAAATCCCCACCGCCAGGCACCACCGCCGGCACACGCCGGCGGCTTGCCGAACTATTGGGCGCCGAACCAAGCCCGCATTGGTGATCAGATCGGATCCCACCCGAATGTGCCCGTCGTCGGCGCGAGGTCGAAGAAGCTCGGCTTGAGCGCGGGCATGCAGTGATTGGCGATGGTCTCGGGCGTCCAGCCTTCGACCTTGCCGATGCCGCGCACGGGACGCGGCTGGCTCATCAGGAACACCTCGTTGCCGCGCGCGGCGAAGATCTGGCCCGAGACGTCCTTGCAGGCCGGCGAGGCGAGGCTGACCGCGAGCTGCGCCACCTGGTCGGCGCGCATCATGTTCTTCATGCGCTCGACGCGCTTGGCGGCGTTCTCGTCCTTGATCGGGATGGTCGCGATCATGCGCGTCCAAGCGAAGGGGGCGATGGTATTGGAACGGACGTTCTTCTGCGCGCCCTCCATGGCGAGGATGCGCGACAGGCCCACGACGCCCATCTTGGCCGCGGCGTAGTTCGCCTGACCGACATTGCCGATGAGCCCCGAGGTCGAGGTGAAGAGGACGAAGCTGCCTTCCTGCTGCTCGCGGAAGTGGTTCACCGCTGCCTTGCAGACATTGTAGGAGCCCTGCAGATGCACATTGATGACCTTGTCCCAGTCCTCGTCGGTCATCTTGTGGAACATGACGTCGCGCAGGATGCCCGCTGGGTTTATGATCGCGTGCAAGCCTTTGTAAATGTCCATCGCCTGCTCGATCATGTGCGCGACGCCGGCCTTGCTCGTCACGGAATCGGAGTTCGACACTGCCTCGCCGCCGGCCTTGCGGATCTCCTGCGCCACCTGTTCGGCGGGCCCTGCGGAGCCTTCGTCGCCGCCGGCCACTGCGCCGCCCAGATCGTTCACCACGACCTTGCCGCCTTCCTTGGCGGCCAGAAGCGCGCATTCCTTGCCGATGCCGTTCGCGCCGCCCGTGACGAGAACGACCTTGCCATCCAACACACCCATGGGGTTACCTCCGTTGATTTTCTGGTGCGGAGCCTAGCCACGTGGCGAACGGCACGAAAGAGCCTCTCTGGACCATCCGCGCCGAAACGCCGGATGACGCTGTGTCCATCGACGCCCTCGTCGAGCAAGGCTTCGGCCCCGGCCGCTACGCCAAATCCGCCTATCGTCTGCGCGAGGGTGTGGGCCCCGTCGCGTCGTTGGGCCTCGTCGCCATCGAGGGCGGGCATCTGCGCGGCTCGGTGCGCTTCTGGCCCATCGCTATCGGTCAAAATTCAAATTTGGCTCGCTCGCTGCTCCTGGGTCCGCTCGCGGTGGAAGACGCGCAACGCGGCCGCGGCATCGGCGTGGCGCTGATGGCGAAGGGGATTGCCGAGGCGCGCATGCAGGGTTGGCCCTCCATCGTGCTGGTGGGCGACGAGCCTTATTACGCCCGCGTCGGCTTCTCGAAACTGCCGCCGGGCCGCGTCCGCTTCCCCGGCCCTGTCGACCAATCGCGCATATTAGGCCTGTCGCTCGAAGCCGGCGCGCTGCTCAATCTTTCCGGTGAAGTCCGCCGCCCACATCTGGATGACCCGGTCTGCGCAGACGGCGCGGGACTCGGCGTGTCCTGATTTTTGACTGGGCGCCCGACCGCAATTCCGCCAAACTTTCCGCGCCACATGGCTTTTCCGGGGGGATGGCCATGCGTCCAATCGTTCTTGGTCTGGTGATGTGCCTTGTCTGCGCTGCTTCGGCCGCGGACGGCCCGAATCTGGCGGCGCTGGAGCAGGACGGACAACTCCTCGACAGTGAAAAGCTGGCACTCGCGGAATACATGGCGGCGCCGGCCTTCGGAATGCACGTGGCGCGCACCGACCGCGAAAAGGTCCGGCGCCATTTCGAATTTCGCGAGTTGGAGCAGTTTTTCAAGGACGGGCTTAACGGCGAAGCCATCGCCGCCTACGAGTCTTTGCCGGCTGGCGATCGTTCGGCGCTGCTCGAGGACGACTATGAGAACTTCACCGCGACCATCGACGGTGAAGCGGTGACGTTCGAAGGCGGCGGGCTGCGCAAGGCCGTCTACTGGAAAGGCAAGAAGCCGCCAGGCATGAGCGCGGAGGAATTCGGCCTCGACCTGGCGCTCGCCTATTACGCCGTGGGCGATTCGGATCGCGCGCGCGCCATCGCGCGGCCCGATGCGCTCGCGCAGGCGCGCGCCTATCTGTCCTGTTATGCCGCCACCACCGTGGACTATGGCGCGAACTGCGGCGGCCGAGATTCGGGGCGTTTCAACCGCGCCGGATTCTTGGACCTTGCGCTGATCCATATCGGTGACGATCCCTACTCTTACATCGAGCGTTATCATGGCGCCGGCATAGTTCCGTTGATCTGGGATGGCATGGACCTCCTTCCTCATGACGCCTTGTGCCGCTACCTCCGCGAAACGGCGCCCGACTATGCATTCCTGGAAACCTGCGGCCCTTCGACCGGCAAGCCGCGCGGCGATTTGGTCGACAAGACACGCGATGCCGGGGATCACGCGCGGCTTTTGCGGCTAGCGCCGCAATTGCAGCCGCGTATTGCCATCTTCGCGGAATTCTTCGCGTCGCCAGATCCGCCGGCATCTCCATCCGCACCGTCCAAACCTTTCGTGCCCGCGCCGCCGCACCGGTACACGGAGCCTTATCTGCCGTTGGAGAAGCACATCGTTCCGAAGAAATATCGCGGTACGGTGCTCGCCGTCGCCACCGATGCGATGCCGAAATTGCCGGGCGGGTTCACGCCGGTCCGCGTCGCGCGGCGCGGCAATCGGGTCGCAGTGATCAGCGTTAGCCAGGCCTACGAGCAGACGGCTGCGGCCTCCCGCGGCGGCTATTGGGTGCATCTGTCCGAGGACGGCGGCAAGAATTGGGAGAAGCCGCTCTATACGGGACTGGTCGAGAACTATCCCTATGTCGTGCTGGAAAACGCAAAGCTGCCGATGATCGATGGCGACTCGCTTGATATCGCGGTCGATGTCCAGACCGAATATCCCGGTTACGGGGCCATGGGCATGGTTCTCATGCCGGAAAACCCGCTTAAGAACTTCTACCTCAAACTGCCGCTCGCGGAGTTGCGCCGCGACAGCGACCATGACGGCCTCACCGATATCGCCGAGCGCCACCTGCTTCTCGATCCGCACAATCCTGACAGCGACGGCGACGGCAGTCTGGATGGCGCCGATCCCATGCCCAATGTGCGCCAGGCCGCGATCGTGCCGCCCGACCAGAAAGTCCGCTGGGCGCTGCTGAAGCAGGAGGCGGGCGATCCCATTTTCGTGGCCGGAAAGCCGGACGACTTCGCCGGAATCCGGCCGGACCGCATGTTGCTGGTCTACGACGCCGCCGCTGTGCAGCGCCGCAAGGAATGGACGCCGGACTTCTGGGTGATCGGCATCGGCCCCGTCATCTTCCACCGCGCGCATGATCGTGGCTACGTCACCAAGGGCGAATATGCCGGCGGCAGCACCTATCGCGTCTGGCGTGACGGCACAGATTGGAAGCTGTTGCGGATCGGTGGCTGGGCATATTAACGCCCCTCGACGCGCCAGGCCAGCAGCAGCGTGCCGACGATCAGGAGCAGCGCCAGCCAGACCGGGAACAGCGTCTGTTGCTCCACGCTCGTGACGCGATAGGCGTGGTTGGCCTTGAGTCCGACCCAGTTGTCGCCCGTCATGCTCGCGCCTGGCGCGATGCGGCGGATGGCGGGCATGCCGTCGGCCAGCCAATGGACCGAGCCGCCGGTCGCTTCCGCTGGCGCCTTCAACACCGCGCCGGTCGCGCGCATGTCGGAGACTTCCTTCGGATTGAGCGGGCCCGCGGCGGCAACGGCGTTGAACTCGCCGTCTGTGGCGCGATAGAGGCCGAGCTCGTCGGCCTTCATCGTCGCGCGCCATAACCCGGGCGCGACCTTGGGCAGCGGCAAGGTGACCTTCTTGCCCGACGGATAGGTGAGCGTCACCGGCTTGATCGTGTCGGCCATGGAATGGCGCTCGATGGCGATCTCGCCGCCGGAGATCACGGCGGTAAGGCGTTCTTCCTCGAGTTCCGGCTCCTTCATCGCCCAATGCGCCATGCGGCGGAGCAATTCCGCGTCCGGCCCGCCGCCGTCATAGCCGCGCGCCCAGAGCCAGGATTGGTCGGAGAGCAATTCCGCCACGCGCCCCTTGCCGACATGGTCGAGCACGAGTAGCGGCTGATCGTTCGGTCCGCTCATCAAGGTCTGCCCTGACACACGGCTGGACGGGATCAGCCGGAACCAGGTGCCCCAGCTCGGCGCCTTGCCGGGCGCGTTGGCGCCTTCAAGATCGCGCGTGACAGGGTGGGCGAGGCCTTGTGCCGTCAGCATCGGCTTGAAGGGCTGCGTCACCACTTCGCCCGTCGGCTGCGCGGGCAAGACAGCGCTGAGCGGCGTGTGCGACAGGCCCTGGAAGCCGGCATATTCCGGACCAGCGGCAACCAAGAGCGCGCCGCCATTCTCGACATAGCGTGCGATGTTCTCGAAATAGGCCAGCGGCAGGATCCCGCGCTCACTGTAGCGGTCGAAGATGATCAGGTCGAAGGAGTTGAGTTTCTCCCCGAACAGCACCGGCACCGGAAAGATGATCAGCGAGAGCTGGTCGGGCGGCGTCGAATCCTGGCGGTTCGGGGGACGCAGAATGGTGAAGTGGATCAAGTCCACCGCTGGGTCGGCTTTGAGCAGCGAGCGCCATACCCGCTCGCCCGCGTTGGGTTCGCCGGAGACGAGCAGCACGCGCAAGCGCTCGCGCACGCCGCTGACGGTGACGACGGCGCGGTTGTTCTGCAGCCCAAGTTCGGCCGGCCCCGGCTTGGCGTCGAGCTCCACGACATTCTCGCCGCCATGATTGATGGCGATGGCGATGGACGTCTCCTTGCCGGTTGGTACGGTGCGCAGGCCCGCGTCGACGCCGTCGATATGCACGCCGATCTGCGCATTGCCGCCCGGCGGCGATCCGAAATCGTCCACTCGCACGGTGATCGTCGCCGCCTGCCCAACGATAACGTAACGCGCCGCGCCCACCACGGTGAGCTTCCTGTCGCGCTCATCCTTGTGGCCGACAATAAGGGCCTGTAGCGGCGCGTGCAGCGTGAGCTTGCCGGTGGGGACGTCGTGCACTTGGCCGTCGGTGATCGCGATGGCCCCGGCTACTCGGTCCGGCGGCGCATCGGCCAGTGCGGCAGAGAGGGTCGCGAACAATTGCGTGCCGGTGTCCTCGCCCGGCAGCGAGGTGACGTCAGCGGTGCGCACTTCGAGCGATTTGTCGGTGGCGAGCCTGGCCTTCAGCGCCTCGGCCGCCTTGTCGGCTTCGGCGCGGCGGCCCTTGATGTCCATGCTCGGCGAATGATCGACGATGAGGGCCACGATATCGGGCAGACCTTCGCGCGTCTCGTGCACCATCAGCGGATTCGCAAGCGCGAAGATGGCGACCGCGAAAGCGAGCGCCCGCAACCACGCACCGCGGGCGCGTAGGAACAGTGAATAGCCGAAGAGCAGCGCACAAGCCGCCATCAGCCCCCAGAGCACAGTGACGGGGATATGCGGCGCGAAATCGAGCGAATAGGCTGTCATCTAGTGCCCCAGCCTTTGCAGCAGGGCGGGCGCATGCACCTGGTCGGTCTTGTAGTTGCCGGTCAGCGCATACATCACGACGTTTATGCCGAAGCGCACGGCCATCTCGCGCTGCTCGTCACCGCCGGGCGAGACGTCGTGCAGCGCTTGGCCTTTGGCATCCACGGCCCAGGCGCCAGCCCAATCGTTTCCGCCGATGATCACCGGCGACACGCCATCGCCGCCGCGCGCGGGCGCGGGTCCTGCATCGGGATCGGGCGGCGGCAGCCGCTCGACCCAGACCTTGCTGCCCGTCCAGCGGCCAGGAAAATCCTGAAGCAGGTAAAACGTCTTGGTCAGCACATGATCGGGCGGCACGGGTTCGAGCGGCGGCAGGTCGAGCTTGGCGACGAGGCGGCGCAAGGTCTGCGCGCCGGCCGAGTCCGGTCCGCGCACCGCGCCGAGCGTGAGGTCGCGGGTGTCGAACAGGATGGTGCCGCCGTTGCGCATATAGTTGGCGACGCGGGAAAGCGCGGCCGGCGGCAGATCCTTCTCGCGCGGATCCATCGGCCAATAGAGGAGCGGGAAGAAGGAGAGATCGTCCTTGTCGAGGTCGACGCCGATGGGATCCTGCGGCGCGTAGGAGGTGCGCGCCTTGAGATAGTCGCCGAGCCCCGTGAGACCGGCCTTGCTGGTCGCGTCCACATCCGGCACGCCGGTGATGACATAGGCGAGCCGCGTGTCGAGCGCGGCCTTCATGTCTGCCGCTTGATCGGCATGCGCATCGAACGGATGCAGGATCAGCAGCGCCAGCACCACGGCTGCCGCGCCGCGCGGCAGAAGCGTATAGCCGCGCAGCCACAGCGACAGGATCGCGTCGAAGATCAGGATCAGGATCGCGAGCGCGAGCAGCGGCGCCTGCAGCGCCAGCGCCGCCGTGCCGGTATAGGCGCGCACGCCGGCGCCGATATCACCGAACGGTGTGAGCTTGTCCTTCGGCCCCACCGCATTGATCGCGATCTGCGCGCCTTCGCTGCCATAAAGGCCGGGTGGATGCAGCGCCGACACGGTAAGTTTGCTGATGTCCGCGCCGCGTACCGGCAGCGCTTCCGCGGGCGGCTTGCGCGCATGGCCAAAGCCGTCAAGCGTCGCATAGGGCGGATAGACCGCGCTCGCGTCCGTGCCCATGTCGGAGGGACGCGCGCCGCTGGCGAGATCGAGCACCCGGCGCAGCATGTCGAGATAGAGGCCGGAGAGCGGCAGGTTCGACCAGGCCGGGCTTGCCGTCACATGGAAGAGCACGATCCAGCCCTTGCCGCGCTGCTCCGCGGTGACGAGCGGTGTGCCGTCCGCGAGCCGCGCCCAGCTGCGTTCACCGAGGTCGACCGACGGCTCGGCCAGCACCTGCCGCGACACGGTCACTTCAGCGGGGATGTTCAACCCACGGAACGGGCTTGCGTCTGGGAAAGGCGCCAGATGCTGCGGTTGCGACCAGTTGAGCGCGCCGCCGAGATAGCGGCCGCCCAGGCGCAGCTTCACTGGGACGAGATCGTCCACGTTCTGCGTCATCCGCCCGCCGGCGAAGCGCACCAGGATGCCGCCATCCTGCACGAACTTGGCGACGCGGTCGTGGTCGGCGCCAGGGATGACGCCGATATCGGCCAGCATCAGGATCGGCACGTTGCGGTCCAACGCCTCTCCGATGGAGCCGCGGTGGACGTCGGCGTAGGGCGAGAGCGCGCGCTCCAGATAGAACACGTCCGACAACAGCGGCTGCTCGCTGTCGAGATTGCTGGCCGAGACCAGACCTACAGCGCGGCGCTTGGCGCTCTGGTCGAGCAGGCGCACCGCACCGGCCGAATCCTCATTGGCGAGAACGATGCGCTGTGTCTCGTTGCGCACCTCCAACGGCAACGCGATCTTGGCCGCGGTCTCGCTCTGATGCGCCTTGAACTTGAACTGCGCGGAGGCCAGCACTTCGCCATGCGCACCGATGGCGCTGGCTTGCCCGATACGTGGTGCATCGGCCTCGGCACGGATGATGTCGACCACGAAACCGTCGGCCTCGTTCCTCTCCGGCTTCTGCGCCAGCGGGCCATGGCCCCTGGCATCGCCATAGATGGTAAGGCGGCCGAGATGGGACAGCGCATCGGCGGTCGCGCGCGCATTGCCCTCGTCAAGCCCGTCGCTGAGCCACAACACTTCCGCGCCGCCGATCCTGGCCCTGGCGAGCGCCGCAAGCGCGCGCGCGCGGTCCGGCGCGTAGGGTTCGGGCACGAGGTCGCGCGCGGTGCGCTCGGCTTCGCCGGCGGAGAGGAGCGTGATCGCCGGCGCGCGGGGGCCCGCGGTCGGCACGATGGCGATCGGGCGTCCGGCGCGCACGGCGCTGGTCAGGGCATCGGAGATCGCGGCCCAGCGCGCGGGCCACGCATGGGCGCTGGTCCAGCCATTGTCGACGAACAGCACCAGCGGACCGCCGAGCGCGTTTTTCGGCGCCTCGCCGATGGTGGGGCCGGCCAGCGCCACGATGATCAGTCCCGCCGCGCACAGGCGCAGCAGGAGCAGCCACCAGGGCGTGCGCGCCGGCGTCTCTTGCGGCGCCGCCAATCCCAACAGCAGGCGCAGCGGTGGGAATACGACCCGGCGTGGCGCGGGCGGCGTCACGCGCAGCAGGAACCAGATCGCGGGCAGGGCGGCGAGCGCCCAAAGCAGCCATGGCGTGGTGAAGGAAATCGCGCCCAGCATGGCTCAGGCCATCCGCTCCGGCGCGCCGCCCATGTCCATGTAGAGCGCCACCAGCGCGAGCTGCGGGCTCTTGTCGGTGCGGTGCATCATGTAGTGCCAGCCGAGCTTACGGGCGAGTGCGGACAGCGTCTCGCCATGGGCGCGGAAGCGGTCGCGATAGCCGGCCTGCACAGTCTCGGCGCGGCCGAACACTTCGCTGGCGTCTCCGGTCGCGGATTCGAAGCGCGTGCGCCCCGTGAACGGGAAATCTTCTTCCGCGGGATCGACGACATGGACGAGATGGCCGGTGAGACCGGCATGGCTCAGGCGGCGCAAGCTCTTCTCGATCTCGCCCATCGGCGAGAGGAAATCGCTCAGCCACACGAACTGCGAATTCTTGGTCATCGGTGCGTCGGGCGGCAACGCGGCATCCGACGGCGCCACATCGGCGAGTTCATAGGCGATGCGGCGCAAGGCCGCGCGCCCCGTCGAAGGCCCGCGCCCGTCACCGAGCAATGCGATCCGTTCGCCGCCGCGCACCAGCAGTCCGGCCAGCGCCAGCGCCAGCAAGGTCGCGCGGTCGAGCTTGCTCACATCCTTGGACTGAAAGCGCATGCCCGCCGAGCCGTCGCGCCAGAACCACACGGCCTCGGCGGCTTCCCATTCGCGCTCGCGGACATAGAGATGCTGCGACTTGGCCGATTGCCGCCAGTCGATCGCGGCGCGCGCATCTTCCGGCGCATAGCGGCGGAATTGCCAAAAGGTCTCGCCCATGCCGGCCTTGCGCCGCCCGTGGACGCCGAGGCTGACGGACGAGGCGAGCCGCTCGGCCGCGACCAACAGAGGCGGCAGGGCCGCGCCCAGCGCCTCGGCCTGTTCGCGGATGGCGTTGGTCAAAGAAGACTCCGCGCCAGCCTGCCGATGACGTCGCTGACGGTCGTCCCTTCGGCCCGCGCCGAGAAATTGAGCGCCATGCGGTGGCGCAGCACCGGTTGGGCGAGCGCGGCCACGTCGTCGACCGACGGCGCGAACCGCCCGTCAAGCAGCGCCCGTGCGCGCACCGCCAGCATGAAGGCCTGGCTCGCGCGCGGGCCGGGGCCCCAGGAGATATATTGGCGCAAGGCCGGATCGCCGCTTTCGTCTGGCCGCGCCGCGCGCACCAGGCGCAGGATCGCGTCCACCACTTTCTCGCCCACCGGCAGATGGCGCACGACATTCTGCGCCTCCATCAGCACCTGCGGATTGCAGAAGGGCTGCAGCGCCGTTTCGTCGCCGAAGGTGGTGGCGAGTATCATCTTCTTCTCGGACTCGAGATCGGGATAGGAGATGTCGATCTGCAGCAGGAAACGGTCGAGCTGCGCTTCGGGCAGCGGATAGGTGCCTTCCTGCTCCAGCGGATTCTGGGTGGCGAGCACATGGAAGGGCCGCGGCAGGTCGTAGCGCTGGCCCGCCACCGTCACATGCTTCTCCTGCATCGCCTGCAGGAGCGCCGACTGGGTGCGCGGGCTGGCGCGGTTGATCTCGTCCGCCATCAGGAGCTGGCTGAAGACGGGCCCCTTGATGAAGCGGAAGGTGCGGCGGTGATCGTCCGCCTCCTCCAGGACTTCGGAGCCGATGATGTCGGCCGGCATGAGGTCGGGGGTGAATTGGATGCGCTTCCAATTGAGGCCGAGCACGATGCCCAGGGTCTCGACGAGGCGCGTCTTGGCGAGACCAGGCACGCCGATGATGAGGCCGTGGCCACCGGCGAGTAGCGTGATCAGGGCCTGGTCCACCACGTCGCGCTGGCCGAAGATCACCCGCCCGATGCCCTCGCGCACCTTGCCGAAGATGGCGGCGGCCTTCTCGGCCTGGGCGGCGGCGTCCGTATCCACGATGTCGTTCATCAGGCAATCCGAGGGTGTCGAAAGGGGGTCTATGTTGCACCGGGGAGGGCCTTGCGCAACTCTGTGGGCCCCAAATCGGCGTGAGACCTGGATGAGTACCGATTTTTCCATTGGATTGGCGAGCTTGCAGCGCGATTTGGCCCAGGCCCACCGCCTGCCGCCGGTGGAGAAATGGGACCCCCAGCATTGCGGCGACATCGATATCCGCATCGCCCGAGACGGGACTTGGTTCCATGAAGGGACGCCCATCGGCCGGCGTGAGCTGGTGCGCTTGTTCTCGACCATCTTGCGGAAGGACCCGGAGGGTTACGTCCTCGTCACCCCTGTCGAAAAGATGCGAATCCGGGTGGAGGACGTGCCCTTCCTGGCGGTGCTGCTGCGCGAGGAGAGCGGGCGGCTGATCTTCACCACCAATGTCGGTGATGAGACGGCGGCCGGGCGGGACAATCCTATCCGCGTGGAGACCAATCCGGAGACCGGCGAGCCCGCGCCCTATATCCACGTCCGGCGCGGGCTGGAGGCGCGGATCGCGCGCGCGGTGTTCTATCAGATGGCCGATATGGCGGTGCCGGGCCCGGACGGACAGTTGGGTGTGACAAGCGAGGGCATCTTCTTCCCCATAGGTCCCGCAGCATGACGTCTCCGGAGGAATTGGCCCGCCGCATCGCGCACGAAGGTGTCGGTCCATTGCGCAAACGTCTGCTCGAGCAGCCGCCCGATCTGCCGCTGACGCCTCGCCATGGCGAGTACGATCTCAATCCGGGCACCGCGCCGGCCGAACCGCGCAAGCTGATGCCGGCCGCGGTGCTCGTACCCATCGTGCTGCGCGAGGAGCCGACCATGCTCTTCACCCGGCGCACCGCGACGCTCGCGCGCCATGCCGGACAGGTGAGCTTCCCCGGCGGGCGCGCCGAGCCGGGCGACGTCTCGCTGGTCGAGACTGCCCTGCGCGAGACCAGGGAAGAGACGGGCATCAGCGCCGAGCATGTCGCCGTCGCTGGCTTCCTCGACGCCTATGAGACGGGGACGGGCTTCGCGATCCTGCCGGTGGTGGGCTTGTTGACCGAAGGCTTCGCGCTGCTGCCGGAGCCGGCGGAGGTGGACGAGGTGTTCGAGATTCCACTCGCCTTCCTGCTCGACCAGGCCAACCGCAAGCGCGACAGCCGCGAATGGCAGGGAAAACGCCGCGAATTCTACGTCTTCGAATATGGCGCGCACTACGTCTGGGGCGCGACGGCCGCGATCCTGTCGAATTTCTCCGATAGGATGCGGGCATGAGACTCAAGGAAGCCTGGATGCATGCGCCCGAGACGCGCGCCGTGCTGGACGCGCTGGGCGACGCGCGCTTCGTCGGGGGCGCGGTGCGCAATGCGCTGATGCGCCGCTCCGTCGCGGACATCGATATCGCCACGCCGCTGGTTCCCGAGGAGATCGAAAAGCGGTTAAAGGCGGCGGGCTTGCGCGCGATCCCCACAGGCATCGAGCACGGCACCATCACCGCGTTGTCGTCCGGCAAGTCTTTCGAAGTCACCACTCTGCGCCGCGATGTCTCGACCGACGGCCGCCGCGCCGTCGTCGCCTTCAGCACCGATTGGAAGGAAGACGCCGCGCGCCGCGACTTCACCATCAACGCGCTTTACGCGTCGGCCGACGGCGAGATCTTCGACTATTTCGGCGGGCTGGAAGATTTGAAAGCCGGCCATGTGCGTTTCATCGGCGATGCCGTGCAGCGCATCCGTGAGGATTTCTTGCGCATCCTGCGCCTGTTCCGCTTCCATGCATGGTATGGCACGGGCGAGATCGATGGTGAGGCCTTGCGCGCATCGGCGGCGGAGAGGGGAGGCCTCGCTAAGCTCTCCGGCGAACGCATACAGAAAGAGATGTTCAAGATCCTTGAAGCGGACAATCCGATCCCGGTTCTGCGCGCGATGGCGGCATCGGGAATTCTCACTGAAATATTGCCCAATGAAGCCGATATCGCGCGGCTGGAGCGTCTTGTCGCGATCGATCGCGACAATTTCTTCGAGCCCGACGGATTGCTGCGTCTCGCCGCGTTGTTGCATGGCGATGCGGGCGCGGTGGCGGAGCGGTTACGGCTGTCGAACCAGGATCGCGGCCGGCTGCAGGATGTCGTGACCTCGCAGGAGAAGATCGTCTCCTATCTCTCCATCCGCGAGGTGCGCAAGCTGCTTTATCGCCTGGGGACCAAGCGTTTCCGCGACCGCGTGATGCTGCGTTGGGCGGAGGACGGCAAGCCGTCGAACTTCATCCAGTGGCGTGCGATGCTCGCCATCGCCGACAGTTGGGAACGGCCGAAATTCCCGCTCGATGGAGGCAATGTCATGGCGGCGGGCGTGAAGCAGGGGCCGCTGATCGGGCGTATCCTCGCCGAGGTCGAGGAATGGTGGATCGAAAGTGATTTCATCGAGGATGAGTTCTCGCTCGCCGAGCGTCTCAAGGCCGTCGTCCAGGCGATGGCGTGATGCAGTTCACGGTCCTCGACCGGATTTCGCTTTCCGGCAATCCGGCCAAGCCCAATGACGATTCCCTGGGCCATTGCGGGCGCGCGGCGCTGGTAATGGACGGCGCGACCGGATTAGCCGAGCCCTTGATGCCGGGCGAGAGCGATGCGGCGTGGCTGGCGCAGAAAGGCGCGCGTCTGATGATGGCGTTCTTAAGCGCGCCGATCAGCCCGCGCATGGCGCTCAACGCCGTGCTCAACCAGATCGAATATGCCTATGTGATGGGCCGCAGCCGCGCGCCGGTCGCGACCTACGAGAAGCCCTTCGCTTCGATGATGCTGGCGAGCGCCACCGCCGACGGCTTCGAAACCCTCAGCTTCGGCGATTGCGCCGGGCTAGTGAAGCGGCCGGGCAAGCCGGTCGAAGTGCTGGGGGTGGCCTTCGAGACGCGCGCGCAGGAAGCCGCCAGTGTCGCCAGGCTCGCCAAGGCCAAGGGCATGAATCCCGCGGGCGATGTGAACCGTCCCGAATTTCTGGACGCCCTGCGCAAATCGCGCAACCGCGTGAATTCGCCCGAAGGCCATTGGCTGTTCGGGCCAGACGCCGCCGCCGCCGATCATGTGCACAGCAAGACCTTGATGGCGCCCACCGGCACCAAAGTGCTGTTGTCGACGGACGGATTGCTCGCGCTGGCGACGGACTATGGACGTTACGACGCGGAGACGCTCATGGACGCGGCCCAGGCGAAAGGCCTCGCCGCCCTGGGCGAAGAATTGCGCGCCATCGAAGCCAACGATCCGGAAGGCATCGCATTCCCGCGATTCAAGACTTCCGACGACGCCACCGGCTTGCTGCTCGAATTGGGCTGATCGTCGGGGTGGAGCAGATCCATCCCGCCCAGGTAGATCATGCGCAGCGCCACATAGATCACGATGATGAGGCCGGCATAGGCGAGCCAGGCATGGCGGGCGAGCAGGTTGGCGATCATCGAAGCGGCGATGCCCATCAGCGCGATGGAGAGCAACAGCCCGACCACCAGCACCCAGACATGGTCCATCGCAGCACCGGCAACCGCGAGCACATTGTCGAGCGACATCGACACGTCCGCCACGACGATGCGCCAGATCGCCTTGCGCAGCGCCTTGGTGTCGAGCGCGGGACGGGGCTGGACATCGACTTCGCGGCCCGAGATGGTTTGCAGCGCCTTGGCTTCATCCGGTGAGGGATTGAGGTCGCGATACAAACGCCACGACACCCACATCAACAGGATGCCGCCCAGGAACATCAGGTTGATGGTGGCGAAGATCGTGGCGGTGAATACGGCCAGCGTGATGCGCAGAATGACGGCCGCGCCCATGCCCCAGAGGATGACCTTGCGGCGCTGGATGCTCGGCACGCGCGAAGCCGCCATGCCGATGACGACGGCATTGTCTCCGGCCAGCACCAGGTCGATCAGAATGACCTGGAGCAGGGCGATAAGGGCGGGTGAGCTTTGCAACTTCCGGTACCGGCCGGTCAGGGCCAGCGGGCTTCGGGAGGCATCGACATCAGGATGGCGTCCACATTTCCTCCCGTCTTCAGACCGAACTGGGTGCCGCGGTCATAGAGGAGGTTGAACTCCACATAGCGCCCCCTGCGAACCAATTGGTGCTGGCGTTCCTCTTCCGTCCACGGCTTTTGCATCCGTGCCCTAACGATGTGGGGATAAACCGAGAGAAAAGCCAGACCTACGTCGCGGGTGAAGGCGAAATCCTCGTCCCAATCTCCCGTGTCGAGATGGTCGTAGAAGATGCCGCCGATGCCGCGCGGCTCGCCCCGATGCGGCAGGAAGAAGTATTCGTCGCACCATTGCTTGTAGCGCGGGTAGTAAGCTGGATCGTGCTTGTCGCAGGCGGCTTTGAGCGCCGCGTGGAATTCCTGCGCCGCCGCTTCATCGGGATACATCGGCGTCAGATCCGCACCGCCGCCGAACCACGACTTCGTCGTCGCGATGTGGCGGGTGTTCATGTGCACGGCCGGGACATGCGGGCTGCGCATATGTGCGATCAGCGAGATGCCGCTCGACCAGAAACGCGGGTCTTCACCCGCGCCCTCGATCTGGCGCGCGAATTCCGGCGAGAAGCGGCCATCTATAGTGGAGACCATCACGCCGACTTTCTCGAACACCTTGCCGCGCATGGAAGCGATCACGCCGCCGCCTTCGTCGCGCTCGCCATTGATGCGCGTCCAAGGATTGCGTTCGAAGTGGGCATCGCTTCCGGCTTCCTGCTCGATCGCCTCGAATTCGGCGCAGATGCGATCGCGCAACTCCTCGAACCAGGCGCGGGCCGTTGCCTTTCGTTCAGCGGTGAGATCGCTCAATCCGGAAACCCTTCGATCTGACGCAACGCTTCACCGAGTACCATGGCGCCGGCCTGCGCCACATTGATCGACCGCAAGCCGGGCCTGAGCGGAATCCGCAGCCGCGCATCCGCCGCATCGTGGACTTCCTGCGGCACGCCCGCGCTCTCGCGGCCGAGGAGCAGGGTGTCGTCCGCCGCGAAGGCGAAATCGGTGTAGGGAGCGGAGCCTTTCACGGTCAAGAGAATGAGCCGTCCACGCTGCGCCGCCCGGAACGCGGTCCAGGAGCTGTGGCGGATCACCTCAGCCTTCTCCAGATAGTCCATCCCCGCACGCCGGAACCGCGCCTCGCTCACCAGGAACCCGCAAGGCTCGATCACGTCCACCGCCACGCCCAAGCAGGCGCCCAGCCGAATCAGGCTCGCGCAATTCTGCGGAATATCGGGCTCGAACACGGCGAGGCGCATTGATGGACTCGGAATCTTCTGTTAGTGTGCACACTAACATGGTAATGCAGCGATGGGAAAGTACGACAAACTAGGCCCCTACCTGGGGGCGCAACCCTCCGACGAAGTGCGGATGAAATTCGCCGAGATCGAGTGGGTCATCGGCGACAAACTGCCGCCGCGCGCACAGCTTCATCGCGCTTGGTGGAGCAACAACCCCTCGAACAACGTAATGACCAAGGTCTGGCGCGACGCGGGCTTCAAGACCGAGCGCGTCGACATCGCCGCCGGTACGGTGGTCTTCCGCCGCGTTGAAGGAATCAAACGAGAGATACCGATGACGACGCAACAACCGCCGGGAATGGCAGACGAATCTCGCGAATTCAAAAACGACACCGATAGCGTCGAAAAAAAACCGCGCCGTTCTCCACTCTGGGGCGCTCTCAAGGGCACCTTTACAATCGAGGAAGGCTACGATCTCACGCAGCCGACAATGAGCCCAGAAGAATTGGACGAAATGGACGCCAATCTCGAAAGAACGGCGGACCTGATTGATAAAGGCCTTTCCGGAAAGCATCGATGAAGGCTTCGATCCTGCTCGATACCTGCGCCGCGATTTACATCATGGAAAATGAGTGGATGCGGCCGGCAGCGGTGGTCGCCATCGACGAGGCGTCCGACCGCGATGAGAAAGTCTTTGTTTCGCCGATCACGGCGTGGGAGATCGGCATGTTGTCGGCAAAGGGGCGCTTCAAATCGAGCCACGCTCCGCGACGATGGTGGGACTTGCTGCTGGCCCGCCGGCAGATCGGTTTAACTGACATGCTGCCCCAGTTGCTTCTCGAATCACCCTGGCTTCCCGGCAATCTCCATCGCGATCCGGCGGACCGCATCATCGCCGCGACGGCCCGCGAATACGGATTGACCGTCATGACGAGGGATCGCGCCCTCCTCGACTACGCCCAGGAGGGCCACCTCAGCGCCCTGGAATGCTGACCCCGGCTAAGGCCGTGAAAAGCCCCAGGAATTCTGCGGCATCGTGCCGCAAGACCCTCCACACCCGGTTCTCTATTTTGCCGCCCAAGATTCCAGGGCGCACTGGGGATTCTCCGGGTGGTGCGCCTGTTCCTCCGCTTTCCCGGAAGCGTCCGATCAGAAGGTGAGCCCGTGGCCACGACGACAACGTCCCAACCGTCGCCCGAACCGACACGGCGTGACTTCCTCTATGTGGCGACCGGCGCGGTCGCCGCCGTGGGCGGCGCGCTTGCGGCGTGGCCATTCATCGACCAGATGAACCCGTCTTCCGCCGCGCTCGCGCTCGCCTCTATCGAGGCCGACATCGCCTCGGTGCAGCTCGGCCAGCAGGTGGTCTTCACTTGGCGCGGCCATCCGCTTTTCGTCCGCCGCCGCACGGCGAAGGAAATTTCCGAGGCCAAGGGCGTGGACGTCTCCTCGCTTCCCGATCCGGACGCGCGCAACGCCAACCTGCCGGACGGCTCGCCCGCCACCGATGCCAATCGCGGCATCAAGCCGGAATGGCTGGTGCTGGTCGGCGTCTGCACCCATCTAGGCTGCATCCCGACCGTGTCGACGCCGCAGGTGCCGCAGGGCGATTACGGCGGGTGGCTCTGCCATTGCCACGGCTCGCAATACGATACCGCCGGGCGCATCCGCAAAGGGCCCGCGCCGCAGAATCTCGCGGTCCCGCCCTATACCTTCCTCACGCCCACGCGCATCAAAGTCGGCTAACGGAGCTAAACATGTCCGGTCCCTCGACCTACGTTCCGAAGTCCGGCCTTTCGCGCTGGATCGATACCCGCCTCCCGCTGCCGCGCCTCGTGCACGACACGATGATGACGTTCCCGACTCCGCGGAACCTCAACGTCTGGTACACGTTCGGCGGCATCCTCACCTTTTGCCTCGGCGTGCAGATCCTCACCGGCATCGTGCTCGCCATGCACTATGTCGCGAACGCGGATCTCGCCTTCGACTCCGTCCAGCGCATGATGCGCGAGGTGAATTTCGGCTGGTTGATCCGCTCGATCCACGCCACCGGCGCCTCGATGTTCTTCATCGCCGTCTACATCCATATCTTCCGCGGCCTCTATTACGGCTCCTACAAGGCGCCGCGCGAAATCCTCTGGATCCTCGGCGTGATCATCTACATCCTGATGATGGCGACAGCTTTCTTCGGTTACGTGTTGCCTTGGGGCCAGATGTCCTTCTGGGGCGCTACCGTCATCACCAACCTATTCTCCTCGCTCGACCAGCTCGTGCCGCATCTCGGCACGGCCATCACCACCTGGCTGTGGGGCGACTTCTCGATCGGCGATGCGACGCTCAACCGCTTCTTCTCGCTGCACTACCTCGTGCCGTTCATCATCGCGGGTGTGGTCGGCCTGCACATTTGGGCGCTGCATGTGCCGGGCAACAACAATCCGCTCGGCATCGATGTGAAGAGCCCGCAGGACACGGTGCCGTTCCACCCGTACTACACGGCGAAGGACGCGTTCTACCTGTCGATCTTCGTGATGATCTTCGCGCTGTTCGTGTTCTACGCGCCGGACTTCTTCGGCAACCCGGACAACAACATCCCGGCCAATCCGTCGGTCACCCCGCCGGACATCGTGCCGGAATGGTACCTGTTGCCGTTCTACGCGATGCTGCGCTCCGTGCCGCAAAAGCTCATGGGCGTGCTCGTGCTCTTCGGCGCGCTGGGCTCGCTCGTCTTCGTGCCTTGGCTCGACCGCTCGAAGGTGCGCTCGCTGCGCTTTCGCCCGATGATGAAGCAGTTCTTCTGGCTCTTTGTCGTGTTCTGCGTTCTGCTCGGCTATGTCGGTTCGCAGGGTGCGGATGCGGCGTGGAAGATCGGCGGCGTTTCGATGCCGCTCGTCTGGGTCGCTCGCATCGGCACGGCCTACTATTACGTCTTCTTCTGGCTGATCATGCCGTTCATCAAGTATTTCGAGACGACCAAACCCCTGCCGGACAGCATCACGCAAAGCGTGCTGGCCCCGGCCGAGTAAGGAGACGGATATGCGCTTTCTTCTCCCGCTCGGCCTCGTCCTGGGCCTCGCCGTTTCCGCCGCTACTGCTGCGGAAACCGGCGATCCGCTGCCGCCGAAGGACATGCATTGGTCCTTTGAAGGCCCGTTTGGCCACTATGACCGTGCGCAGATCCAGCGCGGCTTCCAAGTCTACAAGGAAGTCTGCTCGGCCTGCCATTCGCTCAGCCATGTCGCCTTCCACAATCTGAGCGAACCCGGCGGCCCGAGCTTCACCGACAAGCAGATGAAGGCCATCGCGGCGGGCTACAAGCTTCCCGCCGGCCCGAACGACAAGGGCGAGACGGTCGACGACAAGGGCAATCCGCTGACCCGCGCGGGCATCCCGGCCGACTATTTCCCGCCGGCTTTCGCCAACGAACAGCTGGCTCGTGCATCCAACGGTGGCGCGCTGCCGCCGGACCTGTCGATGATCGTGTCCGCCCGCGAAGGCGGATCGCGCTACGTCTATTCGATCATCACCGGCTTCCACCAAACGCCGCCCGCCAACTTCAAGGTGCTCGACGGCAAGTACTACAACCCCTATTTCCAGGGCTGGAACATCTCCATGCCGCCGCCGCTGTCGCCCAACCAGGTGACCTATGCGGACGGCACCAAGGCGAGCGTGGACCAGGAAGCCGCCGACGTCGTGACCTTCCTCACCTGGGCCTCCGATCCCAAGATGGAAGACCGCAAGCGCCTCGGCTTCGAGGTAATGGCGTTCCTGATCGTGCTGTCGGGCATGCTGTTCCTCGCCTACCGCAAGGTCTGGAAGGATATGCACTGAGCGGCTAGAACCCGCCCATGAGCAAAACCGTCCTCGGCATCATCGGCGGCAGTGGTGTCTACGACATCGCTGGCCTTCAAAATCCGCGCTGGCATCGCGTCGTCTCGCCCTGGGGCGAGCCGTCGGACTTGCTTCTCATGGGCGCGCTCGGCGGCGTCGACATGGTGTTCCTGCCGCGCCACGGCCGCGGCCACATCCAATCGCCGACCTCGATCAACTACCGCGCCAATATCGACGCGCTCAAGCGCGCCGGCGTCACGGACCTGATCTCGGTCTCGGCCTGCGGCTCGCTCAAGCAGGAATTCCCGCCCGGCACTTTCGTGATGGCCGACCAGTTCATCGACCGCACCCATGGCCGCGAGAAGAGTTTCTTCGGCTCCGGCTTCGTCGCCCATGTCTCCATGGCCCATCCGGTCGACGCCAAGCTGTCGGACGCGCTTTATGAAGCCGCGCAGGAGATCGGCGTCCCCTGCGCCAAGGGCGGCACTTATCTCGCCATGGAAGGTCCGCAATTCTCATCGCTGGCCGAAAGCAATCTCTACCGCTCCTGGGGCTGCTCGGTGATCGGCATGACGGCCATGCCCGAGGCCAAGCTCGCCCGTGAGGCCGAGCTTCCCTATGCCATCGTCGCCATGGTGACCGATTACGATTGCTGGCACGAGGACCACGAGCACGTCACCGTCGACCAGGTGATCAAGGTGCTCACCGCCAATGCGGAGAACGCGCGCAAGCTCGTCACCGCCGTCGCCCCCAAGCTCGGGCCGGAACGCAAGCCGTCGCCCGGCATCGACAATGTGCTCGACACCGCGCTGATCACAGCGCCGGAGAAACGCGATCCGGCGCTGTTCGCGAAGCTGGATGCGGTGGCCGGCCGAGTTCTGAAGAAATAGCGGCGATCAGGGCGGCAACATCGTCCGCCGGAATGATCGTGATGCCGTCCAAGCCGCAAGCCGCTGTCGCGATGACCGGCACGCCGGAGGCACGCGCCTCGAACAGGCGGCGCGGCGCGTCTTCCAGCAAAGCGGGCTGCACGACGCAGGCGACGCCGTCGAGCCAGTTCGTGGTACCGGCGCGGATCGTGCGCACGCCGTTCCAGAAGCCTGAGCCTTCCAACTCGCTGCCGATCAGAACCACTTCGAGATCGAGGGCGCGTGCCGCTTCGCGCAATTCGTAAGCGCCTTTGCGCGCGATCGTGGGGCCTGGAAAAACGATGCGGTCCGGCACGACCGCCCCTTTGCGGGCAAGTGGTTTGGGCATGCGCCAATCGACAAGCACGGCGCGTTCGCCGAACAGGCGCGCGATCTCCGCATGCGGCGTGACGATCTTGTCGGCGGCGGCCAGTGCTTCGGTTTCGGCCGCGAGCAAGGCCGGATCGGCGCGGAAATCGGCGAGCGAGGCGCGGCCGGGGTGGGTCTTCGCTGCCGCGTCGAGGCGCGCCTGGATCTCCGCCATCGGCATTCGCGTCATCAGCACGCGGAAGCGGCGTCCGCCGAGATGGCCCTCGCGCCATAGAGTCGGCAACAGCGATTGCGCCACTGTCACCTCGGTCACATCCGGCGTCAGCGCCCGGGCGAGGCGGCGCGCGATCCGCTTCGCCCCCCGCAATTCGGCGGCGCGGCGTTCTGGCGCGGTCTTGGCGCGGCGCTGTGCAAACGCACGCCACAGCGCGGCCAAGGGTGCGGTGGCGGCAGGCCTCAATCGATCCCAGCCATAGCGCGTTCCCGCGTGAGGGCTCGCCAGGACGTCGCCTACCGCCGCCAGCGCGCGGAATTCGGGCCAGGCCTCGTCGGTGAGCACCGCGTGGCGTTCTCGGCCCGTGTCGCGTTCGTGACGAAAGCAGCCGGTCTGGTCGCAAGTGGCGCAGGTGCGGTCCATGCCCTTATCCTCGCCGCGCAAAATGAACGCTTCGCCGGCGGAAAGACCGCGCAGTTCGACGGCCAGTTCCTCCGCCGTCAGATACACGCGCAGCATCGTGTGCTGGGCCGCACGGAAGCGCAGGTCGACATAGTTCCAGGCGATGGTGGCATCGCAGCCCACGGCGGCCGCCGATCCCGGCACGATGCGCGAATGGCCGTGGCGCTCCACGATCTCGAGTTTGCCGTCCAGCGCCACCGCGTGGAGCGCGTTCGACAATTGGCACAGCCCACCGCCTACAGCCGAGACCATGCAGCCTTCCTTGAGCATCCGGCCCTTCACGAAACCGCGTCGGCGCGAGGCGCGTCCCAATTGCCGCCAGAAGCTGAAGGCGTCGCCTGGCGTCAGCACCAGCCGGTCGAAGGCCGCGGCAGCCAGGCGCAGGTTCTGCACCTTGCCCTGCTGGGCCGCGCGTTCCGCCGGCTGCGGATCGTTCCAGAGCCGCGTGCGTGACCAGGCGATGAG
The DNA here is from genome assembly GCA_036491175.1 of Rhizomicrobium sp. GTDB lineage: Bacteria > Pseudomonadota > Alphaproteobacteria > Micropepsales > Micropepsaceae > Rhizomicrobium. The sequence continues at coordinate 63,812 of DASXCJ010000050.1, forward strand.
GTACGGAAAGAGGTCAATGTCGCCTTTGGTCAGCAACGCGGGCCGCGTGGCGGGGAGCCCATGGCGCGCGCGGAGCGCCCAGACCTTGGCTTCGAACAGAAGCGCCGACAGGCGCGTCGGCGGCGCCCGCTCGGGCAGGCGCGGCAAGGCATAGTCGGAAACAGGCGGCGTCACGCGCGAAGCGATCCTGGCGAAGCGCAATGTCTTTTCGCATCCCATGATGGCTTTTGCACGGCCGGATTTGGGATTCGGGCGGGCTTTCGCTATATCCGGCGCCAGACCGCACTAGAGACCAGCCAGAGGCCGAAAATGGACTTCGCATCCGCCATCCGCACCATCCCGGACTATCCCAAGCCCGGCGTCCAGTTCCGCGACATCACCACCTTGCTGGGCCATGCCCGCGCCTTCCGTGCCGCGGTCGACGCGCTGGTGCAGCCCTATGCCGGCGTGAAGATCGACCGGGTCGCTGGGATCGAGGCGCGCGGCTTCATCTTGGGCGGCGCGGTGGCGCACCAGCTCTCGGTCGGCTTCGTACCGGTGCGCAAGAAGGGCAAGCTGCCTCACACCGTGATCGGCGAGGACTACGACCTCGAATACGGCAAGGACCGCGTCGAGATCCACTCCGACGCCGTCAAGCCGGGCGACCATGTGCTGGTGGTGGACGACCTCATCGCCACCGGCGGCACCTGCTTCGCCGCGATCAAGTTGCTCGAACGCGCCGGCGCCAAGGTGCTGGGTTGCTCCTTCGTCATCGACCTGCCAGAGCTCGGCGGCGCAGACAAGATCCGCGCGCTCGGCAAGGACGTGACGACCCTGGTGAGCTTCGCGGGACATTGAACCGGTTGCTTCCTCTTCCGAAGAACGCCGGAAGAGGAAGCAGGCCTCCCAGGATCAGCCCTCGGGGTCGATCCTCGGTCCGGCGTCCGGGAAGAACCACCGCATGATGAAACGCCACATATCTGAAACTCCTTCGGTGTGTGCGGAAACGTCAGCCGTCGGGATCGATCATCGATCCGCTGTCGGTGAAGAACCAATGCATGATCATTCGCCACATGGCGCAGCCCTCCTTGGATGTGCGGACACGGTGACCTCGAGCCGGATATAGACAAGGTCCAATTCCGATTAAGTATTCGCTGACCTGAGTATTTTCCCGCAACTTTCGAATACTGCTTGGAGTCAAAGGGCGAAATTCGGGGAATTTTCGATTCCCATGCTTGCGCCATCGTCACGATTTCACGCTATTGTGTAGGCCCATGAAGATAGCCGGCAAAAGTTATCGCACCATCTGGCCAATTGGCGACGACGCGGTCGAGATCATCGATCAGACCAAGCTTCCGCACGAATTCAAGACGCACGTGCTGCGCACGGCCGAAGACGCCGCGCACGCCATCAAGGCTATGATCGTGCGCGGCGCGCCGCTGATCGGCGCCACCGCTGCCTACGGCATGGCGCTCGCGATGCGCGCGGACGCGTCGGACGAAGCGCTGGACCGCGCCCATGACATGCTGGCCGGGACGCGGCCCACCGCGATCAACCTGCGCTGGGCCCTAAAGCGGATGTGCGACCGCCTGCGCAACCATCCGCGGAACGAACGTGCCGCGCTTGCTTGGAAAGAGGCGGCCGCCATCGCCGACGAGGACGTCGAGGTCTGCCGCTCCATCGGCGAGCATGGGCTGCGCGTCATCCGCGACGCCGCGGCGAAGAAGCAGCCGGGCGAGACGCTCAACATCCTCACCCATTGCAACGCCGGCTGGCTCGCCTGCGTCGATTGGGGCACGGCGCTGGCGCCGATCTATATGGCGTATGATGCGGGCATCAAGCTCCATGTCTGGGTGGACGAGACGCGACCACGCAACCAGGGCGCCTCGCTCACCGCTTTCGAACTCGGCGGCCATGGCGTGCCGCACACCATCATCGCCGACAATGCCGGTGGGCTCTATATGATGAAAGGCCAGGTCGATCTCTGCATCGTCGGTACCGACCGCGTGACCAAGAATGGCGACGTCGCGAACAAGATCGGAACCTACTTGAAGGCGCTGGCGGCGAAGGACAACGATGTCCCGTTCCATGTCGCGCTTCCGTCATCGACCATCGACTGGACGATGGAGAGAGGCGCTGACATCCCAATCGAGGAAAGAAGCGCAGACGAACTCCTGAAAATGACCGGACGGACCCCAAATGGGACCCTCGCGACCGTCGAAATCGCGGCGCCTGGATCGGGCGCCGCGAACCCAGGCTTCGACGTCACGCCCGCGCGCCTCGTGACCGGTTTCATCACGGAAAAGGGGACTTGCACGGCGACGGAACAGGGCCTACGGAGCCTTTTCCCCGCCGCCTGACGGCCTTGTTTGGGCGGCTGGGACCCGAATTTTCAAAGCCCTCGAACCGTCCAGAGAGTTGCCGCCGATGAAATCCCGCTGGTCCGACGCCGACGCCGCCGAATCCGTGAAGCGCTACGCCGAAAAAGGCGTGAACGAAGACCTCGCGCTGCGCACCTACACCACACGGCTGCTCGGTGGCGATCCCAAGCTGGTGCTGCATGGCGGCGGCAATACGAGTGTGAAAACCGTCGCGAAGGACCAACTCGGCAAGGATGTGGACGTGCTCCACATCAAGGGCTCCGGCTGGGACATGGGCAACATCGAGCCGCAGGGGCTGCCCGCGGTGCGGCTGCACGAGATGCGCCGCTTGCGCGCGCTGGACAAGCTCAGCGACGAGGGCATGGTCAATTTCCAGCGCATCAATCTGCTCGATGCGTCCGCGCCGAATCCGAGCGTGGAAACCCTGCTGCACGCCTTCCTGCCGCACAAATTCGTCGACCACACCCATTCCACCGCCGTTCTCGCGCTGACTGATCAGCCCGACGGCGAGGTCATCGCGCGCGATCTCTACGGCAAGCGCATGGCTTATGTGCCCTACTTCATCCCCGGCTTCACCTTGGCGAAGGCTGTGGCGGAGGTGTTCGACAAGAATCCGAATGTCGAGGGTCTGATCCTGCCACGACACGGCATCTTCACCTTCGCGGAAGACGCGAAGACGGCCTACGAGAAGATGATCGAATTCGTGACGATGGCCGAAGAGCGGTTGAAACAGAACCGCAAATCCTTGAAGCCAGCCGCGCAGCCGAAAGAGATCGCGCGCCTGGCCGACATCATGCCGATCCTGCGCGGTGCGGTCGCCATCGCGCGCAACGAGGCGGCCGGCACGGTGAAGCGGCAAATCCTCTGCTTCCGCTCCAATCCTGAAATCCTGGACTACGTGAACGGCGCGGAGCTGTCGCGCTATTCGCAGATGGGCGTCGTCACGCCGGACCACACCATCCGCACCAAGAACTACCCCCTCGTCGCCCCGGCGCCGGAAGCGGGCAAGCTGCAGGAATGGAAGAAAACGGTTGAGGCGGCGGTGGAGAACTACATCACCGGCTATCACGCCTATTTCGCCAAGCATAACGAACGCGCCAATCCGAAGAAGAAGGAGCTCGATCCGCTGCCGCGCGTGATCCTCGTTCCCGGCGTCGGCCTGTTCGGGCTCGGCGCGTCGGCAAAGGACGCGGCCATCGCCGCCGATATCGCCGAAAACACGGTCGAGGTCGTCGCCAATGCCGAGGGCGTCAGCTCCTACCAGCCGATCAGCGAAGCCGACATGTTCGACGTCGAATATTGGTCGCTGGAGCAGGCCAAGCTCGGCAAGGGCGCTGAGAAGGTGCTGAGCCGCCAGGTTTGCGTCGTCACCGGCGGCGGCTCCGGCATTGGCGCCGTCACGGCGAAGGCCATGGCCGCCGAGGGCGCGGAGGTCGCGGTGCTGGACCGCGATCACGACGCCGCTGTGAAGGCCGCGAGGGCGATCCACAAGCACGCGCTCGCCATCCAATGCGACGTGACCGATCCGACGCAGGTCAAGGCCGCGATGGACAAGGTGGTCGAGGCCTTCGGCGGCGTCGACATCGTCGTCTCCAATGCCGGCGCCGCCTGGCAGGGCCGCATCGGCGAGGTCGATCCGGAAGTGCTGCGCAAATCCTTCGAGCTCAATTTCTTCGCCCATCAGGCGGTAGCCCAAGCCGCCGTGCATGTGATGCGCGCGCAGGGCACCGGCGGCTGCCTGCTCTTCAACACCTCCAAGCAGGCCGTGAACCCCGGCAAGGACTTCGGCCCCTACGGTCTGCCGAAAGCCTCGACCTTGTTCCTGATGAAGCAATACGCCCTCGACTACGGCAAAGATGCCATCCGCTCCAACGCCGTGAACGCTGACCGCATCCGCTCGGGATTGCTGACGGACGAGATGGTGGCGGCGCGCTCCAAAGCGCGCGGCCTCAGCGAAAAGGACTACATGGGCGGCAATCTTCTCGGCCGCGAAGTCTACGCCGCCGAAGTCGCCGAAGCTTTCGTCTACCTGGCCCATGCCGAGAAGACTACGGCGGCGGTGATTACGGTTGACGGCGGCAATATCGAGGCGAGTTTGCGGTAGAGCGACGCTTTTCGCGTGTCCAGCGGGGCGATCGGTTCGGCGACCAAGAAGCTCTGAAGGATCTGCTTGAGGTTGAGACCACTACTGGCCGCATCCCGCTATACAAACAGCACGGCAACGCCCATGACGCCGCGTGATGCGGTTCATCGCTATCCGCCATTTCTCCTGAACAACTCCAGCGTCCGCTCCCGCGCCAGTTTCGCGGCTTCGGGGTTGTAGTCGGTGCGGCGGTCGGAGTTGAAGCCGTGGCCGGCGTCGTAGACATAGACGGCGACTTGGGGGTGCGCCTTCCTGATCTTGTCGACGGCTTCCATCGGGATGCCGTGGTCGTGTTCGCCGAAATGCAGGATCGTGGGGCATTTGGGCTGCCAGTCGGCCATCTGGGCGATGTTTCCGCCGTAATAGCCGCTCGCCGCCGCGAGGCCGTCGCACTGGCAGGCTGCGGCCCAGGTCACCGAGCCGCCGTAGCAATAGCCGGTGATGAAGACGGGTCCTTTGCCCTTCAGCGCGTCGATGCAGGCGCCGGCGTCCTTGATCGAGAGATCGAACGGATGTTCGCCGCGCGCGATCTTGATCGCCTTCTGGATGCCTTCCGGATCGTAGCCCACTTGGAAGCCCGGCGCCTCACGGTCGTAAAGCGCGGGGCCGAGGACTTCGTAACCTTCGTTCGCGAAACTATCGCAGCAATCCTTGATGTGATCGGTGACGCCGAAGATCTCCTGGATGAGCACCAGCCCGCCGCGGCGCTTTCCTTTTGGCTCGACGTGGTAGACGCCGATCTGTGCGCCGTCGCTCATCGTCATCTTGATCATCGTGCCTTGCGTCATGCCACGTCTCCGGATGTCCCGGTTGCATTAGAGCGCGGGGCGAAGAAAGAAGAAAGAGGATTCGCGCGGAGCCGCGGAGGTGCAGGTGATCATGGTCCGTGGGGATGCTTTCATGACCGAGATGTGTCGACAGGCGACGGATTGCGCGCATAGCGCGCCGGTAGTTCACGGCGCCGCCGCGTCGCGATCGGCGAAGAACAGGCTCGTCCGGTGATCGCCTGCGCTCCGCGGCTCCGCGTGAATCAACTTTCTTCTTTCGGCCGCCGCTGGACGAAACCCTTGCCGATGAAGCTGAACACCACTTCGCCGGCTTCGTCACGCGCTTCGTTGTAGCTTTTGACAAGGCCCAGTTCGGGGCGCGAGCGCAGCTCTGTTTTGCCGAGCGTCTCGGTGTAGTAGGTCAGCGTCATGCCCGGGCGCACGGGCTTGAGCCACTTCATGTCCTCGAAGCCGGGCGAGACGCCGGCGCGGTTCAGCGGGTTGCCGGACGCGCGCTCGCGGCCTCGCATGGCGATCATCAGCTTCATCCAGACGGCGGCGGTGTGCCAGCCGCTGGCGATGAGGCCGCCGAACATGGAGTGCTTGGCGCCTTCGGGATCGATGTGAAACACCTGCGGATCGTATTTCCGGGCGAAGCGTACGATCTCCTCTTCGGTGAAAGTGTAACGGCCGATCTCGCGGCGGTTGCCGGGCTCGATGTCTTCCCAATAGAAGCCGCTCATGCGCACCGCCCGACGATGGGCGTCATCGACACCAGCGCCACCTGTTCCATGGCGTTGTAGATGCGGCAGTCGAAGGTGATGAAGCCGATGGGCTTGGATTGCGAGGCCCTTGCCGCGACCACCTCGGCTTCCATGCGCAGCACGTCGCCGGGGCGCACCGGCTTGATCCACCGCGCCTCGCGCGCGCCCGCGCCGCCGCGATTGTCGGCTTTCAGGATCACGCCGTCGGCGAGCATCCGCATCGCCATGGCGCAGACATGCCAGCCGGACGCGGACAGGCCCTTGAGCATCGAGCGGCTCGCCGCGCCTTCATCGAGATGATGCGGCTGCGGGTCGAACTCCCTGGCGAATTCGAAGACTTCTTCCTTCGTGACGGCGTAGGGCCCGCATGCGAAGACGCGGCCGACGGGAAAATCCTCGAAGCGAAGCAGCTCCGCCATCATTTCGATTCCCGCGGCACCTGGAAGGCAAAGTAGCGGCCGCGCGAATCCGGATCCCAGCCCGCTTCCATGGCAAGGCGGATGTCGGCCTCGATCTCCTTCTGCGAAACCTTGGGCCGCTCCGGCAGATAGCCGGGGCTGTTGGGCTTGCCGAGGAAGGGATATTCCAGGATCAACTCGCGCCGCACCGCGTCGGCGCGCGTGACCGAAAGCGCCAGGCCCTTGTAGCCGTCGCGGTCGCCCCAGGCCGGCTGGCGCTGCAGCCGCCAGCACAGCGCATAGCCGTCCACGGTGATCGGCGTGGCGATGGATTTCTTGTGCTTGCTGGTCATGCCCAAGCCTAGGCGTTGAAGCGGAAATGCATCACGTCGCCATCCTGCACGACGTAATCCTTGCCTTCCAGCCGGAACTTGCCCGCATCGCGCGCGCCCGCTTCGCCCTTGCCGGCGACATAGTCGGGATAGGCGATGGTCTCGGCGCGAATGAAGCCGTGCTCGAAATCGGTGTGGATGACGCCGGCGCCCTGCGGCGCACGAGAACCCTTCGTCACAGTCCAGGCGCGCGTTTCTTTCGGGCCCACGGTGAAGAACGTGATGAGGCCGAGCAAATCATAACCCGCGCGGATCAGCCGGTTCAGCCCCGGCTCTTCGAGCCCGAGGCTCCCCAGGAATTCCTCACGCTCGCCGGGCGGCAATTGCGCGACCTCCTCCTCGATGCGCGCGGAGATCGTCACGCAGCCGGCGCCCTGCTTCTTCGCCATCTCTTCGACGGCCTTGGAGAATTTGTTGCCGGTGGCCGCCGAGCCTTCCTCGACATTGCAAACGTAAAGCACCGGCTTCTGAGTCAGAAGCCCAAGTTGGCGGAACGGCTCGCGCTCTTCCGGCGTGAGGTCGGCGAGGCGGGCGGGTTTGCCTTCGCGCAGCAGCACCAGCGCCTTCATCATCAGCGCGTGCTGCTCCTTGGCTTCCTTCTCGCCGGATTTGGCTTTCTTCTCTATGGGCACGACGCGCTTCTCGAGGCTGTCGAGATCGGCGAGCATCAATTCGGTTTCCACCGTCTCCGCATCGCCCACCGGCTCGATGCGGCCTTCGACATGGGTGATGTCGTCATCCTCGAAGCAGCGCAGCACATGCACGATGGCATCGACCTCGCGGATGTTGGCGAGGAACTGGTTGCCCAGCCCTTCGCCCTTCGACGCGCCGCGCACCAGCCCCGCGATATCCACGAAGGTGATGCGCGTGGGGATGATCTGGGCGGATTTGGCGATGGCGGCCAGCGTGTCGAGGCGCGCGTCCGGCACCGCCACGTCGCCGACATTGGGTTCGATGGTGCAGAACGGATAGTTCGCCGCCTGCGCGGCCGCGGTCTGCGTCAGCGCGTTGAAAAGCGTGGATTTGCCGACGTTGGGCAGGCCCACAATGCCGCATTTGAATCCCATTACGCGTCTTTCTGCTTTGGCGGTTTCGGCGGCGGCGGTTTGAGCGCCAGCACCACCTTGTTCATGAACCCCACATCGTCATCCTTGGCGAGCAGGGGCGCGGCTTCGGCGATGGCCGAGAGCATCGGCACCAGCCAGTCTTCGTCGGCCTTGGAGAAATTCCCCAGCACATGGCCATGCACGCGGCTCTTCTCGCCCGGATGGCCGATGCCGATGCGCACGCGGCGATAATCCGGGCCGATGGAGGCGGTGATCGAGCGCGCGCCATTGTTGCCCGCGTCGCCGCCGCCGGTCTTCACCTTGATCTTCGCCGCGGCGAGGTCGATCTCGTCATGCATCACGACCACGGTGGAGAGCGGCAGCTTGAAGAAGCGCATCGCCGCGCCGACCGAGCGTCCGCTCTCGTTCATATAGGTCATCGGCTTGAGCAGATGCACCTTGCGCCCGGCAAGCTTGCCTTCGGAGATCAGCCCCTCGAAGCGCGCGCGCCAGGGCCCGAATTCGTAGCTCGCGTGGATCGTGTCCACCGCCATGAATCCAGCGTTGTGGCGGTTGCGCGCGTATTCCGCGCCGGGATTGCCGAGCCCGGCGAGGAGAAGCGGCGTGTCGGACATGGCGCGCGCCTTTTTGCTTTCTTGGCGGCCTTACTACTTCTTCGGTGCGGCCTTCGCAGCGGGAGCGGCGCCGGCAGCCGGGGCTGCACCCGCGGCGGCAGGAGCGGCGCCTTCGGCGGCAGCACCTTCGGCGGCGGCAGGAGCCGAAGCGGCAGCGGCGGCAGCCGCGGCGGCGGCGCGCTGCTCTTCGAGCACGCTGGTCGGCGCGACGATGGAGGCGATGGTGAAGTCGCGCTCGCGGATGAGCGGCTTCACGCCTTCCGGCACATGCACGTCGTGCAGATGGATCGTGCCGTGGATGTCGAGGCCCGCGAGATCGGCTTCGATCACGTCCGGGATGGAGTCGGCCGGGCACAGCATCTCGATCTCATGACGGATGATGTTCAGCACGCCGCCCTTCTTCAGGCCGGGCGAATCCGCGTGGTTCTTGAAGCGCACCGGAATGGCGAGGCGCACCTTGGCGCCTTCTTCGAGGCGCATGAAATCGACATGGACCGGGCGGTCGGTGACCGGATCGAGTTGCACCGCGCGCGGGATCACGCGCTGCTTCTTGCCCGCGATATCGAGCATGAAGAGGGTGGTGAGCAAGGTGCCGGTCTCGTATTGGCGCTCGAGATCCATGCGGCCGACGGAGATGGGCTCGGGCGCGGAGGAGCCGCCATAGATGATGGCGGGGAGCATGCCCTTCAGGCGGGCCTGGTAGGACGGGCCCTTGCCGGTGCCGGTCCGCGCTTCCGCGCGCATGTCCTGGGTCTCACGCATGGTCTTAAGTCCCTGATATCGTGCCAAAAAAGGCGATCCCGCAGACCCCATGGCCCCCGGAAAGGGCGGCTTTTAGCGGATGCTTGCGAAAATCGCAACGCTATCGCATGCGATTTTCGCAATTCACGCAGGCTAACCCATTGTTATCGTTAGGCAGATGCGACGGATGTTGCGATTTTCGCAATGTCTAGCGACCCGCCTTAGACTTTCTCATGCCGACAAATCGAACTCCCGGCGTATCGCCATTCGTAAATTCGACGCCTGCGTTCTGAAGCGCGGCGATGAGTGCTTCACGTGTTTCGGCGGCGACCTTCGCTTTCGATATGTTCGACTCGCAGCGCTTAACTGTCGGTACAGAGACTTTGGCGCGCCGAGCCAGCTCAGGCTGGGACATGTCGAGCAAGGCTCGCGCGGCTCTGAGTTGATCGGCGGTGATTTTCACGCTTGATCTCTTTAGTACATTAAGCTATAGTCTGGACCGTACCGAATTCTTTCGCTTGGGAGCAACGCGCCCTTACCATGCCGCGCGGCCGGAAGAAACTTGTCCACAGATCAAAGCGCTCCGAAAAAGCGTTTCGGGAGGCTGTGGGCGCTCGCGCCATGGCGATGGAGGAGCCGTTGTTGCACGCGACGCAGTTCTGTCAGGCGATCCAGATAGCCCACAATGAAGGGGATGAGGAGATGGAGGCACTCGCTTTCGTTGCGAGCGAGGCGTTCATCCGGCTTGAGTTCGTGCAGGCTCAACTTCGCGCAATCTTTGCGGCGCTGTCCGGAAATGATGCGCCGGAAGAAGAGGCAGAGGCCGCGTTCCAGCGTTTCGATCCAACCAATAGTGTCACGGCCCGCGACTGCGGGCCGCCCAGATGACGCTTCCAAGATTGTGCAGAACCCAACTGGGTGGCCCGCTGTCGCGGGCCATGACACGGAGATTGTGTTTACCTAAGTGGGATTCTCCAAACTGAACATCCCCGTGTCGTCGTCGTAGGAGAACAGCTCCGCGAAGCGCGCCCAGCTGACGAGGGCGCGCAGCGTGTCTTCGGCGGCTTCTGTCGTCATGTAGTCTTCGAGTTCGTCGACGAAGCGGTTCCACGGGGCCTGGTGGCTTTCGCGTTCGTCGAGGACGCGGCGGACCAGCGCGGCGAGCGGAACGTAGCGGATCAACAGCCGCGCGAACATGCGCTTGCGGTCGTCGACCTCGGCCTGGGCGAAGCGCTTGCCGTTGTCGCTGAGCACGATGTCGCCCTCGCTGATGTCGGCCAGGCGCAGCATCTGCAGGGATTCCACGACCGGGAAGAGTTCGTCGATCTCAAGCTGGAGGTCGGACGCGATCTCCGACAATTCGGCCTTGCCGCCATAGGGCTGCGCCTCGACCGCCTCGATGAGACCGGCGAGAAGGTTGACCGACACGCGTGGCAGATGCGTGCCGATGGCGGCGCGCGGCGCTTCGTTCTTCAGCTTCTCAACGCGGCGCGTCGTCATCTCGACATAGATGCGGTCGACCAGCGCGAGGAAAGCCGGATCGTTGCGGTCGCGCGGCTTGCGCAGGTCGATCTTGATCTCGGCGGCGACGCGGCCGGGATTGGTCGAGAACAAGAGCACGCGGTCGCACATCAGCACCGCCTCCTCGATATTGTGCGTGACGAGGATCATGCCCTTGATCGGCAGGTCGCCCTCCGACCAAAGCTCCAAGAGGTCGGTGCGCAGGTTCTCCGCCGTCAGCACGTCCAGCGCCGACATCGGCTCGTCCATGAGCAAGATGTTCGGATGCACGACCAGCGCGCGCGCGAAGCCGACGCGCTGGCGCATGCCGCCGGAAAGCTCGCGCGGATAGGCGCTTTCGTAACCGTCGAGGCCGATGAGGTCGATCGACTCCAGCGCGCGTTTGCGGATCTCGGCCTGCGGCAGGCCGAGCGCTTCCAGGCCGAGCTGCACGTTCTCCAGCACCGTCAGCCAGGGGAAAAGCGCGAAGCTCTGGAACACCATGGCGATGCCTTGCGCCGGCCCGTCGACCGGGCGGCCCATGTAATTGACCGTGCCGGCCGTCGGCGGCGAGAGCCCGGAGATGATGCGCAGCAGGGTCGATTTGCCGGAGCCCGAGCGGCCGAGCAGGCCCACGATCTCGCCCTGCTTGAGCGTGAGCTCGACATCGTCCAGCACCAGAAGCTCGCCGCCGCCCTGCCTGGCGAAGGCGCGGCGGACATCCTTGAGTTCGAGAAGCGCGTCCATCTTCGTCTCCTCTACGCCAATCCGATCTAAGCAAGCCTGAATTTGCGTTCGGCGTACCAGTAGAGCGGGCGCCAGAACAGCCGGTTGATCACCGTCACCAGCAGCGCCATCACCGCGATGCCCAAGACCACCTTGTGCATCTCGCCCTTGGCGGTGGCCTCCGCGATATAGGTGCCCAGGCCGTGGGCCTGGATGTGCTTGTGGCCCCAATCCACGAACTCCGCCACGATGGCCGCGTTCCACGATCCGCCCGAGGCCGTGATCGCGCCCGTCACATAATAGGGGAACACGCCGGGCAGGGCGATCTTGGTCCACCACAGCCAGCCCTTCACCTGGAAATTCGTGCCGGCATCGCGCAACTCGCGCGGCAGCGAGGAGGCGCCGGCGATGACGTTGAACAGGATGTACCACTGCGTGCCCAGCACCATCAGCGGCGAGAGCCAGATGTCCGGGTTCAGCTCATAGGTCGCGATCACGAACACGGCGACCGGGAAGAGCAGGTTCGCCGGGAACGCCGCCAGGAATTGCGCGATGGGCTGCACTATGGCCGCGAGCTTCGGCCTCAGCCCGATGATGACGCCCAGCGGCGTCCAGATCGCGCTGGCGATGGCGATCAGCACCAGCACCCGCACCATGGTGATGAGGCCGAGGCCCAGCGCCTTGAACGTTTCGCTCCAGGGCAGCCTCGCGCCGGTGAACAGATAGATCTGCCACAGCGCGAAGCCCACCAGGCAGGCGACGATCAGATACCAGGAATAATCCGCGAGCCGGCTCACGGTGGGGCTGGGCGTCGCCGGCACGATGCGCTTGGGGGCGGAGAGCTTGTAGGTCCAGTGCATCAGCCGCGCGATGGGCTTGGACAGGACGTCGAACAGCCGCGCGCGGCGGATGACGTTCAGCATCCAGCTTTCCGGCTCCTCGCCCGCCTGCTCCTGATCGATGCGGAAACGGTCGGCCCAGGCGACGAGCGGGCGGAACATCAACTGGTCGTAGATCAGGATCACGATCAGCATGGCGAAGATCGCCCAGAAGATCGCGGGCAGGTTCCGGTCCGCGATGGCGAGCGCGATATAGGAGCCGATGCCCGGCAGCGCGATCTTGGTGGCGCCGACGCTGATCGCCTCCGCCGCCACGATGAAGAACCAGCCGCCCGACATGGACATCATCATGTTCCAGATCAGCGGCGGCATGGCGAAGGGCACTTCGATGCGCCAGAACCGCGCCCAGCCGTTCAGCCGGAACACTTGGCCCGCCTCGATCAGCTCCGGCGGCACGGTGCGCAGCGACTGGTAGAAGCTGAAGGCCATGTTCCAGGCCTGGCTGGTGAAGAGCGCGAAGACGCAAGCCAGCTCCGCCCCCAGGATGCGCCCCGGCGCCAGCGCCAGGAAGAAGGTGACCGTCACGGAAATGAAGCCGAGGATCGGGACCGACTGCAGGATGTCGAGCAGCGGGATCAGCAAGGTCCCGGCGCGCGGGCTTTTGGCGGCGAGCGTCGCATAGGAGAAGGTGAAGACCAGCGACACGGCCATGGCGATGAGCATGCGCAGGCCGGTGCGCGCGGCGTATTCCCACAGATGCCAGGGCGCGAGCGACAGCGGCTTGTGCGCCAGCGTGTTCAGCGGCAGCGGCAGGGTGCGGCTCGCCTCCGCGAAGAGGATGATGAACCCGAGCACCAGCAGCGCGGCCGCGATGTCCCAGCGGCTCGGCAACAGGCGCCGAACCTCGATGGAGACAGGCGGAAGGAGCTTCCTGCCGACGAGTTGCATGGCCGAATTCCGGGATGCCGATGGCGGCACTAAGCACTTTCGCAACGGTGAGGGAAGCCGGTTCCCATGCGTTACAAAATCTTCAGGGCGTTTTCTTTTTCCTCGCCGGCCCCTTCGCCGATTTGGGTGGCGGCAGGCAAAATTCATAGGCCTCGTGCAGCAGCGCGCTGAGCTCCTTTTTGGACACCTTGGGAAGCTGCACGATCACGTTGGACGTCTTGCCCCACATATATTTGACGAAGGCCTCGGGGTCGGCTTCGAACAGGAACTGCTTTCTCTCGTCCGGCAGGTGGAGATAGAGCCCGTCGGGGCGCATCACCGCGAAGATGCGCTTGGGCGTCCGCCAAGCCGGCCGGCGCCAATGGTCGATTTCGGTGACGCCGTCGAAGGACAGCGCGATCTTGCGGACGTCCTCGGATGTAAGGCTGGGCATCGCTCGACCTCCTGCGTCCCAGGCTTTATCATCGCCGCGCATTCGGGGCCATGGTGGGCGATGTCGAAAATCTGGAGCGGGTTGGTTTGCGCGGGCCTTCTGCTGGCCGGGCCGGCCCAGGCCGCGGACCTGTCCAAGGTCGGTCCGCTGGCGAGCGCCGAGTCCCTCATCAACGCCCGCGCCCAGTTTCGCGAGGACGGCATCGAGTTCGCGGTCGACATCAAGGGCGGCGACCGTCCCGGCACATGGTCCATCGACCTCGCGCCCGATTTCATCACCGTGTTCGACGGCAACGTGAAGAGCACGACCTACGACTACGCGCTCAAGCGCGTCATCCTGCTCGACGACGGCGCCCATTCCATCGTCAACACCTCTCTCTACGGCATGGTCGATTTCCGCGTGGCGGAGAGCGCGAACCGCCGCATCCTGGGGCGTATCGTGTCCGGCGCCGGACTGACGAAGAACGCGCCGATCGATGCGTTCTGGACGCAGTCCGAACTCCACGTGGTGGATTCCGCCGACGGCGCGCCCAATCTCGTCCGCAAGGCGGCGAAGGACGGTGCGGCGTTTTCCCACAACGGCGCGAACGTGGCGTCCTATTCGCTGGCGGCGCAGACCTTGAAGAAAGACGAAAGCGCGCGCCTGTCGCAATATCTCATCGCGAACACGACGCTTCATCCCGCGATCATCGCCGAGATCGTCGCCAGCGGCCGCATGCCCGCGCATATTTCCTACGCGCTGTCGCCGATCTTGAAGAGCGGGCGGATCGAGATGGCGTTCAAGCCGGCGCTTCCCGTGAAGGCCGTCTATGTCCTGCGCAAAGGCGAGAAGGTCGAGCCGTTTGGCCCCCGCCAGGATCCGCTCGCCTCCACCTTGCAGGGCGTGATGCAGGTCATGATCGCCGCCACCGCCGGCCAGGCGCCGGGTCTGCGCAAGCCGGGGGATTACCGCGCCGCCATCGAGACGGCGCTGGCCGGCGATCACGGCTTCCAGGCGCTGATCCTGATGTTCGAGATGACGGAGCAGTATGGCGATGCCACGCTCGCCTGCGCCAAGCCCGATGGCTGCCACAGCGGCGCGCAGATCGTCGCCGCCGCGAAGGCCGATCCGCGCACCCAGGCGCTTGTCGGCGCGCTCCAGCCCAAGACCAAGGAAGAAGGCGAGGCCGCGATCAAGGCGCTGGCGGCGATGAAGCGCGACGATCTTTCCAATCCCTACGTCATCGACGATTTCCTCGCCAACAATCTCGCCGCCGCCGGCCGCATCGACGACGCGCTGCCGCTCTTCGCCGCCGCCATCAAGGGCAATCCCTATATGGCCGGCTACTACAAGGACATGGGCGACGCCTATCGCACGGGGTTCGATCCGGACCTCGCCTGGTTCTGCTACGACGTCGGCCGGACGCTGCCGGGCGGCCCCAACGCGCCGGTGATCAAGGTGGTCAACGACACCGAAGCGCGGATGGAGGCGAACTACCCGCAGTTCTTCTGAGACGGCATCGCGGGACACGCGCGCGCACGCCGCGGCGGCCCCGGATATTTCAGATCGCGACAGAAACGTCCGTCCGGCGTGACCGTGCGCCGTCGCAAAATCAACCTCTAGGTGCATATCCCGCGTGACCCGCAACAGCTTGATCGTTGTTTTCGCGAATTTCGGAATGACACCGCTCCCCCGGTAGGCGAGGCGCGCCGCGACATATAATTGTTCGTCACTTTTTTCTTTTCGTACCGACCGGCATTCGTTTTCCGGTTCACCGCGACCCCCTCCCCCCTGCCGCCCGATGCACCGCCACGCACACAAATCTTCTCCTCCCGCCATGCGCTTTCCGCATCGCGACTCACCCTGTGATTGCAGGTAAAGCATAGGAACAAGTCACGAACATGGTCAAGGGGCCGCGCCGGCAGGCGCGCCGCCGTCAGACAGTCTCGATCACCTTGATCATGGCGATCCAGCTTTTGTGAAGCGCCTCAAGATCGTCCATCAGCGAGGTCGAGATGGTCAGAACCGGCAGCGCGCCGTCATATTCCAGGCTCTCCAACCCATAGCCGACAAAGGCCAAGCATCCGCCATCCCTCGCGCACGCTGCAACGGCGTTTCCATCGCGGCGATCAGCGACCCGATCCGCACCCGCGCATCCGCACGCCTGCCACGCTGACGGCGGGCCATGGTATGATCTCCCGAATCGAATTCGTAACCGTGTACTGATAATGGACGAGCAACCTGACTATGTCAACCCGAATTGATAACCCCATTGTCATGCGGCCGGTCCAGTGCAAAATGGCCCGCGTTGGGCTCGGGATCGGCATCCGCGACATAGCGCAGTTGGCAAAGGTTTCGCCCAGCACAGTTGCCCGGTTCGAAGCTGGTGAAGAGCTTCTGGCGCGAACGGTCGAAACGATCCAACGCGCGCTAGAAGAGCAGGGCGTCGAGTTCACGAATGGCGACGCGCTAGGAGTGCGTTTAATGGCAATCGTGAAAGCGAGAAGACGGAAGAGGTAAAAGCTCCAGTCCGCGTCCGGATCGATTCGGGGCCCAATTGCCTGGCGGCCACCGCCGCACGCGACCGTTGATTATGCCTGCTTGGACAGCTTGATCTCGATCTTTCGGCCCACGGCCCGCGCATATTTCACCAAGGACGATGTGGAGGGCAGGCCGCGTCCGCTTTCCATGCGCGCGACGGCGGATTGCGACGTCCTCATGCGGCGCGCGACCTCGCGCTGTGTCAGCTTTGCCCTAGCGCGCGCACTGATCAACTCGCGGGCGAGTGCGAACTCCTCTTCAAGCGCGTCGAATTCCCTCCTGAACTCGGGATCCTTCATTTGCTTGCGTAGCCAAGGATCAAAACGCTTCATTCCCGTACCTCTTTCATCCTCGCTCGAGCGATTGCGAGTTCACCTCGCGGGGTCTTCTGAGTTTTCTTCACGAATGTCCGCAGGATGATCACCCGCCGCCCGCTCGCCGCGACATAGATCGAGCGCGCAATTCCATCGCGTCCTTTCAGCCGCAATTCCCAGAGCTTCCCGGCCAATTGCTTCGCGTGCGGCTTGTACGGCGCTGTAAGCCCGCGGTCTTGGATCAACAATGCGATCCGTGCGAATCGCGAACGCATATCGGCGGGCAGAGCATCAAGCTCCGCCCCGTTCACGAAGCCGACGGTCCAGCTCATTTTTGATATATATCAGAACTGAGATCGTCACGTCAAGCGCCCGGATTTCTGGCCAACCTCTCAATCAAACAAGCTCGACACGCTCTCCTCGTGATTGATGCGCTTGATCGCTTCGCCGATCAGCGGGGCGATGGAGATGCGGCGGATGTTCTTGCAGTTGGCCACCTCCGCGGTGGCGGCGATGGAGTCGGTGATCACCATGCTCTTGAGCTTGGAGCCCTGGATGCGCGCCACCGCGCCGCCCGACAAGACTCCGTGGGTGGCGTAGGCGCAGACGTCCTTGGCGCCGTTCTTGAGCAGCGCGTCGGCGGCGTTGCAGATCGTGCCGCCGGAATCGACGATGTCGTCGATCAGGATGCAGGAGCGGCCCTCGACGTCGCCGATGATGTTCATCACTTCGCTCTCGCCGGCGCGCTCGCGGCGCTTGTCGACGATGGCGAGGTCGCAGCCGAGCCGCTTGGCCAGCCCGCGCGCGCGCACCACGCCGCCCACGTCCGGCGAGATGACCATCAGGTGGTCGCCGGTGCCGAGATAATCCTCGATGTCCTTGGCGATGATGGGCGCGGCGGAGAGATTGTCCGTTGGGATGTCGAAGAAGCCCTGGATCTGCCCCGCATGGAGATCGACGGTGAGCACGCGATGCGCGCCGGCCGCGGTGATCAGGTTCGCCACCAGCTTGGCGGAGATCGGCGTGCGCGGGCCGACTTTGCGGTCCTGCCGCGCATAGCCGAAATAGGGGATCACCGCGGTGATGCGCCGCGCCGAGGCGCGCCTCAGCGCATCGATCACGATCAGCAATTCCATCAGGTTGTCGTTGGCCGGAAAGCTCGTCGACTGGATGACGAACATGTCCTCGCCGCGGACGTTCTCCTGCACCTCGACGAACACTTCCATGTCGGCGAAGCGGCGCACCTGCGCCTTGACGAAGGGCAGCTTCAGATGCGCGCCGATCTTCTGGGCAAGCTCCGTGTTCGAATTCCCCGCCAACAGCTTCATGTTCCGCGCGTCAGCCATGGGATCGACTCTTCGATGAAGGTTGAGTGACGGTCGTATAGCAAGGTGCATGCGTGCGGCCAACCTCCCCCTTGCGGGGAGGTCGAAGAATCTGGAGCGAAGCGATCAGATTTTTCGGGTGGGGAGAGACGCCGCACCGGCCTCCCACCCGAAATTGCTGACGCGATTTCGACCTCCCCGCAGGGGGGAGGTGCGATATTACCGGAGCACGATAGCGGAAATTTGCCGTCCATAAGACGTTTCGCCGCGATGCGTGGCGCGGCGGAAACTGAAGAGCGCGCTTTCGTGCGAATAAGTGTCGCGGAAGACGCCCGCGACGTTCTCCACGCCCGCTTCGCGCAGCCTGTGGACAACATAGGCTTCCAGGTCGAAGCGGAAATGGCCGGGGCGGTTCGACAAGGTGAAGAATCGGGTGTTGCCCGAATCGGCGTCGCGGAATCGGTCGTGGAAGTCTTCGCCCACTTCGTAATTGGGCTGCGCGATGCACGGGCCGGCGGCGGCGGCGATGCGCTCGCGCACCGCGCCCAGGCTCTCCATCTTCTCCAGCACCGAATCGATCACGCCGGTGAGCGCACCCTTCCATCCGGCATGCGCCGCGCCGACGACGCCCGCCTCGGCGTCCATCAACAGCACCGGCGCGCAATCCGCCGTGAGGATGCCGAGCGTGATGCCCGGCGTGGCGCTCGCCATCGCGTCGGCCTGCGGGCCCTTGCCCATCTCCCACGGCGCGTTGACGATCACCGCGTCCGGGCTGTGCACCTGATGCAGCGTGACGAGATGCGCCGCGCCCAATGCCTCGCGCACGATCTCGCGATTGGCGGTGACGGCGGCAAGATCGTCGCCCGATCCGGGTCCGCAATTCAGCGAGGCGAAGATGCCCGTCGACACGCCGCCCTCGCGGGTGAAGAAGCCATGCGCGGCGGCGGGAAGATTGCTGGCCTTCAAGATCGTCATGCGAAACCCGGTGGTGGCGGCGCGGTTCCGGGGAGGATCGCCAGCGCCTTGAACAGCGTCCCCATTTGCGCCGGCTTGATCAGCCTGTCGAGCGCTTCGAACTGTTTGAGTTTCGCCGCGCGCCCGACCGCGCCCAGCGCCATCAGGAAATCGCCTTGGTCGACGAGGCCGTACGTCACCGCGCCGGCCTCGCGCGCGGCCTGGGCGAGGGCGGCGAAATCGACATGGGCGGAAAGGTCGGCCTCGCCCGGCGTGTCGAGCAAGCCCGCGAAGGCCTGGCCCTTCAGCGCCTGCAGCGTTTCACCATAGCCCGCGTCGGCGCCATAGCCGTAATCGACGATCAGCGCCGCGCCGCCTTTGTTGGCGATGACCCGCGCCAGGGATTCGGCGGCGGCGATGGCGGCGGGCGAGACTTCATAGACCGCGCCCAATTCCGCCGGTCCGCGTTCCGGCGCGATCGGCGAGGCTTCGGGCGCCAACGCGAAATCGAGCGCGCCGCTCGTATCCACCGTGACCATGCGCTCGCACCAGCCGCGTTCGGTCTTGACGAATTGGCGGATGGGCAGGGCGTCGAAGAATTCGTTGGCGAGAAGAAAGAGCGGCCGGTCGGGTGGGGCGAACGCGCCGCGCCAGGTGACCGGCACGCCGCATTCCGCCAGCAGCTTCTCCTGCATCACCCGCAGCACCGGATTGCTTTCGACCATCTCGACGGTGAGCGCCGCGCGGAATTGCGGCATCAGCCGCGCGGCGCGCAGGGCGTCGTTCATCAAGGTGCCGCGCCCCGGGCCGAGCTCCATGAGCGTCGCGGACGCGGGCTTGCCCTGGTCGTGCCAGCATTGCGCGGTCCACAAGCCCAGCAGCTCGCCGAAAATCTGGCTGATCTCCGGCGCGGTGATGAAGTCGCCCTCGCGGCCCAACGGATCGCGCGTCGCGTAGTAGCCGTATTGCGGATCGTGCAGCGCCATCGTCATATATTGCGCGACGCTGATGGGGCCTTGCGCCTGGATGAGGCGTGCGATGCGCTCAGACAGCGCGTTCATGGGACGCTTCCGGCGGCTTCCTGTAGGCGAAATAGAGCACGACGAATCCGCCGATCAGGAAAGCGAGCGACAGCGCCTGGCCCATGCTCACGCCCGCGAGGAACGGCGCGTCGGGCTCGCGAAAGAATTCGACGATGTAGCGGAACACCGCATAGAAGATCAGGAACACCGCGCTCGTCAGCCCCGGCCGTTCCTGCCAGCGGAACACGCGGATGCCGATCTGCAGGATGACGAAGAGCGCGATGCCTTCGAGCGCCGCTTCGTAGAGCTGGCTCGGATGGCGCGGCTCGGCGCCGGCGCGGGGGAACACCATCGCCCAGGGCGCGTGGCTCGGCTTTCCCCACAATTCGCCGTTCACGAAATTGGCGATGCGTCCGAAGAACTGGCCGATGGGCTGCACCGCGCAGACGAGGTCGCCGACGGAAAACAAGGGCAGCTTCCGCCGGCGGCAAAACCAGACGATGGCGAGGATCACGCCGATGGCGGCGCCGTGGAACGACATGCCGCCCTGCCACACTTCGAAGATCTTCCAGGGCTGGGTGACGAGCGAGCCGGGGAACTTGTCCGCCGCGCAGAATCCCTCATGCGGCGACACGCTGCACAGCGCGATGGCGTAGAAAAGGATGTAGCCGATGCGTCCGCCCAAGAGCACGCCCATCGTCGCCCAGACCACGAGGTCGCCCGCGTCGTCGGTGGTGGCCGGAGGCTTGCCGTTGAAGGGGGGATTTTTCCACAGGCTCGCCTGCTTCACCATCGCGGCGAACACCCACCAGCCGATCAGCAGCCCCGCGATATAGGCGAGCGCATACCAGCGGATCGCGATGGGCCCCCACGCGAACAGGACCGGGTCGATCTGAGGGTAGGGGATCACGAGCATGGCGCTCCTCATACCATGCCGGAACCGATTTGCGACCGGGGCCGATTTGCGACCGGGGCTGGCCACGCTTATATGTGAGCCATGCAGACCGACAATCCCGTCCTCGACGGCCTCGCCCGGCTCTTCACCGATGCCGCGGGCGCGGCGCAAAGCGTGCGCACGGAGATCGACACCTTCATGCGCCAGCGGCTGGAGAAGCTGGTGGCCGACATGGACTTCGTGCCGCGCGAGGAGTTCGAGGCGGTGAAGGCGATGGCCGCCAAGGCCCGCGCCGAGAACGAGGCGCTGGCCGCCCGGATCGCCGCGCTGGAGTCACAAACCGGTGCATCGAGTGTCGCTCCCGTCGCGCCGGAGGCGCGCCCAGTGGATAAGCCCGCGAACTGACTCACAATTTTGACTCTTGTGAATTTCTCGCGCGACTTCGCCAACAGGTTTCGTTGGTAGACTCTTGTGCGGCCACAAAATCTTGTGTCAGGTTGATCGCAACTGCTTCGTTTTGGCGTCTTGGGGAGTCGGTTCATGACTATCGCCCTTCATGAAGAATCCGTCGCCGGCCCGCACCCGCTCGACCTGCTCGAGCGCTCGGTGGAGGACAATGGCTGGGCTTTCGAACGGAGCGGGCGGGACGAGCTGAATCTGTCGATCGCCGGCCGCTGGTGCGATCATCATTTCAGCTTTACGTGGCGGGAGGAGCTGCAATCGCTCCACCTCTCCTCGGCCTTCGACATGCGGGTGAACGAGACCCGCAAGCACGACGTGGCCGCGCTGCTGATGTATGTGAACGCCAAATTGTGGATCGGCCATTTCGACCTCTGGCCGGAAGACGGCACCTTGCTCTATCGCCATGCGATGATCTTTCCGGAGGCCGCGGCGTCGGCCTCGCAATGCGAGGCGCTGCTCAACCTCGCGGTCGAGGCGTGCGAATATTACTATCCCGCGTTCCAGTTCGTGCTCTGGGGCGGCAAGACCGCCGAGGAAGCCGTCGCCGCCGCGATCCTGGAGTGCCAAGGCCAGGCGTAAGGCCGCCGGCGCAACTCGCCGGGAGGCACCCAATGATCGAACTGATCGGCATCGTCGCCTGCATCCTCGCCTGTGTCGGTCTGCCGTTCCAGGTTTCGGCCATCAAGAGCGGCAAGGCCTTCGAAAAATCCCCCGATAGGCGCGACCAGATCCTCGCGGCCACGCGGCGGCAGTTCACGCTGCTCTCCTGGGTGGGAATCGGTCTCGGCCTTGCGATGCTGGGGCTCGCCTTCGTGCCCGACGAGCCGGGCGAGGGCGTGTTCAAGGCGCTGTCCGGCGTTCTGTGGCTGGTCCTTAGCGCCGAATGCTTCTGGGCCAAGCGTCAGATCGCCGGAATCACATGAAGATCCTGCTTGCCGGCGCCGGCCACATGGGCGGCGCGCTGCTGAAGGGCTGGCTGCCCCGGCGCAGAATCACCGTCGTGGAGCCCAAGCCCGCGCCCTGGCTGCGCAAGGAGACGCGCGTCACGCTGCTGAGCGCCATCGAAGGTGGGCGTTACGATGTCTGCGTCGTCGCCCTGAAACCGCAGATCCTGAAGACGGAAGCCTGGCGCCTGCGGCCCATCGCCGAGGGCGGCGCGCTGATGGTCTCCATCGCCGCCGGCACCACGATCAAGTCGCTCGCCACGGCCTGGGGAAACAAGGCGCGGATCGTTCGTTCCATGCCGAACCTGCCCGGCCAGATCGGCAAGGGCATCTGCGCGCTTTATGCCGGCGCGAACGTGACGGCCAAGGACAAGACGCTCGCCACCTCGCTGCTGGCGGCACTTGGCCGGACCGTCTGGGTCGCGCGTGAAGGACTGATCGATTCGGTGACGGCGGTTTCGGGTTCGGGCCCGGCCTATGTGTTCCTGCTGGTCGAGGCGCTGGCCGCTGCCGCCGAGAAGGAAGGCCTGCCGCCCGCCATCGCCGCGCAATTGGCGCGGGCGACGATCACCGGCGCGGGCGCTTTGCTCGACGCCGATCCGCGCACCGCATCCGAGCTTCGCATTTCCGTCATGAGCCCGGGCGGAACCACCGAGGCGGCGCTCAAAGTGCTGATGGCGAAGAACGGCATGGCACGGTTAATGGCGCGCGCGGTGTCCGCCGCCAACAAACGCGCGCGGGAACTCGGCGCTTGAAGCGTCCGCCCGGCGCGCGCACCATGCGCCGATGATCTATCTGAAGCGTCATCCCGGGCCGCCGCTGGCGGATTTCATCGAGAACCTTTGGTATTGGAAAGGCGACGCGCCCGGTCATGCCAAGGACACGATCATGGCGTCCGGCCAGATGGGCATCATGATCAATCTCAAGGACCATGCGCTGTCCTGGTACAACGGCGCGCGCTTCGACGTGCATCACCGGCTGAAGGGCATCGCGCTGTGCGGCACGCATGCTCGGGCCTTCGCCATCGACGCCTATCAGCCGCACATGATGGGCGTGCGCTTCAAGCCCGGCGGTTCGTTCCCCTTCTTCGGGCCGCCCGCGCGCGATTTCGAGAACGCGCATGTCTGCCTGGAAGATCTGTGGGGCGCCGATGCCGAGCGTTTGCACCAGCGCCTCGTCCAGGCGCCGGCGCCACGGGACAAGTTCGACATCCTGGAAGCCGCCTTGATCGCCATGGCGCGCCGCGACTTCGCGCGTCATCCGGCTGTGGCGCTGGCCTTGCGGCGTCTGGCGCAGCCCCGTCGCACATCCGTGGCGGCGCTCGCCGCGGAGACGGAGATCAGCCACAAGAGATTCATTCGCCTGTTCGCGGACGAAGTGGGCTTTACGCCCAAGCTCTATCTGCGCATCGCCCGCTTCCAGCGCGTGCTGGAGCACATTTTCCTCGCGCCCGAAGCCGATTGGGGCGATGCGGTGGACCTCGGCGGCTATTTCGACCAGTCGCACTTCATCCGCGATTTCCGCGAATTCTCCGGCTTCACGCCGACGGACTATCTGATCCGCCGCGGGCCTTATCTCCAGCACCTGCCGCTGGCGGAATAGAAGGGATTCACGCGGAGCCGCGGGGCCGCGGAGTTCGTGCAGGCGGTCGAGATTTTGCCGCGTCGTAACGGCCCGCGAAGCGGGTCAGCCGAATGAAGGTCTGCCCGCTTCGCGGGCGGTAACGGGTCACGTTGCCGTGGATCGCCCGCACGAACTCCGCGTCTCCGCGTCTCCGCGTGCAAATCTTTCTTGAGTGTGGAAAATTTTTACAAGCCAGTCCCGGCGAGGCGCGCTAAAACAGCGCTCATGTCCGAGAACCGCAGCACCGTTTCGCTCTACCTGATCTGCGCCGACACCGCCAAGGCGCTGGATTTCTATGTCCATGGCCTGGGTGCGAGCGAGATCATGCGCTGGGTCGATCCCGGCAACGGCAAGATCGGCCATTCCGAGTTCCGGCTGGGCGACACCACGCTGTACGCCGCCGACGGCTATCAGGCCATGGAATCCATCGGCGTGAAGAACCCGGCCGCCCTGGGCGGCACGACGGTCAATCTCTGGCTCCAGGTCGGCGATCTCGACGCGGCGCTGAAGCGCGCACTCGACGCCGGCGCGACCCTCACGCGGCCCATCGAAACCAATCCCAATGAAGGCGGCCGCCGCGCGCGCATCGCGGACGTCGCGGGCCATGCCTGGACCTTGACGGAGAAATAGATGGCGGTCGTCGAACTCGGCTATTTCACCATCGGCGTGGCCGATGTCGCCCGCGCGATGAAATTCTACGGCGCGCTCTTCGGCTGGGAATTCTCCGATACGAGCGAGGCCTATGCCCACGTCTCCAACACCGTGCTGCCTTTCGGCCTGAAGAAGGACGCGCCCGCCGATCTTTCGTCCTTCTATTTCCGCGTGGACGACATGGCGGCGATGGTCGCCAAGGTGAAGACGCTCGGCGGCGCGCCGGGCGAGATCCAGGACTATCCGTCCGGCCTCAATGCCGTCTGCAAGGACGATCAGGGCGCCACCTTCAGTTTGTGGCAGCCCGCTTCGGGCTATTGAGCTATGCTTCGCCCATGGCGAAGACGATTGCCCGCGAAGAGAAACTGGCCAATGCCGCGCTGAAGCTGCTCGCCAAAACGGCGTGGAGCGATCTGGCGCTGTCGCAAGCCGCCAAAGCCGCGAAGATTCCGCTCGCGCAATTGCCCGTCCGCGCCAAGCCGGCGCTGATCGGCCTGATCCTCACCAAGCTCGGCGACGAAACGGCCAGGCGCTATCGCCCCGACGCCGAAGGCAGCGCCCGCGACCGCGTCTTCGAGGCGGCGATGAGCTGGTTCGATGCGGCGAGCGCCCACAAGGACGCGATGCGTGCGCTCTATCACGGCCTCAAGCGCGATCCGCTGTCGCTCCTCGCCGCGCGCGAGGATTTCGTGAAGGCCGGAAGCTGGCTGCTCACATTGGCCGAAGCCGACACCGGCCCCGCCATTCCCTTGCGCGCGCTGGCGCTCGCCGGCGCCATGGCGCGGTCCGTCTCCACCTGGCTCGACGACGGGCCCGATTTGGCGAAGACGATGGCGAAGCTCGACGGGGATTTGCGGCGGGTGTTTTAGAGCGGATTGTGACCGTTTGGAATCAATACACAAACGTGTCATGGCCCGCGAATGCGGGCCACCCAGGTGACGCTTGCTCCGTCTCGGAAGAAAGAACTCCGAGCAAATACGGCCCCAGTTCACAGAACCCAACTGGGTGGCCCGCATTCGCGGGCCATGACACCGAATTTGGCTGCGTCGATTTGAAGGCAACCGGCTCTAAATCGGCAGCCTGATCGCCGCGCGCAGCCCGTTCGCGGGGCTGGTGGCGAGGGTGAGGTCGCCGCCATGGGCGCGGGCGATGTCGCGGGCGATGGCGAGGCCGAGCCCCGATCCGCCCTTCTGCAGATTGCGGCCCTCATCGAGGCGGTGGAAGGGGCGGAACGCCTCCTCGCGCCGCGCCGCCGGGATTCCCGGCCCGTCATCGTCGACCACGATCTCCACGCCGCGCTCATGCTTCTTCAGCGCCACGTCGACATGGCTGCCATGCTTGAGCGCGTTGTCGATGAGGTTGGTGGCGCAGCGGCGCAGTGCGTTGCGGCGCACGCTGAGCACGATGCCGGGCTCGGCCGCGACCGTCAGCCTGTCCGCGCCCGCGCCGCGCGCCCGCGCCGCCGCCGCCGCCGCGTCGCGCACGACGTCGGCGAGATCGGCGGCGTGGCTTTCCTCGCCGCCCTCGCCGCGGGCGAAATCGAGATATTCGTCGAGCATGTGCTCCATCTCGGCGAGGTCGGCCTTCATCGCCGAGGTGTCGATCGTGTCGCCCATCATGGCGAGTTCGAGCTTCAGCCGCGTGATGGGCGTCTTCAGGTCGTGGCTGACGCCGGCCAGCATGTCGGTGCGCTGCTGGAGGTAACGTTCGATACGCTCGCGCATGGTGAGGAAGGCCTGCGCCGCGCGCCGGACCTCGGTGGCGCCATAAGGCTTGAAATCGGGCACCGAGCGGCCCTTGCCGAAGGCGTCCGCCGCGTAGGCCAGCCGCTCGATCGGGCGCACCTGGTTGCGCAGGAAGATGATGGCGACCGCCAGCAGCACCAGCGACGAGCCCACCATCCACAGGATGAAGATATCGACGTTCGACGCGGTGAGCCGCTTCTTGGGGATCATCAGGTCGAGCACGCCGTCCCCGGTCTGCACCTTCACCTCGGTGAAATCGCCGACATTGCGCGAGACGAAGGGGTAGGCGACGCCGAACTGGTTGGCGAAGACGTTCGTCATCGCGTCCTTCAGATTGGCGCCGGAATGGTGATAGGGCTTGTCCAGCCGCTCGCCCATCTGGACCGAGACGCGATAGCCGAGATTCTTGTTCGCCATTTCCAGCAGCGCATCGCGCTGCTTGCCGGGTGGATTGCTCTCCTCGATGTTGATGAGCAGCGCGATGTCGCCCGCGACTCCGCGCGCCATGCGCGCCGACATGATCTCGTAATGCCGCTCGAAGAACACGTAGGTGACGATGCCGAGCAGCAGCACCACCGGCGCCACGATGATGATCAACGAGCGGCCGAACAGGCCTCGCGGCATGGCGCGCTTGAGCGGACGGAAGGGATGGATCGCCATCAGCTCACCCGGTCCGGCACGAGCACATAGCCCACGCCGCGCACGGTCTGGATATAAAGCGGAAGCTTGGGATCCTCCTCGATCTTGCGGCGCAGGCGCGTCACCTGCACGTCGATGGAGCGCTCCAGGCTGACGCCCAACCGCGTGCACAGATCGGCGCGGGAGAATTGCCGCCCCGCATTGACCGCGAACAGCTTGAGCAGCGCGCTTTCCGAGGTGGTCAGCCGCACCGGCTTGCCCTTGCGGCGAAGCTCGCCGCGCTCGGGATCGAATACCGCTTCGCCCATCTTCACTTCGCGATGCGGCGATTGCGCGGGCGGCGCGGCGCGGCGCAGCAGCGCGCTCACCCGAAGCAGCAATTCGCGCGGCTCGAAGGGCTTGGGCAGGTAATCGTCCGCGCCATGCTCCAGCCCTTCGATGCGGTGCTCGGCATCGCCGCGCGCGGTGAGCATCAGGATCGGCACCTGGCTGTGGGCGCGGGTGGAGCGGGTGAATTCCAGGCCCGTCTCGCCCGGCATCATCACATCCACGATGAGGAGGTCGAAGGCAATGGATTTCATCAGCGCGCGGGCCTCGGCGGCATCGGCCGCGACGCTCACGCGGAATCCGTTGCTGCTTAGATAGCGCTGCAGGAGCGCGCGCAGGCGTTCGTCGTCGTCGATGACGAGGAGATGGGCGTTGTCGGCGGCGCTGCTCATGATCCGCCTCCCTGCCTATTGCCCTGGACGCTCAGGCGCCGCTCGCCCGCGATGCCGGTGAGCACGCGGCGAAATCCGGCCACCGCCTCGGGGCCCGCCTCGCGGAAGGCGCGCACCAGCTTGGGACGCTGCGCGTCCCACAGCGCGCGCTCCAGCGACTCGCCCTTGGATGTGAGTCGCAATTGGCGGGTGCGCTTGTCGCGCAGGCCTGCCTTGCGTTCGACATAACCGCCCGTGAGCAGGTCGTTCAGCACGCGGTTGAGGCTTTGTTTCGTGATCTTGAGGATAGTGAGCAAGTCCGCCACCGAAAGACCGGGATGGCGCGCAATGAAATACAAGGCGCGGCGATGCGCGCGCCCAAGTCCTGCGGCGCGCAGCGGCCCGTCGCCGGCCACGAACATGTCGGCAAAGGCAAAGAACAGCAGGTCAACGCCTTGCTTCAACTCCTCATCCCGCAGATATAGCGGGGAGGGACGCGGGTCGCCGGAGATTAAGTCAGCCATGCTGACTGATTATCCGTCCTCGCCGCGTTAGTGCAAGAGCCGTATTGCAAGGATGGTTTCCATGGCTGCCGCCGTTCCCCCCTTCGACGACCGTGACGGACAGATCTGGCTGGACGGCAAGCTGGTCCCCTGGCGCGAGGCCGAGGTCCATGTGCTGACGCACGGCCTGCACTATGCCTCGAGCGTATTCGAAGGCGAGCGGATGTATTCCGGGCGCATCTACAAGCTCGAAGAGCACACCCAGCGCCTGATCGACAGCGCACGCATCCTCGACATGACGGTCCCGTTCCCCGCGAAACAGATCAACGACGCCTGTTACGCCGTCGTGCGCGCGCAAGGGCTGGAAGACGCCTATGTCCGCCCGCTCGTCTTCCGCGGCAGCGAGCAGATGAGCGTGGCCGCGCCGAACGCGAAGATCCGCGTCGCCATCGCCTGCTGGCCCTGGGGCTCCTATTTCGATCCGGCGAAGAAGATGGAAGGCATCCGCCTCACGCTCTCGCGCTGGCGCCGCCCCGCGCCGGATACCGCGCCGACCAAGTCCAAGGCCGCCGGCCTCTACATGATCTGCACGATCTCCAAGCACGAAGCCGACCGCGCCGGCTTCGACGACGCGATCATGTACGACTATCGCGGCTACGTCGCCGAAGCGACCGGCGCCAACGTATTCTTCGTGGCCGGCGGCAAGCTGCTCACGCCCACGCCGGACTGCTTCCTCGACGGCATCACCCGCCGCTCGGTGATGGCGCTGGCCAAGAAACGCGGCATCGAGGTGATCGAGCGCCACATCAAACCGGAAGAGATGGCCGGCTTCAGCGAATGCTTCCTCACCGGCACCGCGGCGGAAGTGACCCCGGTCCAGCAGATCGCCGAATACAAATTCAAGCCGGGCCGGATCACCGAAACCCTGATGACCGACTACATGGCCGACGTCCGCGCGCCGGTGTCGGCGGTGACCTTGGCGGCCTGATCTCCACCTCCCCCTTGCGGGCAGGGCTATCGCATATGGCTCAGGATGCTGATGAGGAAGCTGTCGTCCCATCCGGCGCGTTTGAGTTTTAGGCGCATGGACATGGCGGCGGGGTGGGCTCTGGCGATGTTGAGAGCCAGCCTTCTGAGGATGGCGAGGTTTTCGGGAGCGTTGTCTTTGCGGGCGCGGTCGGCGTCTTCGGCGAAGACGGTATCGAGCACCCAGTGCAGGCGGTTCTCGATGCCCCAATGGCTTCGTACGGTGCTGAGCAATTTCGTGGCCGACATGAGCTTGGACAGCAGGTAATAGCGCACGAGCGGTTGACCGGCCTTCTTGCCGTGCGGCTGGCGCCATGAGGTGACGCGACCGAGCGCGACGACGCCGGGGAAGACCGGCGCCAGGCTGGCGTCTTTCATGATGGTGGCGCGGCGTTTTTCGCGGCGGTCGTGAGTGGCCGGTTCCAGACGTTCGACACTGCTTCGTTTGGCGTTGTGCGCAAAGCGACTTTCCACCTGGCGGAACAATTTGCTCTGGTTGCGTTTGAGCGACAGCACATAGTCGCCGCCCCGCGCCAGCACGCTTTTGGCGAAGCGGCCATGGCAATGCAGTGCATCCGCGGTTACCACGCATCCCTGAAGGCTGAGCATTTCCAGCACCTCCAGCGCACCCGCGACTTCGTTGCGCCCGGCTGCTTTGCGCATCGACAGCACGAGCCGGGCATCGACCGCAAAGGCATTGACCAGATGCAACGGGCTCGCCGCGCAGCCCCGCTCGTAAGCACCGCGCAGCGCCTTGCCGTCGATCGCGATCACGCCGCTCAAGGCCAAACCGTTCGCTCGGGCAAAGGCCGCCATGAAGCGGCGGAAGGCGCGCTCGAACGCCACCGGATCCAAAAGCCGGAACACCCGGCTGAACGTATCGTGGCTCGGCGTGCCGTGCTCTAGCGGCAGCATGCCGGACAACAGCATCCGCTTGCCCCGCGCATACTGCTCCATCTCCGAGGCCGTCTCGGCTCCGCTGATCACCGCAGCCAGCGCCAGGAACAGAACGTCGATCAGCCTATGGCTGGTGTTCGACGCCCGCGGATCGGCCAAGCCCTTGAACACGCGACGGAACTTGCGCATCGAGACCTCCTTGCAAATCAGGAGACCTCTTCAGAATCCAACTCCTAACAACACGCAATACCGATCAAAAAGCCATATGCGATTCCCCTGCCTTTGAGGGGGAGAGGGGGAAGTTCAGACAATCCTTCTCTTCAGCCAGTCGATCATGGCGGCGCTGGTTTCCTCGGGGTGCTCCTGCTGGGTCCAGTGGCCGCAGCGCTTGATCAGCACCTTTTCGAGGTCGGGAACGAAGATCTCCATGTTGTCCGCCATCGCGGGGGAGAGGACGACGTCGTCCTCGGCCATGATCATCAGGCTCGGCACATGTACCTTGTATTCGACCGGCCCCATGATCTCCCAATTGCGGGTGAAGTTGCGGTACCAGTTGATGCCGCCGGTGAAGCCGGTCCTGGTGAAAGTGTCGACGAAGACTTTCAGCTCCGCCTCTGTCATCACCAGTTCGCCGGGCCATTTGCTCTCGTCGGATTGCAGCGCGTGGACAAGCTCGAGATTGCGCTCTTCCTTCGGGCGCTTGGCGTATTCCTCCGCCGTGCCGCCGTTCTTGCGCATGAAGAAGCGGAAGGTCTTGCCCGTGTCGGCAGCCAGCACCGCGTCGGCGACGCCCGGCTTCTGGAAATAGACGATGTACATGTTCTCGCCGAACATCGCGCGCATCGCCATGATCGGATCGACCGGCGAGCGCGGCAGGAAGGGCGTGTTGACGCCGATCATGCCCTTGACGCGCGTGGGATGCAGAAGCGGCACCATCCAGGCGACGAGGCCGCCCCAGTCGTGGCCGCAGAACACCGCCTTGTCGATGCCCATCGCGTCCAGCATGCCGACGAGATCGCCGGTGAGATGGGTGATGTCGTAGTCCTCGATTCTCTCCGGCCGCGAGGTGAGGCCGTAGCCGCGCTGGTCCGGCGCGATGACGCGATAGCCGGCCTTGGCGAGCGCGGGGAGCTGGTAGCGCCAGGAATAGGCGAGCTCCGGGAAGCCGTGGCAGAGCACGACAGGAATGCCGTCCTTCGGCCCCATCTCATAGACGGCCATGTCGATGCCGTTGGTCTTGATCATGGTGGGCGCGGGGAAATCGACCATGTGCGTCTCCGAAACAATGGCGTGGCGGTCCATCTTCATCCCCGCCACGCTGTTGGCAAGAGCGCGCGTTCACGGCGCCCGGCTCTCCACCGTCTATGACGTAGCGGAAGTCCGCGAACCTAATGGAAGGATTCGATCATGCTGAAAGCGATTGTGCTCGGCGCAGGCCTCGTCGCCGCCTCCGCCGCCATGCCCGCGCATGCGGCGAGCTATATGAAGGACTATTGCGACAACCAGGTCTATTTCCCGTCCACGGCCGAGCCGCACCTGCATTGCGACAAGAGCTGGATCGTCTACACCGCGGTGGGACACAGCCACAAAGACCTCATCCGGGGCGATCAGGTGCGTTGCCCCGCGATCCGCGAGGTGCTCACGACCCACACCGCCGGCGCGATCCACGATTCCGTGCAGCGGATGAGCAACGACTACCGCTGTTAGGCGGCGAGGCCGAGGCGGGCGAACATTTCCGCCCGCTCCGGCCCGGATTTCGGCGGATAGAAGTCGCGGGCCTTCTTGGCGTCCTTCGACATCGCCCAGATGCGCAGGATGCGCGCGATCAGCGCCGGGCGCTTCAGCAGGGTCTGCGGCTCGTCGAGCATGTGGAAGATGCGGCTGAGCGCGCGGGCGACTTCGACGTCGCCGCGCTGCGCCGGCATCAGCCCTTCCTCGGCCAAGCTTTTGGCGAGCTTGGCGCGCCAGCCGGGGACATAGTTCGGATCGCGCTCATGCTCGGCGCGGCGGATGGCCTGAAGGTCGAGCTTCGCCATGGAGTCGAAATAGGGCCGGATCGTCTTTTTCACATCGGCGTCATAGCGGGCGAGGCGAGTGGCGGGATCTGTGGTCGCGTCCAACGCCGCGCGCAGCAGATGCGCTTCCACCACGCCGGAGGAGCAGCCGCGGCCATAGAGCGGATTGGTGCGCACGGCGGCGTCGCCTAGCGGGAAGAAATTGAGCACCGGGCCGTAGTGGCGCCAGACGTTCTGCAGATTGCCCATGGAATAGACGGGGCTGACCGGCTCGGCACGCGCGATCCAGCGCGCGGCGCCGGGCAGCGCCGTGCATACCGCGTCGAAGGTCTCCGGCCTGACCACCGCCATGCGCATCTCGGTCTCGATCTCGGGCGTGGCGAGGGTGACGGAGAAGTGGCGGTTGTCGGCGATGAAGACGCCGAATTTGATGTAGCCGAGATCGCCGCCGCCGGGCGTGCCGTCGCGCGGCGGTTCGTCCAGCCCGTCGCGCAGGCGATAGTGGCGGGTGAAATAGAGGATGCCGCAGGGGCTCGATTCCTCATTCACCGCGATGCCCGCCTTGCGCAGCCAATCGGGGAAGACCGTGTTGCGGCCGGTGGCGTCGACCACGATGTCGGCCGGAATATCGTCGACCTTGCCGTCGCGTTCGACCGTCAGGCCCCTGGCGACGTTGCCGTCGAGGATCAGCCCGCGCACCGCGGCGTTCGCCACGAAGGTGACACCCGGGATGCGCGCGGCGTAGCGGCGGATGGCGAGCTCGAGGGTGGAGCGGCGGCTGAAGAGCAGCATCATCTCCGCGTCACTGGGCAGCGGCTTGTAGGCGCTCTCGATGGTCGGCGGCAGCGCGTCGGCGAAACCGAAGAGGCGCGTGCCTTCGCCGAGCAGTTCCTGCAGCAGGTCGGGATAGCGGTCGCGGATCAAGGTGGTGAGGCGGCCGAGGAAGGCGTGGCTGTGGCGAAGCTGCGTCGCGCCCTTGCGCTCCCATTTGGTGAAGGCTTCGTCGGGCGACAGATCGGGCGGCGGCGGATCGCGGTCGAGGATGATCACCTCGCGGTCGCCGCCGCCAAGCGCGAGCGCGGCCCCAAGCCCGGCGATGCCGGCGCCCGCGACGAGCACGCGCTCTTTCTTCAAACCAGTTTCGTTGCCGCCCATGCCAATGCCGCCCAGCCGACGAGGAATGCGAGCCCTCCGAACGGCGTGACGAAACCTAGCCCCCGTTCCCCCGTCAGCGCCAGCAGATAAAGCGAGCCGGAAAACAGAACGATGCCGGCGAGGAAGAAAGCTGACGCAACGTTAGCCCCGCTCGCGCCGTTGCGCGCGGCAAGTGCGGCCAGGCCGATGGCGAGCGCGTGATACATCTGATAGCGCGCGCCGGTCTCGAACACGCTCAAACCATGAGCGTCGAGCTTGCCCTGCAGGCCGTGCGCGGCGAAGGCGCCGGCGGCGACCGCGAGAAAGCCGTTGATCGCGGCGACGACAAGCCAGTTCATGCGCAGCCGCAACCGCCGCCATGGGGGTGGTCACGTCCGTGGTGGGAATCGTGCGGATGGGTTTGTTTCAGCTTGGCGAGCGCGGCTTTCGAGATATCCGCGGTCGCCGCGAAATCGTTCTTCGCGGTGTCGAGCAGCACGCGGTCTGTCATCAGTTCGAGCGCGGTGAGCGCAAGCGCCTTGGCGCCGTCGATCACGGCGGCATCGCCCTTGGGCGAAGCGGCCCAGGTCGCGAATTCGGCGTTGTGGATGATCACGCCCGCCGGCGCCACCGCCAGCATCGGATGGATCGACGGCACGCGATGACTGACATTGCCCATGTCCGTCGAGCCCGCGAAGCCTGCCGGGATCTCCTTCACCGGGAAGAAGTCGCGCCCCAGCCCGCGCGCATGGTGCATGAAGCGGTCGGCCATCGGCCAATTGGTCTTCATGTCGAGATAATCGGTGTTGCCCCATTTGATCTCGGCGCGCGTGCCGGTCGCCAGCGCCGCGCCCTCGAAGCAGCCATGCACGCGCTGCTTGAGCTCGCCGAGCTCATGGATGTCCGCCGCGCGGACGTAGAAGCGGCAGGCAGCGCGCTCTGGCACGATGTTCGCGGCCAATCCACCTTCGGTGATGATGCCGTGCAGCCGCTCGCTCTGCTTGATGTGCTGGCGCAGTTGCGCGATGGATTGATAGGCGGTGACGACGGCGTCGAGCGCGTTCAAGCCGCGATAGGGCATGGCGGCGGCATGCGCCGCGCGGCCGTGATAGGTGACTTCGACTTCCGAGATCGCGATGCAGGGCATCGTCGCGAGATTGAGGTTGGAGGGATGGATCATCATCGCGGCGTCGGCGCCGTCGAACGCGCCTTCCTCGGCGATGATCTCCTTGCCGCCGAAGCGCTCCTCCGCCGGCGTGCCGAGATAACGCACGCGCCCGGGCAGGCGCGCGCCGAGCTTGGACAATGCCAGCGCCGCGCCGAGGCCTGTCGTGGCGATGATGTTGTGGCCGCAGGCATGGCCCACGCCCGGCAGCGCATCGTATTCCGACAGGATGGCGATGGTCGGCCCGCCCGTCTTGCCGAATTCGGAGACGTAAGCGGTCTCGAGTCCGAAGGCTCCGCGCTGGACGTCGAGATTATGTTCCGCCACCGCGTCGGACAGCTTCTTCGCCGACTTGAATTCCTCCAGCGCGAGCTCGGGCTCCTGATGGATGGAGTGGCTCAGCGCCAGCAATTCGTCGCGCATCGAATCGACGATGCCTTCGACGTCTTTCTTGAGTGCGTCCAGTGACATGGGGTGCGGCCTTAGGATAAGAGCCCATCTTAGACAGGACTCATTCTAGGCAGACAAGGGCCGCCAGACCATGACCTTCTTCGCCACCGCCGCCGACGGCGTGCGCATCGCCTATGAGATCGCGGGCGACCAGCCCCAGGCCATCGTCCTGGTCCATGGCTTCGCCTCGGACCGGGTGCAGAACTGGCGGGCGCCGGGCTGGTACCAGCCGCTGAACGAGGCGGGCCATGTCGTCGTGGCGCTGGACTGCCGCGGCCATGGCGAGAGCGACAAGCCGCACGATCCGTCGTTCTACGGCCACGGGAAGATGG
Source organism: Rhizomicrobium sp. (assembly GCA_036491175.1). Taxonomy (GTDB): domain Bacteria; phylum Pseudomonadota; class Alphaproteobacteria; order Micropepsales; family Micropepsaceae; genus Rhizomicrobium. Next base: position 98,818 of record DASXCJ010000050.1, read on the forward strand.
CCGACGACGTGATCCGGGTGATGGACGACGCCGCTATCGGCGAAGCGGTGCTGATGGGCTACTCCATGGGCGGCTACATCGCCATGTCGCTGCTGCTGCGCCATCCCGAGCGCTTCGCGAAGGTGATCATCGGGGGTGTCGGCGCGAGCTATCTGGACGTCAACGCGGCGGAGCAGGGCACCAACAATCCCGCGCGCCGGGGCATGATCGCCGATGCGCTGGTGACCGACGACCTCGAATCCATCACCAACCGCACGGCGCGCGAGTTCCGCATCTTCGCCGAGCAGGCGGGCAAGGACCGGTTGGCGCTGGCGGCCTGCATGCGCGGGAACCGGGACGCGTTTACCAAGGAAGAGCTTGGACGGTCGACACGATCCGTCCTCGTCGTCTGCGGCGAGAGCGACGCGCTGACCGGTCCGCCGGGACCATTGGCCGCGGCTTTCGTCGACGGGCGCGCGGTGGTCGTGCCCAAGCGCGATCACATGACGACGGTGGGCGACAAGGTCTATAAGCAGGCCGTGATCGACTTCTTATAGGGCTGTGAGATGGGGCGAATTCTGGGGGGGCGCCGGGCTGCAGCCCTCCGACCTCGGGCAGATGAAGCCCATCGCCTACAAAGCCGCGGACGGGACTGAAATCCATGCCTGTCTCACGCTGCCGCCGGGCAAGAGCGGCACGAACCTGCCGCTGGTGGTGCTGCCGCATGGCGGTCCGGAGGCGCGCGATGAACTGCGCTTCGACTGGCTGACGCAGTTCCTCGCCACGCGCGGCTATGCGGTGCTGCAGCCCAATTTCCGCGGCTCCTACGGCTATGGCCGGAAATTCGTCGAGGCCAGCAACGGCCAGTGGGGACTTAAGATGCAGAGCGACGTCAGCGACGGCGTGAAGACGCTGATCGCCGACGGCGTCGCCGATCCCAAGCGCGTGTGCGTCGTGGGCGCCAGCTATGGCGGATACGCCGCGCTCGCGGGCGCGACCTTCACGCCGGAGCTTTATGCCTGCGCGGTCAGCATCGCGGGCATATCGAGCGTGCCCAACATCATCGGCGCCGCGACCATCGACACCGGCGAGAAATCCTCCACGACCGACTACTGGAAAGCGCGCATCGGCGATATCTGGCACGACGAGGCGGCGCTGCATGCCGTATCGCCCGCCATGCATGCCGCCGATGTGCGGCGCCGATCCTGCTGATCCACGACAGCCGCGACATCACCGTGCCGATCGCGCAGAGCATCCTGGAGGAGGGCGCGCTCAAGAAGGCGGGCAAGAAAGTCGCCTTCATCCGGATCGAGGGCGACGACCACTGTCTCAACCTCGCCTCGACCCGCATCCAGGCGCTGAAGGGGATCGAAAAATTCCTGGTCGAGAACATTGGGAATTGAGTGGGAATTGAGTAGAAGAGGCCCATGAGCGCAGCCGAGAAAATCCACGCCCCCGCCCGTCTGGAATCCAATCCCTTCGATTGGACCGATCCGTTGCTCCTGTCCGACGAGCTGAGCGAGGAGGAGCGCCAGGTGCGCGATTCCGCCCGCGACTATTGCCAGGACAAGTTGATGTCGCGGGTGAAGGACGGCTTCCGCCACGAGAGGTTCGACCGCGCCATCATGACCGAGATGGGCGAGATGGGATTCCTCGGCTGCACCTTGCCGGAGATCTATGGCGGCGCGAGCCTGAACTACACCTGCTACGGCCTCGTCGCGCGCGAGGTAGAGCGTGTCGACAGCGGTTACCGCTCGGCGATGAGCGTGCAGAACAGCCTCGTCATGCATCCGATCTTCGCTTACGGCTCGGAGGAGCAGCGGCGCCGCTACCTGCGCAAGCTCGCGACGGGGGAATTCGTCGGTTGCTTCGGGTTGACCGAGCCGGATCACGGCTCCGATCCCGGCGGCATGCGCACGCGGGCGGACAGGGTGTCCGGCGGCTACGTGCTCAATGGCGCCAAGATGTGGATCACCAATTCGCCCATCGCCGATCTGGCGGTGGTGTGGGCCAAACTCGACGGCGCGATCCGCGGCTTCGTGGTGGAGCGCGACGCGAAAGGGTTCTCCACGCCCAAGATCGAGGGCAAGTTCTCGCTCCGCGCCAGCGTGACGGGCGAAATCGTGCTCGAGGACTGCCGCGTGCCGGAGAGCGCCCTGCTGCCGGACGTGCAGGGCCTGTCAGGCCCGTTCGGCTGCCTCAACCGCGCGCGTTACGGTATCGCCTGGGGCGCGATGGGCGCGGCCGAGTTCTGCTGGCACGCCGCGCGCCAATACACGCTCGACCGCAAGCAGTTCGGCCGCCCGCTCGCCGCCAACCAGCTCATCCAGAAGAAGCTGGCCGACATGCAGACGGAGATCACGCTCGGCCTCGCGGCGGCGGCCCGCCTGGGCCGGCTGATGGACGAAGGCCGCGCCGCGCCACCGGCGATCTCGCTGCTCAAGCGCAACAATTGCGGCAAGGCGCTCGCCATCGCCCGCGAAGCCCGCGACATGCATGGCGGCAATGGCGTGTCCGACGAATACCACGTCATCCGCCACGTGCTGAACCTCGAAGCGGTGAACACCTACGAGGGCACCCACGACGTCCACGCGCTCATCATGGGCCGCGCGCAGACGGGGATCCAGGCGTTCAGCTAGGTCGCTTTCGCTCCACGCCCCGTGTCATGGCCCGCGACCGCGGGCCATCCAGGTGAAGCATCGCAGATCGTGCAGAACCAACTGGGTGGCCACAGTCGCGGGCCATGACGCCGGTGAGTGGGGTCTTGACGGTACCTTGGTAACATCGTACCAACACGTCATGAAAGAAATCACCCGCACGCAGACGGGCGTTCGGCTGGAGAGCCGGCTGCTCAAGGTGTTGAAGGCTCTGGCGACGGAGCTCGACATGAGCCTGGGCGACCTGATCGAGGGCATCGTGCTGCATGCCTTCGAGGACAAGACGCCGTTCGCGCCCGCGACCTTGAAGAAGATCAAGGCGCTCAGGGGAGTCTACGGTCTCGACCTCACGGCCAAGGACGCGCACGCGTTGCGGGAGCGTGGCGATGGATGAGTTGCTCGCTTTCGTCCGCGGCGAGGCCGATCCGGCGCGCTTCAGCCACCGCGAACATCTGCGCATGGGTTTCGAGATGCTGCTGCGGCATGATTTCGCGCAGACCGCGCATCTCTATTCGCGCACCCTGCGCACCATGGCGCCGCAGGCCTTCCACCAGACGATCACCATCGCGCAATTGGCGCTCATCGCCGAACGCATGACCGGTGAGGGTGGGTTCGACGCCTTCCTCGCTGCCAACTCCGATCTTTTGGAGAAATCCACCCTGTCGCGCTGGTATCGACCGCAGCGTCTGGCCTCGAACGCCGCGCGGCGCAGCTTCCTGCTGCCCGAACCTGCGCTGTGACGCCGGCCCGCATTCTCGCGGTGTATCGCTGGGTATTCGCGCTGCTGATCGCGGCCGCGAGCGCGCAGACGCTTTTAACCGAGGGCGGCGCGAACCCGCATATAGCGATCCTGGCGCCGGTCGAGATCGCGGCGGCATTGCTGTTGCTGCAGCGGCGCTCGCAGGTGGCGGGACTGATGCTCCTGCTCGCAGTTCTGGTCGCGGCGCAAATTCTGACCGCCGTGGCGGGGCAGTACCCAATGCATTTCCTGCAATACGCGGCGAGCGCCGTCTTGATCGTGTGGATGGACCGCCCGTATTCGCGCGCGGCGGGCGGCCTTCCTCCGCAAGATCGGGGTCTGTGAGCAGATAGCAAAATCGAAAAGCTCCGGCGCGAGTCCGGAGCTTTTCCATCGCCGCAAGAGCGGCTTTTGCATGCGGGCTCTGTGCCCGCTGGTTCCGTTCGAATTGTGGGTGGCAGCCGGCTTTTCGCCTCAGCCGGCCGTGGCTCCGCACCGGCGGAGCCCCGGAATTATACCCGGTGGAGTGTCTTCCATGCGGAATCTCCCTGCGCGTGTGTCTTCCATTGGCTGCTCGGCGGGTTCCGACGGATCTTCGGATCGGGCCGGAAGATCGCTGCGACGTTCGCGCGGTTCATCCCGTCTCAACAGCCTCGAAGAAAGCCTCCGCCTGTCGGCAAGGAGAGTCAACAGAAGACTTTCTGCGTGGGGGAGGGCTGAGCGCCCATCGGAAAGTGGCATGCCGCTATAATAGTCAGTATAAAGACGATCACCGACGCCCGCCACGTAAATTTCCCCCAGCGGAGTCAGTTCGATTTTCGGTGCGCCTCCGCGCAAACCAACGCATATGCAGCGTACGCTTCCGTACGGAAATAGCGATAGGTATCTGGCGCATTCGGTCTAGATTGAATTCAACGTTCGCGGGTGGATTCGGGGTTGCGAGCGCACGAGAGGCCGATCGGCTCTTGTCAAATACTCTTGGAATTAACGCAGTCGCAGGCTTCGATGGTGAAACATCTCAACCGTCTCCTGGCGGCGCTTTCTGCCGACGATCTGGCATTGCTCGAACTGGGATTCGAGAAAGTCGATCTCGAACGGCGATACGTTCTGGAGACGCCCAACAAGGCGGTGGATAACGTCTATTTCATGGAGACGGGCGTCGCCTCCGTCGTCGCGGTCAACGGACGGGGCGAGCGGATCGAGGTCGGTCTGATCGGCTGCGAGGGCATGTCCGGCGTCACGGTCGTCATGGGCAATCACCGCTCGCCGCACTCGACCTACATGCAGATCGGCGGCACGGCGTTGTGCATTTCCGCGGCCGATCTACGCACCGCGATGTCGCAAAGCCCGAGCCTGCAAAGGCTCTTGTTGCATTTCGCGCAAATCTTCATGACCCAGGCGGCGCAGACGGCCGTCGCCAACGGCCGCGCCAAGCTGGATGAGCGCCTGGCGCGGTGGCTGCTGATGGCGCACGACCGTGTGTCGGATGACGAGGTGCAACTGACCCATGAATTCCTCTCGGTGATGCTGGGCGTGCGCCGCGCCAGCGTGACGACGGCGCTGGACGCGTTAAAGAAGCGCGGCCTCATCGAAGTCCGGCGCGGCGGCATCACGGTCCTCGACCGCGACGCGATCGAGAAGATCGCCGGAAGCTTCTACGGCGTTCCTGAAGCCGAATTCCGCCGCCTGATCGGCTGAAACTCGGTACGATTGCACGATCTGTACGATTTCGTACGCAGAAATCACCGGACGCGCCGCGCGGTCGCGCATAAAATCAGCATATGGACCGTGAAGAGAGGCATCCGACCTTGGCCTATGAAATCCGCCTTCTCAACAGGAGCGGCGGCCTTGCCATGATCTACATGACGCAATGCCTGAACGACGAAGACGCGCGCGAACGAGTCCGTCGCATCGCCGACGCGACGTATGATCGTTTCGAGATCTGGCAGGAGTCCCGCAAGATCGACGAAGGACAGCGTCTGCCGGCTGATATCCGTCGCGCCGAAATTTTCTGATCCGCCGATCTGCGACCGGCGCGCCGCTTCTATCTCGCGAGATCGCGCCCGATCGCCTTGGCGATGATGGAGAGGTTGGCCCGCAGGCCCGCGACCGCGCGCTCGGGATCGGCGACGACGGCGTTGTAGTCCGCAAAGACATAGTCCTGATCGGGCGCGATCTCCTTGCTGCCGATCTCCGTCGCATCCGTGTCGGTCAGCGAATAGGTCTTCTCGAACAGCACCGCATGGCTGTTGAGGTCCACCATGCTCGCATCGACGATGATCTCGACGCTGATGCGCCCGTGATAGGCGAGGCCGTTGTAGCGGATGCGCCGGAGGGTGAGATTGACCGAGGCATCGGTGTCATAGCTGGGCTCGGGCTGGAATTGATAGCCGTCGGCCTTCATTGCCGCGGCGACGTCGTCCCGCAAATCCGCGCCCAGGTGGACTTGGCGCGCTTCCAGAGCCCTGTCGAGATCGTGTCCGGCGACAGACATCTCCATGCGCTGGTCGGTCATGTTCTTGCCGCCGAAGAGCCACGCACTCAGGCGGTTGCCCAAGTCCGGGCTATCCGACTCCACGATGTCGGGATCGCGGATGGCGACGTGATCCGGATCGCCAGGATCGGAGACCACGATGCGGACGATGCGCGACGCGGCCTGGCGGTGCAGCGCCTGCGATGCAAAGGCCGGAAGGCTCGCAAGAGAGGCCAGAAGCAACGCGAGCCGCGCGATCATACAGCGCGCTTCGCCTTGTCTTTCTCGTTGGCGGATTTCACCTCGTCGCGGATGCGCGCCCAGTCGTCGTCGCCCAGCGCCGAGAGCGCTGCGAAATTGCCGCCGGAGGCGAGATGCATCGCGCCGTCGATGGCGATGGTCTGGCCGGTAAGATAGTCGCAGCCATCCGCCATCAGGAAGACGGCGAGGTTGGCCAGCTCCGGCATCTCGCCATTGCGGCCCATGGGGATCGGATTGCGGCCGCCATCGCGGTTCGCCGATTGCGGAGACAGCCGTTCCCACGCGCCCTTGGTCGGGAACGGTCCCGGCGCGATGGCATTGAGGCGAATGCCGTTCGGGCCCCATTCGGTGGCGAGCGATTTGGTCATGATGTTGAGCCCGGCCTTCGACATCGCCGACGGCACGGTGAAAGGACCGCCGTTCCAGATCCAGGTCGTCAGGATCGAGATCACGCTGGCCTTGTGTCCGCCCTCGATCCAGCGCTTGCCGCAGGAGAGCGTGACGTAGAACGAGCCGCGGAAGACGATGTCGGCGATGGCGTTGAAGCCCTTGGGCGACAGGTCCTTCGTGCGGCTGATGAAATTGCCCGCGGCGTTGTTGACGAGGCCGGTGAGCGCGCCGCCATCGGCCCAGATCTGCGCCACCATGTCGTCCACCGCTTCGGCCACGCGGATGTCGCAGGCGATGCCTTTGACTTTCGCGCCCGTGGCGTTGGCGATCTTCTTCGCCGTCTCGTCGAGCACCGAGCCGCGGCGGCCGCAGATATAGACGGTCGCGCCAAGCTGCGCATAAGCCTCCGCCATCACCTCGCCCAGCCCCGTGCCGCCGCCAGTCACGAGGATGCGCTTGTCCTTGAGCAGGCCGGGTTTGAACATCAGTTCCATTTTACCTGCTCCACATCCGTTGCAGATTGGCCGACACGAATTGCAGCCGCGTGCGGTTTTCCCATTTCATCGTCAGGCCCTCGAGCGCGTAGACCTCGTTGATCTGGTAGATCAGCTCGCGGTGCATCTGATCGGGGATGTTGCTTTCCATGAAGGTGAACATGGCGAGCCGTTCGCCCCGCGTCACCGGCGTCACCTCGTGCAAGGTGGTCGAGGGATAGACGATCATGGCGCCGGGCGCCGGATCGATCTCGATGCGCTCGCTGCCTTCGTGGATGACGAGGCGGCCGCCGTCATAGGCCGCGGGATCGCCGATGAAGAGCGTGGCGGACACGTCGGAGCGCATCGGCCCCGTCGGCATCGGCAGGAAGGCCGAGTCGGTATGCATGCCGTACTTCATCCCCGGCTCGTAGCGGGAGAGCAGCGGGGTGGCGATGCGCTTGGGAAAGGCGAAGTTCTGGATCTCCTCGTTGCGCGCGATGGCGGCGCCCGCGATCTGCGAGCAGCGCTGGGCCTCGGCGTTGGTCATGTCGGCCTGGAGGTTGTTCTTGGCCGTGTTGTGGGGGTTGGACACTCGCCCGTCGACGAAACGGACGTTACGGGCCGCCTGGCGGATCTGCTCCACCTCGGCCCGGGTCAGGAGGTCTTTGATCAGGAGAAACATAGACGTCCTTATACCCTCCCCTTGTGGGAGGGTCGAAAAATCCGAAGGATTTTTCGGAGCGGGGGCAGGTGTCGAGGCCGTCCCCTCCCCGAAAACGCAACGCGTTTTCGACCCTCCCACAAGGGGAGGGTAAGAAACTACAGGCCTTGCACAAAACGGGAACCGACCTGCTAAAGTGGGACCATGCTGGCTTTCGACCTCGCGCCCGATACCGCCTTGCCGCCCGTCTTCGCGGACTGGTTCGGCGCGCGCGGCTGGGCGCCAAGGCGGCACCAGCTCGACCTGATCGCCGCCGCGCGGGCCGGCGAGTCGGTGCTGCTGGTCGCGCCTACCGGCGGCGGCAAGACCTTGGCCGGCTTCCTGCCCAGCCTGATCGACCTCGCGACTACGCCCAGGCGCGCCAAATCCCAAAATTTCAGGGCTCAGCGGCTGCACACGCTCTATGTCTCTCCCCTCAAGGCGCTGGCGGTGGACGTCGCCCGCAATCTCGAGGCGCCCGTGGCGGAGATGGGCCTGCCCATCCGGGTGGAGACGCGCACCGGCGACACGCCGCCCGCGCGCCGCGCCCGCCAGCGCCATTCGCCGCCGGACATCTTGCTCACCACGCCCGAGCAATTCTCGCTGATGATGTCCTCGCCGGACGCGGCGCGCATGTTCGGCGGCGTGCGCGCCGTGGTGCTGGACGAGCTGCACGCCATCCACAATTCCAAGCGCGGCGACCTGATGGCGCTGGCGCTGTCGCGGCTGCAGACGCTCGCGCCCGGCCATCGCCGCATCGGATTGTCGGCGACGGTGGCCGATCCCGGAACCTTGCAGCGCTATCTCGTGCCGCAGCCCATGGTGGGCGAGGCGCTGTCGGCGCTGGTGCGCGGCGGGCAGGGCGCGCGGCCACAGATCGACATCTCATCGTCCGACGCCTACGTGCCGTGGGCGGGGCATCTGGCGCATCACGCCATGCCGGACATCATGGCGGCGATCAAGGACTCCAAGACCGCGCTCGTCTTCGTCAATACCCGCAGCCAGGCGGAACGGACGTTCCAGAATCTCTGGCGCATCAACGACGACAATCTCGCCATCGCGCTGCATCACGGTTCGCTCGCGCCCGAGCAGCGCCGCAAGGTCGAGCGCGCGATGACGCAAGGCAAGCTGCGCGCGGTGGTCTGCACCTCCACCCTCGATCTCGGCATCGACTGGGGCGCGGTGGACCGCGTGATCTGCATCGGCGCTCCCAAGGGCGCGGCGCGTCTCGTCCAGCGCATCGGCCGCGCCAACCACAGGCTGGACGAGCCGTCGCGCGCGCTCTTGGTTCCGTCCAACCGCTTCGAGGTCCTGGAATGTGAGGCCGCGCGCGACGCGGTGCTGGCCGGCGAGCTCGACGGCGAGCGGCTGAAGAAGGGCGGGCTCGACGTGCTGGCGCAGCATGTGCTCTGCGTCGCCTGCTCCGCGCCGTTCGATGCGGACGCACTGTACAAGGAAGTGCGCTCGGCCTCGGCCTATTCCACTTTGCCGCGCGAGGATTTCGACAGGGTCGTCGATTTCGTCGCAACTGGCGGCTATGCGCTCAAGCGTTACGACCGTTACGCGCGCCTGCGCCGCATGCCGGACGGCAAATGGCGCATCGCCCATCCGCGCGTCGCCACCCAATACCGCCTCAATGCCGGCGTGATCGTCGAGGACCCGATGCTCGACATCCGCCTGCAATCCAAAGGCAAGCCCATTGGCGCGGGCGGGCGCGTGCTGGGCCGGGTCGAGGAATATTTCGTCGAGGGGTTGGCGCCGGGCGATACCTTCATCTTCTCCGGCGAAGTGCTGCGCTTCGAGGGCATCCGCGAGAACGCGGCCTTCGTCACCCGTACCAACGATCCTGAAGCGCAGATACCGTCCTACAATGGCGGCAAATTTCCGCTCTCGACGTTCCTGGCCGCGCGCGTGCGTGAGATGATCGCCGATCCCAGCAAATGGGGCGCGCTGCCGGATCCCGTGGGCGAATGGCTGCGCATCCAGCAATATCGCTCGCTGGTGCCGCAGCCGGGGCAGTTGCTGGTGGAGTTCTTCCCGCGCGGCCGACGGCATTATCTCGTCTGCTATCCCTTCGAGGGGCGGCTGGCGCACCAGACGCTCGGCATGCTGCTGACGCGGCGGTTGGAGCGCGCGCGGATGCGGCCTTTGGGCTTCCTTGCAAACGAATATGCGCTGGCGGTGTGGGGACTTCGCGATCCCAGCGGCCTCGACATGGACAGGCTCTTCGACGCCGACATGCTGGGCGACGATCTCGATGCCTGGCTCGCGGAATCCGCGCTCTACAAGCGCACCTTCCGCAATTGCGCGATCATTTCGGGGCTGATCGAGCGCAAGAATTTGAACTCCGAGAAGAGCGGGCGGCAGGTCACGTTCTCGTCGGACTTGATCTATGATGTCTTGCGCGAGCACGAGCCCGATCACATCCTGCTGCGCGCGACCTACGAGGATGCGGCGACGGGTCTCTTGGATATCGCGCGGCTGTCGGAGATGCTGGCGCGCATCAAGGGGCGAATCGTGACACGCACCCTGGAGCGCGTCTCGCCGCTGGCGGTGCCGGCCTTGCTGGAAATCTCCAAGGAGATGGTCGCGGGCGAGGCGCATGAGGATATCCTGCGCGAGTCGGAAGAAGCGCTGATCGAAGAGGCGATGCGGATTTGAGCAAGGATGTCGCGGTCAATGGCGAGGAACTGGTGCTGGAGGCCGCGGGCGCGCTGTGGTGGCCTTCCGAGCGCACGCTCGTTTTCGCCGATCTCCATTTCGAGAAGGGCTCGTCCTATGCAAGGCGCGGCCAGATGCTGCCGCCTTACGATACGCGCTCGACCCTGAAGCGCATGGGCGCGCTGATCGAGGCGCGCGAGCCGGCGCGGGTGATCGCGCTAGGCGATTCCTTCCACGACCGCGACGCCGCCAACCGGCTGGACGAGGAGGAGCGCGCGACGCTTGCCCGCTTCTCGCGCAAGGCCGATTGGATCTGGATCGCCGGCAATCACGATCCCGAGCCGCCGGCCTGGCTGGGCGGCACGGTCGCGGAGGAGATCGCCATCGGCGCGCTCGTCTTCCGCCATGAGCCCGTCGAAGGTTCGTCGCCGGGCGAGATCGCGGGGCATCTGCATCCCTGCGCGCGGGTGTCGCGTCACGGGCGTTCCTTGCGCCTGCGCTGCTTCGCGTCCGACGGCGCGCGCATGGTGCTGCCCGCCTTCGGCGCCTATACCGGCGGCCTCGATGTGCGCGAGCATGTGCTGCGCTCGCTGTTCGCGGACGCGTTCCGCGCCTATGTGCTGGGGCGGCAGCGGGTGTACGCGGTGGCGGCTTGACAGCTGCGCGATCCGCTAGAGCCCAAAATTGTGTCATGGCCCGCGAATGCGGGCCACCCAGTTGGGTTCTGCACACTGAAGATATATTTTGCTCAGTAATTTTTCGAATGGGGCGGCGAGTGTCACCTGGGTGGCCCGCATTCGCGGGCCATGACACGGAGTTAAGGCGTTAAGTTGAAAGCACTCGCTAACCCTGCCGTCTGAACACGATCGACGACAGCCAGCCGATCAGGATCGCCATCGCCACCGCGATGAACCCATACAGCGCGCCGTCATTGTGCGCGAAGCTGAACAGGCGGCGCTCGATGCCGGTCTGCTCGATGTAGAGCGGGGTCGTTTGCGCGCCGATCACCTGGCCGTCGCGGAAGAGATAGACCTCCGCCGTATATTGTCCGCGCGGAACCGCGGCCGGCACCGGCACATGGACGCGGAACAGCGAATAGGACAGGAATTCGACGCCGTTCTGGTCTTCCTCGAACAGGCCATCGCGTTCGCGGGCGCGGATGGCGGCGAGCCGGAACGGCTCGGCCTTCGCCGGCGTATGGGTGCTGAGGCTTTCGGGCTGCAGATATTTGAGGCCTATCTGGTAACGCGAGAGCGTCTCCGGCGTGGTGAGCGCGGCGAGCGGACGCGAGCTTGCGACATAGTAGTAGGACGGCATGCGATAGAGCGTCATCGCGTCCTTGTTGATCCACACGCCGGCGACGCGGACCTTGCGGCGCACGGTGATGTCGGAATCGGGACCGCGCAGCACGACCACGACGTCACTGGGCGCGGCTGCTTGCGTGTCGTCGGCGCTCTTCTCCACCGCGCCGAAGACGATGAGCTCGGTGCCGGTGTAGCTGGAGGTGATCTGGATCTCGTCCTGCGACAGGCCGGAGACCAGGTTCTGGGCGGACGCGGCTGTGACGGTGAAGACGAAAGCCGAAACCGCCGCCCATCCCCTCATTGCGCCGCGACCTGGACGCTGTAGAGATCGTCGGGCGTCACCACCAGCCCCCAAAACAGGCGCAAGGCGACGCCCACGATGATGAGCGCGAGGAGAAGGCGCAATTGCTCGCCGGGCAACCGCTCGCCCAGCCGCGTGCCGAGCTGCGCGCCCACCACGCCGCCCAGGATGAGGAACAGCGCCAGCATGATGTCGACATTGTAGTTGCTCGCGGCCTGCAGGATCGTCGTTGCCGCGGTGACGCAAAGGATCTGCACCAGCGAAGTGCCGACCACCATGTTGGCCGGCATGCGCAATAGGTAGATCATCGCCGGCACCAGCATGAAGCCGCCACCCACGCCCATCACCGCCGACAAAACGCCGACGAAAAATCCGAGCAAGATGGGCGGGATCACGCTCACATAGAGCCGCGAATCCTGGAAGCGCATCTTGAGCGGCAGGCGCTGGAGGAAAGTGTGATGCACCCGGCGCGTCGCCGGGGGCGTACCGGCCCGTGCGGCGCGCAAGGCGCGGACGCTTTCGTTGAGCATCATGCCGCCGATGGTGCCGAGCAGGACGACATAGCCGACCGAGACGACAAGGTCGGTCTGGCCCTTGGCTTTCATGAGCGAGAACAGCGCCACGCCCGCCACGGTGCCCACGCCGCCGCCGGCCAGCATCACGCCCGCCATCTTGAAATCGATTGCCTTGCGCCGCCATTGCGCGATGGCGCCTGACATCGACGAGGCCGTCATATGACTCGCCGTGGTGGCGACGGCCACGGGCGCGGGAATGCCGTAGAAGATGAGGATTGGCGTGAGCAGGAAGCCGCCGGAGACTCCGAACATGCCCGAGAGCATGCCGACCGCCGCGCCAAGCGCCAGGATGATCAGCCAGTGGACCGACATCTCGGCGATGGGCAGGTAGATTTCCATCGGTCTCGCGCGCGATTCAAACGGAAGCGCGCGGAGTGTCGCCTTTGAGAAGGGAACGGGTCAACCGCCCAGGACCGAAGAAAGATCCGGGGGATTGTTTGCCGCACGATCGGAGGGCTGCGGCTTGAACGCGGCCGCGGCCTTCTCGGCGGCGGCCTTGTCGTCGGCGGAAAGCTGCGTGCCGAGCGCGTCGATGCGCGCCTTGGATTCCGCATCGCCGTGCGCGGCGGCGACCGCATACCACTTGTAAGCGTCTGTCAGGCTCTGCGGCACGCCCATGCCGCGCTCATAGAGCACCGCGAGGTTGTACTGCGAGTCGGAGAGGCCAAGATTGGCGGCGCGGGTGAACCATTGCGCGGCCTGCGCCGGGTCCTTCTTGGCGTTCGTGCCTTCGGCATAGGCGACGGCGAGGTTGTACATCGCCTTGGTGTTGCCGAGCTTGGCGGCGGCGGCATAGAGCTGCAGCGCCTTGGCGCCGTCGGCCGGCACGCCGCGGCCGCGCTCATAAAGCGTGCCGAGGCGGTATTGCGCGAAGGCGTCGCCCTGGGCGGCCGCGCGTTCGAGCCAGCGCGCCGCTTCGGATTCGTTCACTGCCATGCCTTGGCCGTCGAGATAATCGAGGCCGAGCAGCAGTTCGGCGCGCGCATTGCCGCCATTGGCGGCGGCCGCGAGGCGCTGCATCGGCGTCACCTGCGTCGGCTTGGCCGCGATGGCGGCCTGCGGCGGCGTCAGTGCGGTTTGCGGCTTGGGCGCGATCTTGGGCGAGGCGCTCGGTGCGGCCGTGTTGTCGTTGGCGCCGGCCTCGTCGTCATTGGACGGTGCGGCCTGCGTCGTGGGCGGCGTCTGCGTTCCTGTCATCGGGGTGGGATGCGCGGGCAGGATCGTAGGCAAGTTTGCGGTCTTGGCCGGGCCGCCGCTCAAGCCATGGCTCAGCATCACGCCGGCGATCATCGCGATCAGCACGATGACGGTGATCCCGCCGATGAGGAGGAAGCGCGTGGCCCCGCTTTTCTTCTCGGGCTCGGCCGGCTTGTTGGGATTGCTCATACCCCAGGAGAAGCCGGAGAAGGGCGACTTGCCCGCCTGCTCAGCCTGGACGGCGGCGGCCTCACGCGCGGAGCGGCGGGCGGCGGCCAGGAAGGATTCATTTGGCGCCATGGCAGCGGGGGCGATGCCCGACTGCACCGGGGTGAACGCATCGGTCGGCGCGAAGGCGTGCGGCGGCGCGGCATCGAAAGGCGGCGGCGCGAAGGGATCGGCTTGGGCGAATGCCGGCGCCTGGTCGGGGAAAGGCGGCAGGTCGAACCCGGCGGCGGCAAATGGCGGCGGCGACGCGGTCTGCGGCGCGGGTTGCGGCAGTGGCGTCAGCGCGGGCGCGACCAGCGGCGCGGGCTCCAAGGTGCCGCCGGCTTCCTTCACCACGGCGCGCAATTCGGCCAGCGCGTCGCGATGGCGCTTGTCGGCGGCGTCGACGCGGGAGGCGAGGCTCTTTAGATTCTCCTCGACGAAATCGGCGCCGACGCTTTTCTGCTCGGTATGCTCCAGGCGTCCGGCGATGTCCGACAACGTGTTCTCGATGCCGGAGAGGCGGCGGTCGAGCCCGCTTTCGGCGTTGCGCGTCTCGAGCTTGGCGACGCTTTCCTCCAGCCGCGCCATCGCGCCCGAGGATTGGGCTTCGGTGGTGGAGAGGCGGCTGTTGAGCCTGTCGATGGTCTCGCTGAGCTGGGTGAGCGCCGCGCCCTGGCGCTGCACCTCGCCGAGTTCGCCGATCTTCGCGGCCTGGGTGGATTCGATGCTGGTGATGGTCTTCTCGAGCGCCGAGGCGCTGGCATGGGCCGCGCGCTCGACCGCGCGCACGCGCTCGTCGATGGTGACGATGCGCTGCTCCAGCGAGCGGGACGTGTGCTCGGCCTCGCCGCGCGCCTCGTTCAAGCGGCCGGCGACGGATTCGACATTGCCGGCGAGCGAGGCGATCTGCGTGGCGGACTGGTTCGCGGTCTCGGAGATCTGGTCGGCCAGGCGCGACAGGCCCTGATGCAGCGCCTTCACCGCGTCGCGCACGCCTTCATTGGCGGCGCTGCGCTCGACGCGGGCGAGGCGCTCGGTGAGGCTGACGACGTGGCCGCCCATCTGGTCGAAGGCTTGCGCCTGCTCGCGCGCGGCGACGTTGATCTCGGCGGCGGCCTTGGACATGGCGCGGCCATTCTCGGACTGGCTGCGCTCGGTCGCGTCGAGGCGGCGGGTCATGGCCCGCATCTGGTCCTCGATGCGGCGATAGATGTTTTGCGTGTCGGTCTCGGTGCGCGAGACGCGGGCGAGCATCTCGTCGGAGTCCTGGCTCTGCGCCGGGATGGGCTCGACGGTGGCGGGACGGTAAGGGGCTGCGGTGTTGCTGCGCCAGGATTCACGGCCGGTGTCGGGTGTGGCCGTCTCGCTGCCCAGGTCGCCGAAGCTTTTGAGGATGCGGCGGGTTAGCCATTCGCCGACGGACAAGCCTTCGCGCCGCGCCGCGGCACGGGCAGCCTCACGCGCCTCTGGCGGGATTCCGGCTACATTCCACGGGAGTTCAGGCTGCATAGTGATTCGCCAACCGCCACACCACCAAGAACGGTAACTGCGACAAGATGTTGTGTAAAGAAAGCATCCTGCGCCAAGGAAGAGGAGGTGGGTGTTCGCCCCCTTTTCCGCACAATTATCTTTGCGCGGGAGCGTTAATGGCCGGTTACGAATGGCCTGGAACGTTGGCTTTGGCGAGTTCGGCGTCCAGCCTGCCGGCGATCCAGGTCCAGGCCATGCGATAGTCCGACGCGAGCGACCATAGTGGGTAGGTGAAGGTCGCGGGCCGGTTGTGCTCGATGAAGAAGTGCCCGATCCAGGCTGGCGCATAGCCGCCGATCAGCGCGGCGGCCAGGAACCACCAATTGCCGGTGACGATGAGGGCCACGGCGCCGGCGGTCGCGAGCGCGGTGCCGATGAAGTGGATGTTGCGGGTCGCGGGCTTGGAATGCTCGCGCAGGTAATAGGGCCAGAACTCCGCGTAGGTCGCGATCTTATCGGCCATTGTCGGGCCTCGCTTTTGGGATAGGCGGCGCATCGGCGGTCGGTCTGGCCGCCGGCTCTTTCGGCGGCGGCTCCCTCGGTGGCGGCGGCAGGCCCAGATTGCTCGCGAAGAGCTGGACCACGAAGACCTCGTCGCCGTTGACCGACGCGCCCACGCCCGTGCGGTCATAGATGCTCGTGGACAGCACGCGGCGATGATCGGGACTGTCGAGCCAAATCCGGACGAATTTCTTGGCGAAGGTCTCCACGTCCACACCCATCTGTGGCGTGTAATATTGGGCCGCGATGTTCTCGGCCAAGAGGCCCTGGAAATCCGCGTCCTGGTCCATGATCAGCGTGGTCGAGGTCGTGCCGTCCGGCGCGGCATGGGCCATGTAGCTCTTCGCCGCCATGTCGGCGCTGCGCTTGCGCGCCACGCCCACCAACTCGGAATCGAGCGCCAGCACTTTCGCCTCGGGATTGATCTTCTGCCGCTCTTCCTGGACCAGCGTGAGGATGCGCGCCTCCAGTGCGTCCATCTGCGTATGCGGATCGGGTGGTGGCGGCGGCGGCGTGTAGGCGACGCGTGGCGTTTGTGAGGCACAGGCGGCGAGAAGGAAAAGGAGCGCGAAGATAAACAGCACCCGCCCCTTGTGGGCGGGTCGAAAAATGCCCTTCGCATTTTTCGGGGAGGGGGCCGAACCAGACCTCTGCATCGCCCCCTCCCCGAAATTTTGCTGCGCAAAATTGTCGACCCGCCCACAAGGGGCAGGTGCGTTCTCGTTATTCAATGCACGATCTCGAACAGTCCCGCGGCGCCCATGCCGCCACCGATGCACATGGTGACGACGCCGTATTTCGCGCCGCGGCGGCGGCCCTCGATGAGCAGGTGTCCCGTCATGCGCGCGCCCGACATGCCGTAGGGGTGGCCGATGGAGATCGCGCCGCCGTCGACGTTCAGCTTGTCGTGCGGGATGCCGATCTTGTCGGCGCAATAGAGCACCTGGCTGGCGAAGGCTTCGTTCAGCTCCCAGATATCGATGTCCTGCGGCTTGAGGCCATGGCGCTCGAGCAGGCGCGGCACGGCGAAGACCGGGCCGATGCCCATCTCGTCCGGCTCGCAGCCGCACACGGCAAAGCCGCGGAAGATGCCGAGCGGCTTCAGCCCGCGCTTGGCCGCTTCGCCCGCTTCCATGACGACGGAGGCCGAAGCACCGTCCGAGAACTGCGAAGCGTTGCCGGCCGTGATGTATTTGCCTTCCTTGACCTGCTGGCCGCCCTGGAACACGGGCTTGAGCGATTGCAGGCCTTCGAGCGTCGTGTCGGGGCGGTTGCACTCATCGCGGTCGACGGTGACGTCGACGATGCTCTCCTGGCCGCTCGCCTTATCGATCTTCTTCATCTTGGTCTTGAGCGGGACGATCTCATCGGCGAATTTCTGCGCCTGCTGCGCAGCGGCGGTGCGGCGCTGGCTTTCCAGCGCGTATTCGTCCTGGCGCTCGCGGCTGACCTTGTAGCGCTCGGCGACGATCTCCGCCGTCTCGATCATGCTCATCCACAGAGCCGGCTTCACCTGGAGCAGGTGCTCCTCGGTGATGTTCTTCATGTTCATGCCGCCCATCTGGACGAGCGAGATGGATTCGACGCCCGAGCCGATGGCGACGGGCGTCTTCTCCGTCATCACCTGCTGTGCCGCCATGGCGATGGCCTGCAGGCCCGAGGAGCAGAAGCGGTTGATGGTGGTGCCGCCGGTGGTCACCGGGCAGCCGGCCCAGATGGCGGCGTTGCGCGCCACGTTCATGCCGGTGGCGCCTTCGGGCTGGGCGCAGCCCATATAGACGTCCTCGATCTCTTTGGGATCGATGCCCGCCTTCGCGATGGCGCTCTTGACGGCGTGGCCGCCCATGACCGCGCCATGGGTCATGTTGAAGCCGCCGCGAACCGATTTCGCGAGCCCCGTACGTGCAGTTGAAACGATGACGGCTTCCCGCATGGCATTCCTCCGGATTGCTGGACCGGCGGCACCCTATCGCGTGAAAAGCCTAGATGTAAGCGCCCATGTCGGCCCACTCCGGCGCGGCGCGGACGCGGCTCCTGTGGGTGATCATGCGGTCGTGGAGATGGCGCACGGTCTGGCTGCCGGTCGTCACGAAAAGAAACGGTAGAAGGCCGTGCAGGCAGCAGGCGATGCCGGCCACCACCATGCGGCTGCCGAAGGAGAAGGCGCTGCCCATATGCTGCCAATAGGTCTCGCCGACCGAGCGGGGATGCCGCGTGAGGGGGTTGTAGTAAGAAGTCGGGGCGGCCATGACGCACCTCTTGCTGTTTTGGCTACCAGCGGAAGGCCTGGGGCCGCCGCGCCGGCGCCAGTGCCCGATAGCGTGCGGTGAAGCCGACCGCAAGAGTCAGCGCCGCCAGCGTGGCCGCGATCTCCAGCGATTCCGGGAAAGTGTTGTCGAAATTGGCGATGGCGTCGAAGACGGCGGTGACCGCGAAAGCCAGGGTCCAAGCCGCGGTGACGATATAGTTCCCGCGGATGAAGCTTGGCGCGGCCCACATCTCCTTGGGCGCGAATTCGCGGGCATAGGCGAGTGTCACCGGTGCGCGTCGGATGAGCGAGGCGGCCGTCATCAGGAAGAAACCGCTGGAGATGACGAGGCGCACGGTCGGCGCCTTCAACTGCGGCTCGACGAAGCCGATGAACAGCGCCACCAGGATGAAAAGCGCCATGCCGCCGATATCGAGCACACGCAGCGCCTTGCTCTGGATGAAATCTCGGATGCCGACGACGAAGGACGCCGCCAGCCCCGCCCAGAGCGCGAGACCTAGCGACAGCCCGCTCAACAGCGCGAACACGATGAACGGTGCGAATGCGATGAAGATGCCCATGGATCTGCGGCATGCCGGGGCTTCTCACCCCGGCATGCTCATGCCTGGATCAGTGACCGGCCTTCGTGCGGGCCTGGGCGTAGGCGGACCAGAGATGCGCCGTATCGGTGCGGCCTGGGTCGCTCGTGGTGACGGCGCCGAAGGTCGAGATCGCTTCGTCGAACTTGCCCTGCGCGAGCAGAGCCTGGCCGAGGATCATCTGGCCTTCGGTCGGGTCCTTGGGATAACCCCTGGCGATGCCGGCGCGCGCGGCGGCTTCGGCGTCGGCATAGCGGCCATAGCCCCAATAGTCTTCCGCGAGCTTCACGGATTGCTCGCCGGTCTTGGCTTTTTCGGCGGCGGCGGCGATCTGGCCAAGAACGCGCTCATCGCTGGCGGCGTCCCTTTTGGCTTTTCCATATTTCGCGCCGGCCGAGCCTTGCGTGACCTTGCCGGCCTGGATGCCCGCGTCGTAGGCCTTTACCTCTTCGTTGGAATAGCCGAGCTGTTCGCAGAGCTGTGCCATGAAGGTATAGTCCTCGCCCTGTTCCATCGCGCCGGCCATGAATTGCAGGCGGAAGAGATAGAGCGCGTCGATCGGCTTCACCTTGCCCTTGCCGAGGATGAACTGGGAGAGCTTGTACCAATCGTCCGGCTCGTTCTTGTCGATCGCGATCAGCTCGAGCTGCCTGGCCGCCGCTTTCGGATCGGTCGCGACTACGTTGGCCATGACGAGCTGCTGCGCCTGATCGGGGGCCGTCTTGTTGTGCGCCTTGGCGTAATCGATCGCCTTCTGCGCGTAGACAGCGGCGTTCTTGTTGTCCTTCTTGTTGTAATAGGCGATGGCGACAGTGGTGTAGGTGATGTCGTCATTGCCCTGCAGGCCTTCCAGCGCCTGGCCAAAGGTCAGCACCTTGTCCCATTGCTGCACGTCGGAGGCGACGATCATGCCGTCGTGATAAGAGAGCGCCTGATCCTTGGGATCGAGCGCCTGGAAGTCGGGCGACGCCATCATCTGGTCATAGGCGGTCATCGCGGTCGGGTAGTCGCGCAGATTCGCGGCGACCGCCGACATAAACTGGTTGATCACGAAATTGTCGTGGTCGGTGAGTCCGGGGACCGCTTGCGCCTTCTTGATATCGGCGAGCGCGCCCTGCATGTCGCCGGCTTGCGCTGCCTTCTGCGCGTCGTTGAGCGCTACGGCCACGTCGCGCGTCACCTTGCCGGCGGCGTGGCTGGTGCTCGTGCTCGGGGTGGTGTGGGGCGTGGGACCCATGGCCAACGCGGCGGTCGATGCGAGCAACGAGGCCGCGAAGGCGGCGTGGACGAGACGCTTCATAGTGAGGTTCCTCTCAAGATCAGTCGGCGCGCGGGCGCGCGCTCAGATACGCGGGTAAAGCCACTCTGGGACGGAGTTTAATGTGGCCGGTGGGACTTTTCCAAGCGGCAGAGAAGCCACAGCGATATTGCACCGCAACGTGAAACTGCTTAAGCGGCTTGATGAGACGCAATTTTTCGTGACCCGGCCGCCCATGCCCCCACACCCGCCCGCCATCCCACCAGAGGCCGAGATCGCCTCCACCGGCGGCTTCAACGCCTATGTCGGCCCGCTTTACCGCCTGCCCGACGACGGCGAGACCAAGCGATTCGCCTTCAAGATCGAAGACAAGCACATGAACGGCTCGGGCTCCGTCCATGGCGGCATGCTGATGAGCTTCGCCGACGTGGCGATGAGCCGGACCTCGCGCCTCGTCACCGGCGCCAAGGGCGTCAGCACCGTCGCGCTCAATTGCGATTTCGTCGGACCCGGGAAACTGGGTGAGGTCGTCGAGGCGCGGGTGCGCGTGACGCGCACGGCGCGCACGATGGTGTTCCTGTCGTCGGAACTGGTCGTGGGCGAGCGCGTGCTGCTCGTCGCGACCGGGCTGTGGAAGATCGCGGGCGAGCCGGCGTGAGCGGCGCGCCGCAGGACTATCGCGAGACCCATCTCGTCGATCCGTTCGAGCGCCATATCGGTCCGGTCTACGAGCGCGGCGAGGCGCCGCACAAGACATTCGCGCTCGTCGTCGACAAGCGGCACGTCAACATGCGCGACATCATCCACGGCGGCATGCTGATGACCTTCGCGGATGCGGCGCTGGGCCAGGCGGTGTGGGACGTCACCGACCGCGCGCCATCGGTGACGCTCAACATGCAGTCGCAATTCCTCAAGCCCGCTAAGGAAGGCGACCTGATCGAGGTCACGCCGCAACTGATGCGCAAGACCAAGAGCCTCGTCTTCATGCGCGGCGACTTCCAGGTTCGCGGCGAGACGGTGTTCGCCGTCACCAGCGTATGGAAGCTTCTCGGTCGGTAGACGGCGCGCGATCCGGCACCCGCGCTATCCATTCCCGAAAATAAAAATCGTCCTGGCCGGTGACCTGGAAGATCTTTCCCTCGGGGTCCTTGGGGAAAAGCAGATACATCGTCACGACGCCCTTCATCACCTGCTTGCCCGCGATATCACCCCTGGCGAGGCGGCGGCTGCGGAATACGCCGCGTTCCTCGATGGCGTCGGGATGAAGCACGATGCGGCGGGTGAGCGCGGTGGCCGCCAGATAGGCCGCAAGACAGGGTCCCACAAGCGCGACCACGAACCAGATGACGATTCTCGGACCGCTCCAAGTCGTGGTGACGGGAATGCCGAAACGGTCCGGGCCGATGAGGAACACAAGCGATCCGATGCTGGCCAGCGCCAGCACCGCCGCCACGGCCAGATAGATCGCCGTGACGCCTTTGCCCGGCCGATAGATATGCGGCTCCATGCGCCCCTCCGTAACCCCTTGTTTACCATGCCGTGACAGGTTTGTGCGGGGGCAGGGGCTTGGTTTCATGGCTAATCCGGCGGAACTGGTGCTCGGTTCGGTGCAATTGGGTCTGGCTTACGGCGCGGCCAATCGGACGGGCAAGCCGTCGCGGCGCGCGGCGCTGAGGCTTGTGCGGCGCGCGGCAGAGTCCGGCATCACCAAATTCGACACCGCGCGCGCCTATGGCGACAGCGAGGAGCGGCTGGGCGAGGCGCTCGACAAACGCGCCCGCGCCATCACGAAGCTGAGCCCTCTGAGCGAATTGGCTGAGGATGCGTCGCGCGACGCGGTCGTCGCCGCGGTCGATGCAAGTCTTGCCCAATCGCTTGCGGCGCTGCGCCGCGAGCGGATCGATTGCCTGCTGCTCCATCGCGCGGCGCATATGACCGCGTGGGACGGCGCGGTGTGGAACCGGCTGATCGAGAAGCTGGAAGACGGCATGGTGCTGGCGCTTGGCGTCTCCGTGCAGTCGCCGCGGGAAGCACTCGAAGCCTTGGCGCGGCCCGACGTCCGCCACATCCAATTGCCGTTCAACATCCTGGACTGGCGCTGGCGCGAGGCTGGCGTGATCGACGATATCGCGGAGCGTCCGCATGTCACCATCCATGCGCGCAGCGTTTTCCTGCAAGGCATCCTCGCCGCCGAGGATCCGGCGGTGTGGCCTTCCGTCGATGGCGTCGATCCGTATGCCGTACTGACCGAACTGGCGCGCATCGCCGAGGATTTCGGGCGGGAGAGCGTCGCCGATCTTTGCCTCGCCTATGCGCGCGGCCAGGGCTGGATCGACGGTGTCGTCGTCGGCATGGAGACTGAGCGGCAACTCGACGACAATCTGCGCCTCTTCGTGCGCGCGCCGCTGGCCATCGAAGACTGCGACGAGATCGCCCGCCGCGTGCCGCGGGTGCCGGCGCAACTTTTGAATCCCGCGCTTTGGCCCAAGCGATGACGGCTTTGTCGCCCCGCGCCACCGCGCTCACGCAATTCCGGCTCGACGGCAAGACAGCCTTCGTCTCCGGCGCCGCCGGCCATCTCGGCCGCGCGATGACTTCGGCGCTGGCCGAGGCGGGCGCCCATGTCATCGTCAACGGCCGCAACGACGAACGCCTTGCCGCGTTGGAAAGCGAACTCACCTCTGCCGGACACGAGGTATCGCGCGCGGCCTTCGACGTCGGCGATCCGGATGCCGCGCGCCGTTTCTTCGCCCAGCGCGAGCGGCTCGACATCCTGGTCAACAATGCGATCTCCATGACGCCCAAGCCGTTTGCCGCGCTCGAGCCGGGCGATTTCGAGCAGACCTATCGCAGCTCCGTCACCGCCACCTTCGAAGCGGTGCGCGCGGCGCTTCCCGCCTTGCGCGCCGGCGTCCGGGCCGCGGGCGAGGCGAGCGTGATCAATGTCGCCTCCATGTATGGCGCGGTGTCGCCGGACAAGCGGATCTACTCCAAGCCGGAGCAGGCGAGCCCGTTCCACTACGGCCCCGCCAAGGCGGCGCTCCTCCAACTGACCCGTCACCTGGCGGCGGAACTTGGGTCCGAGAGCATCCGCGTCAATGCGCTGGCGCCGGGGCCTTTCCCGTGCGCCGAGGTCGCCGCCGCCGATCCCGGCTTCGCCGCGCGCCTGGCCGAGCGGACCATGCTGCGCCGGACGGGCCGGGCGGGCGAGATCGCGGGCCCGCTCCTGTTCCTGGCCTCGCCCGCTTCGGCTTTCGTCACCGGATCATCGCTTGTTGTCGATGGCGGCTGGACCGCGTGGTAGGCTGGATATGAACATGGCCTTCCTGTCTTCCTTCCGCGTCGGCCGCGAAACCGTCTATCCCGAGACGTTGCGCGAGCGGCTTCTGGCGTTCCCGCTGCTGGAAGGCATCGGCGACGCGGCGCTGAAGCGTCTTCTGGCGGAAGCCAATTGGTTTGGCCTGCCGGGCGGCAAGCTGCTCGAGCGCGACGGCGAGAACAACCAGGCGCTGTTCCTGGTGGTGACCGGAAGCCTCGGCGTCTTCGTCGACGACGAGAAGGGCAAGCGCCGCCTGGTCGCGCATGTACCGGCTGGCGAGACGGTGGGCGAGATGTCGCTGATCTCCGGCGAGCCGCATTCCGCCCAGCTCGTCGCGCTACGCGACACCGAACTTTTGCGCATCAGCCCCGAGGGTTTCGACAGCCTGATCGCGCGCCATCCGCTGGTCATGCGCAATCTCATGCGTGTGATCGTGCGCCGCCTGCATGACACCACGCAGCACCGCAACGATGCGAGCCGCCCCAAGACCTTCGCCATCGTGCCGCTGCAAGACGGGCTGAGCCAGCAGCATATCGCCCATCGTCTTGCTTCGGCGCTGGCCGACATGGGCTCGCGCGCGGCGGTGCTCGATGTCGGCGCGGCGGAGCAATCGGCCGAATGGTTCAACGCCTATGAGGCGGATCACGATATCGTATTCTATCGCGGCGATACGCCGGCGAGCCCCTGGACGCAGCTTTGTCTGCGCCAGGCCGACCGGGTGTTCCTGCTTGCCCGCTCCGATCAGCCGCTGCCGCTGCGCCCCGTCGACATGCCCGCCTTCAAGGAGCGCGCGACGGGATTGCCGGAGCTTCTGCTGCTGCATCCGCATGGCGAGACCGAAGACCTGCCCGAGCATTTCGCCATCCGCAGCGGATTGTTCGAATCCCATCACCACATCCGCCAGGGCAACGAAGGCGACGTCAAACGGCTGGCGCGCTACATCGCCGGCCGCGCCGTGGGTCTCGTGCTCGCGGGCGGTGGCGCGCGCGGCTTCGCCCATATCGGCATCATCAAGGCGCTGATGGAGGCGCGCGTGCCGTTCGACCGGCTCGGCGGCACCAGCATGGGCGCCATCGTCGCCGCCGGGCTGGCGCTCGAATGGAGCCTGGAAGAACTGACCGAGCGCATGCGCGCGGTATTCGTCGCGCAGAATCCGCTCAACGACTACACCTTCCCGCTGATCGCGCTGGTGCGCGGGCGCAAGGTCTCCAATCTGTTGCGCGAAAATTTCGGCGCGATCCGCATCGAGGAGATGCCCAAGCCGTTCTTCTGCGTCTCGTCGGATCTGACGACGGGCCGCATCCATGTCCATCGCTCGGGCCCCTTGTGGCGGGCGTTGCGCGCGAGCGTGGCGCTTCCCGGGATCCTGCCGCCGGTGACGCATCACGGCCATCTCCTCGTCGACGGGGGCGTGATGAACAACCTGCCGGTGGATGTGATGGCGCAGCGGCCGCATGGGCCGATCATCGCTTCCGACGTCACGGGCGAAATCGACCTGCGCGTGGCGGATTCGCGCTATGGCGAGCGCCCGATCTGGGAATTGCTGTGGCAGCGGATGAGCGGCACGCCATCGATCCTCTCCATCCTGATGCGTTCGGGCACCGTGGGCTCGGAAGCGCAGCGCAAGGTGGTGCGCGACCAGGCCGACTACCTCTTCGAGCCGCCGCTCGAGGATGTGGGCCTGCGCGACTGGAAGAAATTCGACCGCGCCATCGCCGAGGGCTACGAACACGCCCAAGCGCGCATTCGCGAAAAAGGCGTCCCCCTCACCGACCTCTGGACCGAAGGCCCCGCGATGGGCCTGCCGAAGAAAGCCGCGATCGCGGGCTAAGGCTTGCAGACATCCGCGTAGACCAGCGGCTTGCCCTCGTCCCAGGGATGATAGGCATTGGCGAAGCGGATGCGGTCGCCGTCCGACGGGTGGGTGGCGCGGAAGATCAGGAAGAATGTATCCCAATCGGGCAAATCCTTGTCCCGGACGAGGTAGTGCAGTTCGATTTCCGCCAGCGCGCGGTTTTCATGTGTCAGCTCCAGCCCAAAGCGGTCGGCCTCGTGCTCGATGCCGCGTGCATACAAGTTGAAACCCGGCGATATGCAGAGCCAGTAGGCCGTCATGATCAGGACGATCAGCGGCAGCGAGGCCGGGTCGGACAATTCCTGAAAGCCGATGCGCCGCCCAAACCGCGCGATCACGGCACGTCCGATCTTATTCGTCAGCCAGAAGCCGGTCAGAAGCAGGACCGCGATGACCGCGAGAGCCTTGTAGTTGTCGCCCAACACATAGTGCTTGAGCTCATGGCCAACGGTGAAACGGATTTCGTCCGGGGTTTCGGTCTTGAAGATATCGCGATCAAGGATGATGCGCTTGGTGGGGCCGAGGCCCACGACCGTGTCATCGTCGCCGCCGACGAGCACCGGAATGTCATGCACGCCGCAGCGCGCGGCCAAGGTTTCGATCTCGACATAGAGAGTCTTGTCCTGGAGTGGACGGTAGGCCGTGGTCAGCGGAGCGACCCATACCGGCAGGGCCGCGAGCACGAGGAACGCGACCGGCACCAGCGCCGCGGCCGCATACAACCACCACCGGCGCGGACTGCGCCGGATAAGCGTGTAAGGAATCCAGACGAACAGGCCGGCCACGACGAGTTTGGCGGCGAGCGATACGGTCTCCTGCAGCGCCCAACCGCCGGCGGTTTCGTCGAAGCCCGCCGTCCCGCGCAGGCTCAGATAATCGCGGTAGTAGTCGAACGGTGCGCGAATGATCGCGCTGAGGATCAGGTAGGCGATGGCGAATAGCGCCAGTGTCCAGAACCGGCTTCCGTGCGCGCGCCTCTCGCACCATGTGCGCAGCCGCGCGCCCAGCCCGGTCACCAGAAAGAGAAGCGGAACGGCGAGCAGGAGGAGCTGCGACCATGCCCACAGCCAGTCGCGCTCCGCCATGAAGGCGGGGGCGCCCGCCGGGGCGGGTGGCACCGCGATCCCGGTTTCGGCATAGGCGGCGGTGGCGGCGAAGATTGCCGCAACAGCAAGGGCGGCGAGCCATGGTTTTCTGGACATGCGCTACTATCTCTATCCCTGCGACGGAAGAGAGGTAGGGCTTGGCATCCGCGTCGTCTTGGACAAATCAAACATCGGGCGTGCTGGCGTCCGGGCTGCATCTTGCGCGCCGCATGCGGGCGGCGGAAGCCGGCGGCTTTTCGCTCGCCTACTGGACCGATGACGGCTCCGAGCTGAAGGGCCCGCACGGCCATGAAGACGCACATTTCATGCTGGTGACCAGCGGCGCCTACACGACCGCCGCGCGCCCCGGCGATGCGCCGTCCGGCGCGTTATTGATCTTCAATCCCGCCGGCACGTTCCACGACGATCATTTCATCTGCGGGGGCGGGGCGTTCTTCACCATCACCATGCCGCGGTTCGATACATGCCTCCCGGACCACCCGGTGGAGATCGCCCTGCCGCATGGCCATATGCTGGCGCGGCGCGTGCTGCGCGAAATGGCCGAGGGCGAGGATTTGTGCTGGGAGCTGATCGGCCTCGTCACAGGCGAAGCCGCGCCGCGCGACCCGCCCGCGTGGCTAAGCCGCGCCTGCGCTCATTTGCGCGAGAATTGCGAGAGCGCCGTCGATCTCGGCATGCTCAGCCGCGGGCTTGGCATCCATCCCGTGCATCTGACACGGACCTTCCGCGCCTTTCTGCGCTGCACGCCCGGCGAATATCTGCGCGCCCGCCGCCTCGACCGCGCCGCCGAGGCGCTGACCGGGGGCCGGGACAGTCTCGCCGAAATCGCCGTCCGCACCGGCTTCACTGACCAAAGCCATCTCAGCCGCCACTTCCGCCGCGGCTACGGCGTGACGCCGGGCGTCTATCGCGCGTTGACCCGCGGCAACTAGCCCGGCGAAGTTTGTCGCGGGGGCTGCGCGGCCTACACCGCCCCCAGGCCCTTTCTCAGCGGCAGCATGTCGCCGAATTGCGGCGTGCGCTTCTCCGTCTTGGCGACGAAGCTTTCGCGCATGTCGACTTCGGGATTGTACATGCCGGCTTGCCAGGTCGCGATGTAGTCGAGGCCGTCTGCGACGGAGTGGTCGCGGGCGTAGTTGATCATCACCTTGGAGCCGTGGACCGCGAGCGGGGATTTCTCCGCGATGTCCTTGGCCACGCCCATGACGTGCGTGAGCATCGCTTCCTGTGTCGGGAAGATGTCGTTGACGAGGCCCATCTCCAGCGCCTTCCTGGCCGGCATGCGGCGGCCGGAATAGGCGAGTTCGCGCACCATGCCCTGCGGCAACAGATGGCACAGGCGCGGGAAGGTGCCGACATCGGCGGTCATCCCAAGATTGATCTCCTGGATGACGAAGAACGCATCCTCGGTCGCGTAGCGGCAGTCGCAGGCGCTGGCGAAATCCACGGCGCCGCCGACGCAGCCGCCCTGGATCGCGATCAAGACCGGCGCGCGCGCGCGCTCCAGCACATTGAAGGTCTCCTGGATGTCGAGGATGCCGAGGCGCAAGTTCGCGCGGGTGCGGCCGCGCTCTTCCTTCGACGCGGCGGCGGCCGTGCCATGCGACCGGTCGCTGGTGAATACCGACAGGTCCATGCCGCCGGAGAAATGCTTGCCGGTGGAGGAGACCACCATCACGCGCGCCTTCGCGTTCGTATCGATGTCCTTCACGATCTCCGGCAGCTCGCGCCAGAATTCCGGCACCATGGTGTTGAGCTCGTCGCCGCGCTTGAGCTGGATATGGGCGATCCCGTCCGCGATCTCGACGTTGAAGCAGCGATAGGTCATGGCGTCCTCCATTCGTATGGCGATGGCCGACGCTAGCACCGCGCCCCGCTACCAGACCAGCGCCATGAGCACTTCGTCTTCCGGAACGCCGCGCATGTTCACCGCCTTGCGCTTGATGCCTTCCGTCACGAACCCCATAGATTCATAAAGGGCGAGGCCGCGCGTGTTCCACGTCGCGCAACACAGCTCGATCCGGCAGAAGCCGGGCCAGTTTTCCGCCTCCGCAATGGCCGCCTGCATGAGCATCCGCCCCAGGCCGCGCCCACGCCAGTGCGGCGCTACGGAAAGGCCGAGCGTGCCGGCATGCCGGTCGAAGGGCAGTTCGCCGCCGGCGATGTTGATGCGGCCCACGACTTCGCCGCCATCGAGCGCGATGAACAGGCATGCACGCGGATTATCCAGCGTCTTGCGCAAGTAATCGTGTTCCTGCTCGTCCGTCGGCGGTGGGCGCCAGGGCACGGTGTCGAGCCCGCCGTCGCGCACCTCGGCGCGCAGCCTATGCATATACGCCGCCATGAGGACGGCGTCGTCCGGCGTCGCGAGGCGTATGTCCGGCGGATTGGGTATCGGATTGGGCATTGGCGGCGGTCCTTCTTCGCGCTAACACATTAGCGACCGAAATCCCGTGCGAACAGGAGCATGCCATGCCCATCAATTACGACGAGCTGATGCAAGCGACGTCCACCGGCGTCGAAGCGAGCTATGGCGACCGCGAGGCGATGCTCTACGCGCTCGGCATCGGCTTCATGCGCGATCCGATGAACATGGACGAGCTGCCCTTTGTCTATGAGAACAACCTCAAGACCGTGCCGACCATGGCCACGGTGATCGGTTGGGGCCGTTCCAGCACGCTGATGCGCTCGGGCATCAACTACATGATGGTGGTGCATGGCGAACAGCGGCTGCAGATGCACAAGCCGCTTCCCGTCATAGCCGAGACGCTGTCGGACGAGCGCGTGCTCGGCGTCTTCGACAAGGGCGAGGGCAAGGGCGCGGTGATCGTGACCGAACGCGTAATCAAGGAGAAGTCGTCGGGCGACAAGCTCTGCACGCTGGTCTCGACCATCTTCGCGCGCGGCGATGGCGGCTTCGGTGGGCCGAAGGACGGTGCGCCTGAGCCGCATATCCTGCCGACGCGCGCGCCCGATCTCGTACAGGAATGCGACACGCGCTCCGACCAGGCTTTCATCTATGCGCTGTCGGGCGACCGCAATCCGCTGCACCGCGACCCCGCTTTCGCCAAGATGGCGGGCTTCCCGCGCCCGATCCTGCATGGGCTGTGCACCTACGGCACCGCCTGCCGTGCGATCATCTCGACCGTCTGCAAATACGATCCGACGAAGATCACGGGTTTCGACGTGCGCTTCTCCGCGCCCGTATTCCCCGGCGAAACGGTGGTGACGGAGATGTGGGTGGACGGCGGGGTCGTGTCCTTCCGCTGCAAGCTAAAGGAGCGCGACGTCACGGTGATCAACAACGGTAAATGCACGCTTGCAAGCTGATCCCATCGCCCATGCCGACGACCTGATCGAAGCCGGCCGCGCGGCGGAGGCCGCGTCGTTCCTGAACGGACTGCTGGAAGCGGGCCGCGGCGGCTTGCTGATGCGGCTGACCTTAGCGCGGGCGTTGAGCGCGGCGGGCGATGTGCAGGCCGCGCTCATGGTCGCGCGCGAGGCGGCATCGCTTCATCCCGACGTGGCGGTGGTCGCCGTGGCGCTGGGCGAGGCGATGCTGGCGGCGGACTTGCTGCCCACGGCCATCGGCGAATTCCAGCGCGCACTGCGTCGCGATCCGGACAGTGACGCGGCGCGTCGCGGCCTGGCGCTTGCGTGGCTCGAAGCTGGCGAGCCGGACAAGGCGCTGGAGGCATTCGACGACGACGAGATCGTTGCGCGCGCGCAGGCGATGAAAGCCGCGCCGCGCTCGAACGCGAATTATGTGCGCCATCTCTTCGACCAGTTCTCCACCGATTACGACGCGCGGATGATCGGCCAGCTCGGCTATCGCGCGCCGCAGGTCCTGCGCGAGCTGTTCGACCTGACCATCGCGCGGGATGGCCTCATTGTCCTCGATCTCGGCTGCGGCACCGGCTTGAGCGGATTGGCCTTCCGCGATGTCGCGGCGCGGCTGGACGGGATCGACCTCAGCCCCGCGATGATCGAGAAGGCGCGTGCGCGGGGCATCTATGACGGCCTCATCGTCGGCGATATCGAGAAGCTGGACGGCCGCTACGATCTCATCGTTGCCGTCGACACGCTGGTCTATCTCGGCGATCTCGCGGCGGTGTTCGCCAGCGTCGCCAAGTGTCTGGCCGGCAATTTTCTCTTCACCGTCGAAAGCAAGGACGGCGAGAGCTTCGAGCTCGGCCCTAAACGGCGCTGGCGGCATTCGGAGGCCTATCTGCGCGAGGCCGCGGACAAGGCGGGTTTGGAGGTCGCAAGCCTCGTCACCTGTTCGCCGCGCAGCGAGGCGGGACAGCCGGTGCCGGGCTTCGCGGTGTCTTTGGCAGGAAAAGTTGGATGATTGTCATTTCCGCCATGATCGGCAGCCGCTAGATTGGCGGAATGAAGCAGATCGTGATGCTGGCCTTCCAGGACGCGCAGGTGCTCGACGTCGTCGGGCCGATGCAGATTCTCGCCGCCGTGAACGATGAGCGTCCTACGCCCGCCTATGCGCTAACCCTGCTGGCTGAGAAGAAAGGACCGGTCGTCACCTCCGGCGGTTTGCGCCTCGATGCCGACGGCGATTACGCGGCGCTGCCGCGCACCATCGACACGTTGATGATCTCCGGCGGCAATATCGAGAATGCCCTGCGCGATCCCGCGATGATGAAAGCCGTGCGGGAGGGCGCGAAACGGGCGCGGCGCGTCGTGTCGATCTGTTCGGGCGCGTTCTTCCTGGCGGCCGCGGGGCTGCTCAAGGGCAAGCGGGCGACGACGCATTGGCGCTCGGTCGGCCTGCTCGCGAAATATTATCCGGACGTCACGGTCGAGCCTGATGCGCTGTTCGTGCGCGACGGCAAGATCTGGACCTCCGCCGGCGTCACCGCAGGGATGGACCTGGCACTCGCCCTGGTGCGCGAGGATTGGGACGACGACATGGCGCTCGCCATCGCGCGCCGCCATGTGATGTTCCTGATGCGCCCAGGCGGGCAATCGCAATTCAGCGTCCACCTGGCCGCGGAGGCGCATGGCAAGGGCAAGCTCGCGAGTTTGCTGCGCTGGATTCCCGAACATATCGACGGCGCGCTCGACGTCGCCACGCTTGCCGCCCGCGCCGCCATGAGCGAGCGCAGCTTCGCGCGCATCTTCCGCAAGGAGACGGGCGAGACGCCGGCGGCGTTCGTCGCGCGCGCCCGGCTGGACGCGGCGCGGCGGCAGCTCACCGCGTCCAACCTGCCGATCGAGACCATCGCGGCCCGCGCGGGCTTCGGATCGGAGGAGCGGATGCGGCGGGCCTTCCAGCGTCATCTCAAGATCGCGCCGGCGCAGTTCCGCGCCCGCTTCCAGCCTTCGCTCGCAAAGCGAGAGAAGGCTGGTCGCGCCGAAGCCCAAAGGGCGAAGGCGGATCGCCCGACGCGAGCTATGGCTCGGCAAGCGCCAGCACCAGCACAGGAGACACGGTCATGAACATCGGCATTCTGGTTTTCGACGACGCGGAGGAATTGGATTTCGTCGGCCCTTGGGAAGTCTTCACCATGATCAATGAGGTGATGGCGCATACGGGCAACGAGCGTCCGCACCGGATCATGCTGGTGGCGGAGAAATCCGACCCCGTGCGCTGCGCCAAGGCGATGCGCGTGCTGCCCGATGTCACCACCGCCGATTGCCCGGCGCTCGATGTGCTCCTGATCCCCGGCGGGCAGGGCACGCGGCGCGAAGTGAAGAACGAGGCTCTGCTCGCCTGGATCGCCAAGACCGCCGCCGGCTGCACCTGGATCACAAGCGTGTGTACCGGCGCGATGCTGCTGACGGCGGCGGGCCCGGCCAAGGGTAAGCGCGTCACCACCCATTGGGGCTTCATCCAAGCCTTACGTGAGCGCAAGGAAGCCGCCGAGGTGTTGGAAAACATCCGCTATGTCCGCGACGGCAATGTGGTGACCTCGGCGGGCGTCTCCGCCGGGATCGACATGGCGCTGTGGCTGACCGGCCAGATTCACAGCCCGGCCACGGCGCGGATGGTCCAGCGCGCCATGGAGTACGATCCCGCGCCGCCCTATGCGGCGGAGGTTTGATCCGCGCCCGGTCCCGTGCTTCACTCCCGGCCTGTGTCCGTTCCTGGGGAGTTTCCATGTTGTTGAAGAAGCTTGGTCTTGCCGCCGCCGTCCTGCTCGTTTCGTCCGCCCCGGCCTGGGCGGAAATCTCCTGCGGCAGCATCCCCTTCGAGCCGGCGATGCCGACGGCCGCGGATATGGCGTCGAAGTCGGCGGCCGACGCCGAGACCGCGCTGCACGACGCCTTCCAGGACATCAAGCATTGGCAGGGGGACCTGAAGACCTATCGCGACTGCACCGACAAGGTCGGCAGCCAGACACAGGGCGCGATCGCGAGCCTCGACAAGGTGAAGGACGCGGACAAGATCAAGGACCTGCAGAGCCAGAAGCAGGAAGCCGACCACCTCTTCAACCAGAGCATCGACCGCGAAGAGAAGGTCGTGAACATGTTCCACGCCGCGCAGACGGCCTATTGCATGCGGAGCGACTCCGACAAGTCGAAATGCCCAAAGCAATAGAGTCTGGGCGGTAGGATGCCCAAAGGCGTCACGATCGACTTCGATTCCACGCGTCCGCCTTCGCCGTTCCTGACGGAGACCCATCACGCATGGCGGCGCGAACTGCGCCGCTTCATCGAGCGCGAGATCGTGCCTTACGTCGAGGAGTGGGAGGAAGCGGGCGAGATCCCGCTCTCGCTCTACAAGACCGCGTCGGAATTCGGCCTGACGCGGATGGGCTATCCCGAGCAGTATGGCGGCATCGCCGAAGGGCTCGACCGCTTCCATGGCATCGTGACGAGCGAGGAGATGTCGCGCATCGGCGCCGGAGGCATCGGCGCGAGCCTGATGGTGCACGGCATCGGCTTGCCGCCGATCCTCGCCGCCGGCAGCGATGCGATGAAAGAGAAGATCGCGCCGCCGGTCCTGGCGGGCGACAAGCATATCAGCCTGGCCATCACCGAGCCCTCCGGCGGCTCGGACGTGGCGCAGCTCAAGACGCGCGGAAAGCGCGATGGCGACCATTTCACGATCGACGGCTCCAAGATGTTCATCACCGGCGGCATGCGCGCCGATTATTTCACCACGGCGGTGCGCACCGGCGGGCCGGGGCTGGAAGGCATCTCGCTGATCCTGATCGAGGCGGACAGGCCCGGCGTCTCGCGCACCTTGCTCAAGAAGCAGGGCTGGTGGGCGTCCGACACGGCGGCAGTCTATTTCGATTCGGTGCGCGTGCCGGCGGAGAACCTCATCGGCGGCGAGAACCGGGGCTTCCTCGGCATCGTGCACAATTTCAACGGTGAGCGGCTGGGCATGGCGGCGGGCGCCTGTGGCTCCGCGCGCGTATGCCTGGAGGAGGCCGTGAAATGGGCGCAGGCGCGCACCACCTTCGGCAAGCGCCTGGCAGATCACCAAGTCATCCGCCACAAGATCGCGGAGATGCTGCGCCAGATCAACGCGACCACCGCCTATCTCGAAATGTGCGCCTGGCGGGTGATGCAGGGCGAGCGTCCGGCGGCGGATCTCGCCATGCTCAAGGTGCAGGCGACGCTCACCCTCGAATTCTGCGCCCGCGAGGCGATGCAGATCCTGGGCGGCGCCGGCTACATGCGCGGCAGCCGCGTCGAGCGCATCTATCGCGAGGTCCGCGTCAACGCCATCGGCGGCGGCAGCGAGGAAATCCTGCGCGATCTGACGGCGCGGCAGTTGGGACTCTGATAAACTATACTTAGCCTTCCTTTTATTTCCGAGGTAAAGTGGCGCATAGATATTTGAGGGATGTGTCATGAATAATTTGAAAACCTACGAATACTTGGGTTCCAGAGGCGAGTATTTCGTGTCGTCTATGTGGGCAAGCCGAAGCCGGGCGAATGGCGGGTGGAGGTTTCGGCGTCGGACGCTGGGCCGTTCAGCTGTGAAATTCGGGTCATGCCGGAAGTGGATCAGGACACGGATGCCGCGGCGCGCGCCTTCGTGGACTTCGCGAACGCACTGCCGGATACGGTTTTGATTTCCCGATTGAGACATTCAGGAGATGCGGCTGACATGTTTTGCACGAGTTGCCGGGACGTTGTGCAGGTGGCCATGATAGCGATAGGCGCTGCGGCGCTGATAGTGGCGGCCATCTTCGTGGTGTTCGGCCCCCCAGCCTATGCAATTGCGGCGGCCTTGGCGGTGCTGAGCATCGTCATGTCCGTTACGGTGATCGTCGACGTCCTCATTTCTTTTGTCGATCTGCTTCGAGGCGATCCGATTCGAGCGATCCCGTCCGTATCCCTCATCCTGTACCGGACAGCGCGCCAATGCCCATGAGCGATAGCTGAGAATCGCTCTACCATCCCCTGATGGAATCGGTTGCCCGCGCGGAGCGTCGCGCGAAGGAACATAGCGCCACCCGCGCCTCGATCCTCTCCGCCGCGCGCAAGGTGGCGGAGCGCGAGGGTGCGCGGGAGTTCTCGCTGCGCGGCGTGGCCGCCGAAGCGGGTTTCGCGCCGGCGGCGCTCTACGGCTATTTCCGCAACAAGGACGAGATGCTGGTGGCGCTGGCGGCGGACGATCTCACCGCCTTGTCCCATGCGATGCGCGATGCGGATGGGCTCGCGGAAGCGGCAACCGCAGCGCTCGATCATCTCAGCAAGACGGAGACCATCGCGGCGGCCTCGTCCGCCCTGCCGATGGACAGCGCGATCGAGCGGCTGTTCAACGGACGCCTGATCACGGCGCTCAAGGCGCTGTCGGATGCGTCGGGCAGCCCGGTCGACAGCCGCGAGCAGCAGGCCGATGTCGTGCTCACGGCCGCGAGCCTCGTGGGGCTGGCGGTGCTGGCGCGGTCGGGACGGCTGGAGGCGCTGGGCTTCTCGACCGGCGAGTTGATCGCGCGGCTTTCGCAGACCGGCTGAACACAAAACGGGGCGGTCTACGCCGCTTTCGCGGTCGCGACATGTGGGCGGAGGAAATCCGCGAGCCGGTTGATTTCGTCGCGCACCACGTCCGGGAATTCCATCGGCAGGAAGTGCGTCGCGCCTTCGACCTTGACCACGCGCGTCTTGGGATGGAAGTCGAGGAAGCGCTTCACCTCGCTGGCGGGCGCGGTGCCCTGTGCGCCGTGGATCAGCGTGACGGGGCAGCGCACCAGGCGCGCGAGCTTGGCGGCGCCGAGCGGCGCGCCGCGGAACGTGTCGGCTTCCCAGGCGGGCGTGCAGGTGAGATGGGCGAACCCAGTCTTGGTGTCGAGGATCATGCCGCCGTCGAGATAGTCGCGGATCGTCTCTTCAGGCCATGTGCGGAAGGCGCCGCGGCCGCGATAGGCGTCGAAGGCGGCGTCGATCGAGGCGAAAGTGTCGCGGCGGCGCTCCGCGCGGTCGGCGAGCGACGGCTCCTGGCGGCGCAGATGAAGATGATGCAACAAATTCGCAAGCCGCATCGCGGCCGCGGGAACGAAGACAGGCTCGATCAGCACCAGCCCGCGCACCAGATCGGGCCGCACGACGGCGGTCATCAGGCTCACCACCGCGCCCATGGAATGTCCGGCTAGGATGAGCGGCTTGCCGCCGATGTCGTCGAGGAAACGCAGCAGATCGTCGCGATAGATCGTCCAGCCCTTGGGCTGTCCCGGCGCCACGCCCATCACCGTGAGGCCATGGCCGCGCGCGTCGCTCGCATGGATGTGGAAACGCTCGCTGAGCGGCGCGAGCAGGCTCTGATAGGTCTCGGCGTTGAAGCCCGTGGCATGGGCGAAATGCAGCAGCGGCGCGCCTTTCACCCCGCCAGGCCCGGCCCATTCGAGCTCGGACATCGCCCCGTCGGGCATCGGCGCCAGCTTGCGGACCGGTTGCGTCATGCGGGCATTTGAGCGCGGGCCTTCCGCCCGGTCAACGCAGGGTTTGCGCGAGCGCTGCCATTTCGTAAATTGGAACAAAGCCATTCGAGGTAAACGCCGTGCATCCCACCGTCATCGCGCAGACGACGCCCGACAAACCGGCGATCATCATGGCCGGCTCGGGCGAGACGCTTACGTACCGTCAGCTTGAGGACCGCTCCAACCAGGGGGCGCAATTGTTCCGCAAGCTTGGGCTCAAGCCGGGCGACGGCATCGCGATCTTCATGGAGAACAATATCGACTTCCTGCCCATTTGCTGGGCCGCGCAGCGCGCCGGGCTTTACTACACCTGCGTGTCCTCGCGATTGACGGCGGGTGAGGTCGAATACATCGCCAGGGATTGCGGCGCGAAGGTGCTGTTCGTCTCCGCCGGCCTCGCCAAGGTGGGCGAGGAGGTCGCGGCGCTCTTGCCGCATGTTAAGCGCTTCGCCGTCGGCGGCGCGATCCCAGGCTATGAAAACTGGGAAGACGTCTTGGTCGCGATGCCGAAAGAGCGCGTCGCCGATGAGATCGCCGGCGCCGACATGCTCTATTCCTCCGGCACGACGGGACGGCCGAAGGGCGTGCGCGTGCCGCTGTCCGGCCTGCCTATCGATGCGCCGAATGCGCTCCTCACCATCGTGACGATGCTGTTCGGGTTGAGCGCGGACTCGATCTATCTCTCGCCTGCGCCGCTCTACCATGCCGCGCCTCTGCGCTATTGCATGACGGTCCATCGTTTGGGCGGCACGGTGATCGCGATGGAGCATTTCGATGCCGAGCAGGCGCTGAAGGACATCGAGAAATACAAGGCCAATGCCAGCCAATGGGTGCCGACCATGTTCGTGCGCATGCTGAAGCTGCCGGAGGAGGTGCGCCTGAAATACGACGTGACGAGCATGAAGTCCGCGATCCACGCCGCGGCGCCGTGCCCGGTCGCGGTCAAGCGCAAGATGATCGAGTGGTGGGGCCCGGTGATCCATGAGTATTACGCCGGCACCGAGGGCAACGGCTTCTGCTATGTCGGCAGCGCCGATTGGCTGAACCATCCGGGCACCGTCGGCAAATCGCTGCTCGGCCCGATCCATATCTGTGACGACGAGGGCAATGAGTTGCCGGTCGGCGAAGCGGGCACGATCTACTTCGAAAGCCAGACCCAGTTCGAATATCACAACGACAAGAAGAAGACGGCGGAGTCGCGCCATCCCGCCCACGACAATTGGTCGACGCTTGGCGATGTCGGAAAGCTCGACGCCGACGGCTTCCTCTACCTCACCGACCGCAAGGCCTTCATGATCATCTCCGGCGGGGTGAACATCTACCCGCAGGAAGCCGAGAACATCCTGATCGGCCATCCCGCCGTGGCGGATGTGGCTGTGATCGGCGTGCCCAACGAGGATTTCGGCGAGGAGGTGAAGGCGGTGGTGCAGCCCGCGCGCTGGAGCGACGCAGGGCCCGCGCTGGCCGAGGAGCTCATGGCTTATTGCCGCGAGCAATTGTCGCCCATCAAATGCCCGCGCTCGGTCGATTTCGAACAGGAATTGCCGCGCCACGCAACCGGCAAGCTCTATAAGCGCCTCATCCGCGACCGCTATTGGGGCAAACGCGAATCCCGCATCGTCTGACACGCGCAAACGGAGACTGAAATGCAGACCATCGCCTTCGACGATCTATCCAAGCTGGTGGGCCAGGACATCGGCGCTTCCGACTGGGTGACGATCGATCAGGACCGGATCAACAAATTCGCCGACGCCACCGGCGACCATCAATGGATCCATATCGATGTCGAGCGCGCCAAGACGGAATTGCCCGGCGGCAAGACGATCGCGCATGGCTATCTCACGCTGTCTCTGGTTCCGATGCTGAGCGCGCAGATACTGCGCGTCACCGGCGTCAGCCGCGGCATCAACTATGGCTCCAACAAGGTACGCTTCACCAGCATGGTGCCGGTCGGCTCCAACGTGCGCGGCCGCCAGAAAGTGCTTTCCGTCGCGCCGCGCGGCAGCGGCATGGAGATCATCAGCGAGATGACCATCGAGATCGAAGGCCAGGACCGCCCCGCCTGCGTCGCGGAAACCATCGGGCTGGTGTTCAAATAGTCACATCGTCCAGATCCGCATGCCGACCCAGCCGATCAAGAGGGCATAGACCGATACCGCAATGAGCGCCGCGGAGAACGCCGCGATATAGCCACGCGCGATAGGCGCGACGTCCCGTGCGCGCCAGCTCGTCCAGAGCCCGGCCAAGGCAGGGATCGGGAAGGCGAGGCTGAAGACGAAGATCGCGATAGCGTAGGGCGTGGGGCTGGCGATGGTCGCGATGGCCGATGTGCCCGAGCCCGCGATCTGCGCGAGGGCCATGCCGAAGGTCGCCACCAGCGCGGCGAAGGACAGCAGCGGCAGCAGCAATATCCGATAGCCGAGACGGTGGCGCGTCTCGTGGCGCTTCCCGAACAGAAGCGCCAGCCAGGCGATGCCGAGCAAAAGCGCGACGACTGGTCCAGTCACCACGAGCGCCGCGATCAGGGCGTAGAGCGCCATCTGCCAGCCCGGAACGCGCACCGCCGCGTTGAGGGCGTTGATGCGATAGATCTCTCCGTCCTTCTCGACGAAGGCGGCGCCGGGCTCTTCGCGGTCGGCGCGGCGGAAAAGATGATCGGTGACCGGCAAATAATCGTTCGTGCCACCCAGGCCCGTCATGGTCAGCTTACCGTGGCCCGCGCGCATGCGCGTGAAGCTGAGCACGTCGGAAAACGGCCGCACGAGATCGTTGGGCGGCGTGATGACGCGATAGTAGCCGTCATATTTCGCCAAGGTCGCCTCGGGCGCCGCGACGGTCGGCGGAGGCTCGGGCTTCATGCCGCGGGTAAGATAGGCTTCGATCAAGGTCGCGGTCGGGCTGCCGAAATCCGCGGCCGATTCCGAGCCGCCATTGGCCATGACGACATAGCCGCAATTGCAGCGCACACTGTACCCTTCCACCGCGGTGAAGGCGTCGATCTGGCCGTTATGGCCGCGGAAGCTGACGCCTTTCTCGGGGAAGGGTGCGTTGCCGAGCCCATAGGCTTGCGTGAATCCATAAGGCGCGGCGAGATTGGATTCGCCGCGTTCGAGACGCGCCACCGAGCCCGGCGACAGGACGCGATGGCCGTCCACCGTGCCGCGCCCCAGCATCAGGCGGATGAGTTGCGCGAGCTGGCGCGCATCGGTGTTGAGCGAGCCGGCGGGCTTGAGGATGATATACTGATAGGGTGCTATGCTTCCGTCCGGCGCGTAGCTCGTGGCGATGCGCGCAGCGAGCGCGGGCGGCAGGTCGAAATCGGCGCTCGCCATTCCCATCGGACGCAGCACGCGCGCCTTCATGTAGTCCTCATAGTGCTGCTGCGCGGCTTTCTCGAGGATCGCCGCCGCGACTGCGGGCCCGGCGTTGTTGTAAACGGTGAAGTGGCCGGGCGCCCAGCGCGAGACGAATTCCGGGCTCGTCTCCTGGACGCCGCGCAGCACGGACCAGTCCTTCCGGTCTATATTGAGGACGCGCAGCGAGATATCCGGCCAGCCCGTCGAGTGTTCGAGCAGGTTCACCAACCGCACCGGATCGGTCTTCTCCCAGGGGTTGAGGAATTTCACCTCGGGCGCGAGGTCGGCGAGC
The DNA here is from genome assembly GCA_036491175.1 of Rhizomicrobium sp. Classification (GTDB taxonomy): domain Bacteria; phylum Pseudomonadota; class Alphaproteobacteria; order Micropepsales; family Micropepsaceae; genus Rhizomicrobium. The sequence continues at coordinate 138,701 of DASXCJ010000050.1, forward strand.
TTGCCGTCGAGCGAAGCTTGCCGTCCTCCACCGCCGTCATGATCGCGATGGACGTGAAGCTCTTGGAGATCGAGCCGGCGCGGAACACCGTATCGTCCGTGACGGGAACCTTCTTCGCCACGTCGGCATGGCCGTAGGATTTGAGATAGGTGAGCCGACCGTTCTCGACCAGGGCCACTTGCGCGCCGGGAATCTTCGCATCCTTGAAGATCGCCTGGAGCTTTGTGTCGACATCCTGCGCCGTCGCCGGTGGCGCGGCGCAGGTTGTTTGCACCAGGCCCAGCAACAGGCCGGCGATCAGAATTGTGCGCATGTCCGATGCCCCCTGACATCCGGCTCACATTGGGCGCGAACCGCTGGCGTTCAACCTATGATTTGGGGCGCCGGGGCGCGCTCGAATTGCGCCGCAGGATCAGGTGCTTAGCAACGCCGTCGGTGCGCGCATGGCGCGCATGCGTTAGGTTGGCTGGGGCGGGAGGGATCGAACCTCCGAATGCCGGAATCAAAATCCGGTGCCTTACCGCTTGGCGACGCCCCACCAGAGCGCAATCCCCCGAAGTGTGACGCGGTTCGGGTCAGATTGAGCGACAATCCTAAACAAGGGCGCGGACCATACTCGGGCCCTCCCGGGCTTTCAATCCGCCCGCGGCACCGCGTAGGAGGTCCAGGACGTGGTCGTGAATTCGGGCCTTTTGCGCAGGCGGGTCAGCACGGCGTCGAGGTTGGGATAGCGGCCTTCGGGCAGGAGTTCCGGCGCGGTCATGGCGATGTAGTCCAGCGCGCAGCCGGTGGTGATCTGGGCCTGATCGATGGGGGCGTCGGCCGGCCAGGCTTCTTCTTCCAGCGCGGCGAGCGCGCCCGCGCCCTGGACCGTCACGCGTTCGATCCATTCGGGCCAGCGATAGCGGGCGGGACGGATGAGCTTCTCGTAGTTCGCCCCGCCGCCTATCTTGTCGACCGCGCCGTTGGCGAGCGCGATGCGGCGCAGCGCATTGCGGCGCGGCGCACCTTTGGGCGGCAAAAGCGCGCGTTCGGGCCCGACCGTCTCGTCCAGCCAGTCGAGGATGGCGGCGCTGTCAATCAGCACCTCGCCGTTGTCCAGCACCAGCGAGGGGATGCGGCCGAGCGGATTGGTCTTCCGCATGGAGTCGAAATCGCCGAACACCGAGCGGGTGTCGTGCTCATAGGGGATGCCCAGCACCATCAGGGAGATGGCAACGCGGCGGGTATAGGGCGAGTCATATTGGCCGACGAGGATCATGCGGCTCCATGCCAGCCGTCCCGCCGCCCGGCAAGGACCACGGGCTCGCAAAACCGCCGGAGGAACCGCGACCTCGGCTGCGTGCCGTCCGGGTTGCACCCCGGGAAAGCGCTCGCTATAAGCCGCCCCTCCTAGGGGGCCGGAGAGTAGCTCAGCCTGGTAGAGCACCACGTTCGGGACGTGGGGGCCGGAGGTTCGAATCCTCTCTCTCCGACCAATTTCGCCCGGCCTCCCGGCGGGCGTCCGCTTCCGCTAGGGTTCTCTCGGGGATTCTTCTCACATCGGCGGAACCTATCCTGTGGACTCGCGTTCATCGTCCGGCGGAAGTGGGGTGGATCTGGTTTTGAGCGCCAATCGCGCGATCCTGTTGGGGGCAATCCCGATTTTGGCGGTGCTGGGCTTGGCGGCCTACGCCCTCTTTACCTTTGCATCCGATGAGCGGACCGAGCAGGGCTGGGTCACCCATACCTATGAAGTGATGGATTCGCTGCGCACCGTGCTAGGTGACGCGGCCGACGCCGAGACCGGCCAGCGCGGCTATCTCCTTACCAAGCGGCAGAGCTATCTCCAGCCCTACCATGATGCTCGCGCCCGGCTGGACCGTGACCTCAGCCATTTCCAAATTCTGACACGCGACAATCCGGCTCAGCAGCTCCGCGTCCACCAGCTCCGCGCGCTGCTCGACGACCGGTTCAAGGTCCTCGACCAGGGTCTTGCAGTCGGTTCGCAAGAACCGCTGGCGACGCCCGATCTGTTGCCGCTGCTCGATCAGGGCAAGGTGATGATGGACGAGACGCGCACCGCCATCGCCATGGCGCTCTCCGACGAGAAGCACCTGCTCGGCGAGCGCATCCAGGCGCGCCGCGCGGTGGAGCGCAACGAGATCCTGACCGCCGTGCTGCTGACGGCGCTGGCGCTGATCGTGCTGCTGGTCGCCGGTGCGATGCTGGTGCGCAACAATGTCCGGTTGGCGCTGAGCGAGGCGATCCGCGCGCGCCAGGCGCGCATCCTGCAGGCGACCTTGGACAACATCCGCGACGGCGTGGTGGTGTTCGATGCGACTGACAGGATCGCCGCGTTCAACGAGATATTCTTCCGCCTGATGGACTTTCCCGGGACGCTGGCGGCGATGGGCACGGCGCTCAGCGAGTTCCGCACCATCGACGAGAAGCTCGACCGCGCCCGGTTCGACGAAGTGCCGCAGACCGCGCCCGATATGCGCCAGCACTATGCGCGCCTGCAGCGCGGCGGCTCGACGCTCGACGTCTACAAGGCCGGGATCGGCGCGGACGGGTTCCTCGTCGCCGCAGCGGATGTGACGGATCGTGTGCGCTCGGAGGCGACGGTGCGTCAGGCGCAGAAGATGGAAGCGGTAGGCCAGCTCACCGGCGGCGTGGCGCACGACTTCAACAACCTCCTCCAGATCATCAGCGCCAATCTCGACCTCGCGGTGGCCGACGCCAAGGCCGATCACAAGACCGCCGAACGCCTCCAGGCCGCCATCGGCGCGGTCGAGCGCGGTTCGCGGCTGACGGCCCAACTGCTCGCCTTCGCGCGGCGTCAGGCGCTCGAGTCCCGCTCGATCCATCCCGGCCGGCTGGTGCAGGACATGACCGACATGCTTCGCCGCACGCTCGGCGAGCGCATCGAGGTGGAGAGCATCGTCGCCGGCGGGTTGTGGAACACGATGGTGGACGTGAACCAACTCCAGAACGCGATCCTCAACCTCGCCATCAATGCACGCGACGCAATGCCGGACGGCGGCAGGCTCACCATCGAGGTCGCCAATGCCTATCTCGACGACGACTACGCCGCGGCGCATGCCGAAGTGAACGCCGGCCAATATGTGATGATCGCGATCACCGACACCGGCACGGGCATGCCGGCCGATGTGATGGCGCGCGCCTTCGATCCGTTCTTCACCACCAAGCCGGAAGGCAAGGGCACGGGCTTGGGCCTGAGCCAGGTCTATGGCTTCGTGAAACAGTCGAGCGGCCACGTGAAGATCTACAGCGAGACCGGCCACGGCACGGCGATCAAGCTCTATCTGCCGCGCTCGCGCAAGCCGCAGGAGCGCGTCGAGCCGACCCTGTCGGCGCCGATCCAGGGCGGCAATGAGAGCATCCTGGTGGTGGAGGATGACGACGGCGTGCGCGCCGCCGTGATCGACCTGTTATCGGAGCTCGGCTATGCGGTGGCGAGCGCCAACGGCGCGCTGCAGGCGCTGGAATTCCTGTCGAAGAATCCGAAGATCGATCTGTTGTTCACCGACGTGGTGATGCCGGGGCCGGTCGGCAGCCGCGAGCTCGCACGGCGCGCGAAGGACCTGGTGCCGGGCATCAAGGTGCTGTTCACCTCGGGCTACACGCAGAACGCCATCGTCCACAACGGTCAGCTCGACGACGATGTGGTGCTTTTGTCCAAGCCGTACCGCAAGGATGATCTCGCCCGCAAATTGCGCCAGATGCTGGAGTCCGCGCCGGCCGCGCCGCCGCCCGCCGCCGCGACAGAGGCCACGACCCGGCAAACGGACAGGCGCGTCACCGACAGCAGCGCCCGCAAGATCCTCATCGTCGAGGACGAAGCCCTGATCCGCATGACGACCGTCGACATGGTCGAAGAGCTTGGCCACGCCTATGCCGAGGCGCTGGACGGCCCGAGCGCGCTCGAGATCCTGAAATCCGACTCCGAGATCGACACGCTCCTGACTGACCTCGGCCTACCTGGCATGCGCGGCACCGAACTCGTCGCCGAAGCCCGCAAGCTCCGGCCCGAGCTCAAGGTGATCATCGCCAGCGGCTACTCCACCGAAGCCGGCGCCGGCGACAAGGGGCTGGAAGACGTGAGCTATCTCGGCAAGCCGTTCAACCTGGCGCAATTGCGCAAGGCGATCGAAGGGGCGTAGCCTCCTTCATGACCAAGGAAGACCTCACCGCCTGGGCGCTCTCCAACGGCTGGCAGATGATGGCCGGCTGTCCGAGTCTGACGCGCCCCAACCGTCCCACCGAAGCCATCGTGCGCCTGTCGCTGAAGGCGACCGTGGTGAACCTCGAAATCAAGAAGCCGGCGGGCAAATGGGAAAAGGTGTCGAGCGCCGCTTACGCCAAACTCGAACCGCACCCGGAGTCGGGATTGCCGCTCGGGCTGGGCCTCGACACGATCTCGGGGTTCTCGATGCTGATGCAGGACAACAAGAACCGGGCGGTGTTTCGGTAGACACTAAGGATGCCGATTTGCTCCGACGATCTGCTTCAGTTGCGCTGTGCGCCCCTGCACCTTTGCTTTCAATAGCTCGCGATGTGCTGGAGATTTTGTAGCAATCAGTTCCTTCCGTACCGCGTGCAGCTTCTGATGTTGGCGATTTGGTGCGAGAAGTTTTTCTCGAATAAGGATCACGCCAGTAATTTCAGCCGCTTTCAAATGCTTCTTTCTTTCCTTGCTGGCATTATACCGGTGCCCGTGTCTCCGAAGGGTGCGTTTGATTTCCCAAATCGCTGCTTCTGGCACTACAGGGCCTGAGATAGTGAGATCATCTGCATAGACACTAAGGTGGCATCCGCATTCTCGCACGATCTTATCTATCGCTTCCCACATATCGACGTAGCAGAGATAGGCGAGGATAGGGCTGCAAGGACTACCTTGTGGCAAGGAACCGTTCTTAGAAACAATATTACGCAATATAACCGCTACATCTGGCGAACACTCCATTCGCTTTGTAAAAAACCAAATGACTTTATTGGCTGTACAGCTGGGGAAGAAATCTTCGATATCTAACAAATGAACAGATGTAGCCCCGATGTGGCGCGCGGCGTTGTCAACATATGATCGGCCCGAAACAGGCGCAAACAAGTAATCCGGAGGCGCAACGCGGCTCAAGAGATTCGCGATTCGGGTTTGCACAGATTTCAGGTCATCACGCGGCGCGCTTATCTGTCGAACGCCGCCGCCCGTCTTCGGCTTCTGAAAGTCATAGTAAAGGTCTAACGCGGATGCGAGCGAATTCATCTTTTCTGGGCTGACAAACAGAAGCGCCGCCAACTTGGTGCGTGTCCGAAGTCGAAAAAAGGGACTATCTCGCTCGGTATGATATTTAGGCGCTTTCTTCGACATAGCCGTGGGTCCTAGTCTCGATAATTTTCAGGAAGTTCAGTATTTTTTTTGCGATGGCACCTCGCGCTTTGTCCGCTGCCTTTGATTTACCGCTCAGGTTTTCGGAAAAAAACAAAATAGATGAGGCTGGTATCTGGAATTCTGAAGAATATTTCTCAATGATCTCGATGGATGGTGATTTTTTGCCATTCTCTATTTCGGATAGATATGATTTAGAAATTCCGAAACGATCCGCTAGGTCATTTTGCTTCACGTCGTGAAAGACGCGTATTAGTCGAAGCGCTTCGGATAACATCTTCCCTCCTCCATTTCTTGAGACACAGTGGAAAGCGATCTAGCCATCGAGCGAGCTTGTCAGTTCCTTCCAAAGACGCCACAGGCGCCAGATGTAAAGACCAACGATAAAGGCCCACTTGAGCAGACGGGGATCGCGCAGCCATTTCGGCCACCTCCTCCCGTTTCTCAATCGCCGCCGCCGCGGCTTGGCTTCGATTACAGTCATTTCTGTCACTCCTGCTGCTCACTCCGCACGATTGCAAAGTGAGGTCATCGCCAGCAGAGAGACGGAACACGGCGGCTAAATCCAAAGTGCCGGAGACCCGACCGTCATTGTCGGGTCTCGCTTCGCCGGGGCGACCGGCCTCAGGGGGAGGACCGGGTGCCGCAACCAAGCGGTAGAGGGTTGCCCCTCCGCGAGTTGGCATCGCCAACCCAGGGTGTGATGACTTTTCCTTCCGAATCTTCCAAGCCTCAGAACCTTGGCGCCAATTAAAGGGATTTGCAAGAACTAAATTCGCAAATAGCGAACTTTTCCACAGTGCTTTTTTGGCTTTAATTATGCCTTGACATTCTTTCGCTCCATCTCGGCTATGAACTCCTGCTTTGTCGATGCGTGTTGGACGTCGTAGCCGACGGGTTGTCCGTCCTCGCCGAGATCGGCCATGACGTCCGGTTCGATCTCGACTGTGCGGCGTGACGGCAGCGGGCGTACTTCAATATAGAGGCTGTCGGTCGATTTGTCGTGGCGGGTTTCCATCGGTCAGATTTGGTTCCCCCTCGCCACGCCGCCTAGCCAATACGCGCTCGGCTTCGGCTTGCGCGCTTGTGTCGTGCGGTCCACTTCGATCAAGCCGAACTTCGGCCGGTAGCCTTCCAGCCATTCGTAGTTGTCCATCATGGACCAGTGGATGTAGCCGCGGACATCGAGGCCGTCCTTGAGGCAGTTGAGCACGCCGTCCAGCGCGCGGGCGGTGTAGGCGATGCGGCGCGTGTCGTCCTCGGTGCCGATGCCGTTTTCGGTGACGATGACGGGGCAGCCGCTTTCCTTGGCGGCCTGGCGGATCGTGGCTTCGAGGCTCTCGGGATAGAATTCGTAGCCCATCTGGGTGCGTTCTGCGCCTTCGGGCGGGGCGAGCACGCCGGTCTTGCCGAATCGGACTCGCGTGTAGGTCTGCACGCCCACGAAATCGTCGTCCTTCAGGGTTTCGAGGAATTGGCCGTTGATGGCGTGGTCGGCTGTCTTGAACAATTCCTCGCCGCCTTCCTCGCATTGGAAATTGTTCAGCGCGAGCGTGATGCCGACTTGCCCTTTGGTCAGGCCCTTGAGCACATCGTAACCTTTGCGGTGCGCGGCGATGAGATTGGGCGCGCTGGCGATGCCGTCGCCCGAGAGATAGGGCGAGAACTTGCCGGGCTCGCCGCCGCAGAGCCGCGCGGCTTCGGTGAGCGCGCGCTCGCGTCTGCCGCCGCCGCCGGCGATGCCCACGGCGCGGCGCATCATCGTCACCATGATAGGGATGTTGGCTTCGTTGATGGTGCAGACATAAGGCAACAGATCGCCCAGCGCCGCGCCCGCCTTCTCGCAATAGCGCGCGAAGCGGTCGACGGATTGGGGCGTCTCCCAGCCGCCATCTCGCGTGAACCACAAGGGCGCGGTGAAATGGTGGAACGTCACCATCGGCGTCACGCCGAGTGCATGGCAGGTCGCGATCATGCGGCGATAGTGGTCGAGCGCGGCCTTGGAGAAGAAGCCTTCCTCCGGCTCGATGCGCGCCCATTCGACGGAGAAGCGATAGGTGTTGAAGCCGAGGCCCTTCAGGAGCGCGATGTCCTGCGGGTAGAGATGGTAGTGGTCGCAGGCGTCGGCTGAGGGCTCCTCGAACAGCGATGGCTTCATCCACTCCATCAGCCAGAGGTCGCTGGCGGTGTTGCCGCCCTCGACCTGGTGGGCGGCGGTCGCCGTGCCCCAGAGGAAGCCCTTCGGAAAAGTCCCGCCCATGCGCCGTCTCCCGTTACGAGGCGGCGAGGTTTCCACGGGCGGCCAAACCTAGCAAGTCTGGGCCCCTCAAGCGCGAAAGCCCGCGCCCCATGGAGCTCAGGGCGCGGGCCTCGCGGACCGATCAGTCTGGGGCTAGAGCTGAACGCCGGTCTCGACCATGACGCGGAATTGGTTGTCCTTGTCGAAGTTCTTGCCGAATTCGAGCACGCCGGGTACGGAGTTTCCCAAGGTCGTGTAGGAGGCTTCGCCGCGGACAAAGAATTTGTTGACCTGATAAGTCGGCGTGACGGTGAAGGACCATGCCTTCGAACCCGGGCCGAAGGGCAGCGGGAATTGGCCGAGCGCCGGGAAGCCGCCCGACGAGGTCTCATACTCCACGCGGCCGGCGATGTTGAAGGTCGCCGACACGGCGTAGTTGGCCAGGATGCCGAAGCCCCAATCGTCCATCGATTTGACGAACACCGGCACCGAGCCGTGCGAGTCGACGGTCTGATATTGCACGTAGGGCGAGATCAGCCAGGGCGCGGAATTGTAGGTGTAGATGAGGTTGTAGATCTGGCTGTTGTTCAGGATCGGCGACGTCACGAACGTGCTGGTGCTGGGATGGGCGAGGTTGCCGCTCGCCGCGAAGGCCAGCGTGTTCGCCGGATTGAACGCGTAGGAGACGAGGCCCGACAGCGTGCTGAAGGTGTTGGAGTAGTAGCCGTCGTTCCACGAGACCGAGGCCGAGAGCGGGCCGGAGGCGTAGTTCAATTGCACGCCACGGCTGATGGCCGGCTCCTGATTCCAGAGCAGGCCGCGCTCGATCTGCATGTTCTCGAAGGTGAAGGTGTATTCCGCGCCGATCAGGGTCGGCAGCTTGCCCGCTTCGATCGACCAGGCGCTTCCGTCCGGCGCGATCTTGACATAACCGATCGGGACCGCGCCGAAAGTGTTGGTGGTGATCTTGGACGAGCGGATATAGGGCGCGCCGAGCGAGGGCAGCGAATAGATGCCGGCCTGGATGTAGAACTGGATCAGCCCGTCGGTCTTGGCGAGCCACGCTTGGCCGTTCGAGAGATCGATGCCCGAATCGCCATTGCCCGGAAAGCCGTGCGTCGCATTCGTCTGATAGTAGCCCAGCCCTGTGACGGAGGCGCCCCAATAGACGGTCCCGAAACCGGCATTGAAGGAGTTGGGTGAGGCGTTCGCCGTGATCGGTCCGGTCATCGCCGGCACAGGCAGCGGATCGGGCATGGCGGCGGTGGAGAAGGCCAGCGCGGCGGCGAAGGCAAACAGCGAAACTCTCATGGGGGCGCCCCTTTGTTACGTCTGCGGCTAGGTTCGCGGCGCGGGGCGCATGAACTCAATGTGGGGCAGGGCCCGGATTCATAGGAATCTCATAGGAAAAGACGAGTTCCCATGCTGCGTTGTTGCATTGCAACAATCGCTGGCGCATCGCTGGGCAAAGGGCTGCCTTATTGGGCGGCGATTTCAGCGTCTATCGCCGCGCACCGGCCATCACCGCAAGGTGCAAGCCGCTGTCGACGACCATCATCTCGCCCGTGATGTTCGACGATTCCGGTCCCGCCAGGAACAGCACCGTATTGGCGATGTCGTCGGCATAGGCGACGCGCTTGAGCGGATTGGCCTCGGCCTGTTGATCGGCGATGCGCTTGGCGTTGTCCGCGCCGAAGCGGCCGCTGAACCAGGGCGTCGCGACATAGCCCGGGCACACGGCGTTGACGCGGATCTCAGGCGCGAAAGCGCGCGCCAGCGAAAGCGTCAGCGTGTTGAGCGCGCCTTTCGAGGCGGCATAGGCGATGGAGGAGCCCACGCCCGCGACGCCCGCGATGGAGGAGACGTTGACGATGCTGCCGTCGCCGCTGGCCTTTAGCGGCTCGATGCAGGCGCGTACCATCTGGAACGGACCGATCACGTTGACCGCATAGATCGCCTGCCAATCCTCGGCGGAGAGCGCATCGAGATCGGTGTGCGTGGCGAATTTGGTGGTGCCGGCATTGTTGACCAGGATGTCGATGCGGCCCCATTGGCTCATGGCGGCGGCGGCAAGCTTGCGGCAATCCGCGTCGCCGGCGACATTGCCTTGCACGACCAGTACCTCGCCGCCGGCTTCCTTTACGGCATCCGCGGTTTCGCGCGCTTCGGCCTCGCTCTTGGAGTAGTTGACGACGACATGGGCGCCGCGCCTGGCGAGGCCGATGGCAGCCGATGCGCCGATGCCGGTGGCCGAACCTGTCACGATCGCCACCTTGCCCTTGAGACTTGCCTGTTCCATCGCGGCTTCCCCACTCCTATGTTCTGACCATGAAGCTAGCCGTCCCGGACGCCGCCGGAAACCCCGGACCGCGCATGCGAATCGTCCTGATCCGGCATGGCCAGCCCGCCATCGACCCGGCGCCGAAGACCGGCCATCGCGGTTTTCGCGATTATATCGACGCTTATGAGGCGTCAGGCCTCGACCCCAAGAGCGCGCCGCCCGAGGAATTGCAGGATTTGTTGGGCGAGCTCGCCGCCGTGTTCACCAGCGGCCGCAAGCGCGCGGAGGAGAGCGCCAAGGCGCTGGCGCCCAATGCCGAGCTGATCGCCGATCCGCTCTTCGCCGAAGCGCCGCTCGCCTCGCCGCCAATCCCGCTCCTGAAGATGAAGGTGACGAAATGGGCGGTGGTGAGCCGGGTGCTCTGGTATGCGGGATTCAAGCCGAGGATCGAGGGCTATCGTCGCGCGCGCAAGCGCGCCGCGGACGCCGCCGACATCCTGATCGCCAAGGCGTGGAAGGACGGCGCGGCCGCGCTGGTGGCGCACGGCTATTTCAACTACCTGATCGGCGGCGTGTTGCGGCGCCGCGGGTTTGTCCAGACCGGGTCGCACCGCGCCCGCTATTGGAACGCGGTGGTGTATGAGCGGAAGTAAGCCTATATAATCCATAGACTTAAGAGATTTCATCCCGATGCTGTCCCAGAAGGGCCGTTACGCGTTGCATGCGCTCATGGTGTTGGCGCGCCATGGCGGCGACGAGCCGATGATGATCGCCGACATCGCCGAGGAGGCGAGTGTTCCGCGCAAATTCCTGGAGCAGATCCTGCTTGAGCTGAAGAAGCGCGGGATCGTGCGCAGCCAGCGCGGCAGGGCAGGCGGCTATTTTCTGGGCCGCGACCCCAAGGACATCTCCTTCGCCGACGTCATCCGCACGACCGACGGCCCGCTCGCGCTCGCGCCCTGCGTGAGCGTCACGGCCTATCAGAAATGCGGCGATTGCGTGGACGAGAGCGTCTGCGCCATCCGCAAGGTACTGCTCGTCGTGCGCGACGCCACCGCGGACATCCTGGAATCCCGCACGCTCGCCTCCGTCCTGAAAAATCCCCGGCTTCGCTAGCTCTACTTCCTCCCCCGCTTTGCGGGGAGGTGTCGGGCGCGGGCAAGGCCCGCGACGGACGGAGGGGTGGCTGCGGCGGTGCAGGGCTAGTTCTTCGCGGTCCCACGCACCCCCCTCCGTCTGTCGCGGCTTCGCCGCGCCATCCACCTCCCCTGCAACGGCGGGGGAGGAAGACAATTCTTCTTAATCTCTATTGACTCGGTAGAGATTAAGGGGTTGGAATGACCTCGGACGTTTTTCGAGGGGTATCCATGTCTGTGAAGTTCCGTGCGGGCCTGCTTGCGGGCGCCGCGGCCATCGTCTTCGCTGCCCAGGCCCAAGCCGCCGCGCCGGCAAGCGACAACGCCACGAAGATCGAGCAGATCCAGCAGCAGATCGACGAGCTCAATTCGCAGGTCGTCGATCTCAAGCGCAGCCAGAGTTCGCAATATGCCGACATCCAGACGCAGGCGCAGAAGCCGGGCGATGTATTGGTTTCGCTGAAGAACGGCCGCCCGAGCTTCAAGACAGCGGACGGCGATTTCACCGCCGAAATCCGCACCCTGGTGCAGTTCGACACCGCCTATTACGGGCAGGGAAAAGCGCCTTTGGGCACCGACCTCTCCAGCGGCAGCGATTTCCGCCGCGCGCGCCTGGGCGTGCAGGGCACGCTGTTCAAGGATTGGTCCTACCAGTTCATCTACGATTTCGGCGGCTCCGGCACCGAGGGCTCGGCTATCTCGAGCGCCTATATCCAATATGACGGGCTCGGTCCCATGCATTGGAAGATCGGCGCCTATCCGACGCCGGAAAGCTTCGACGACACGACCTCGGCGTCCGACCTCATGTTCCTGGAACGCGCGCAGCCGACCGACCTGGCGCGCAGCCTCGCTGGCTCCGACGGCCGCGACGGCACGACGCTCTTCGCCTATGGCGACGACTACTATGTGGCCGCGTCCTACACGGGCGACCTCGTGCAGGACAGCGCCGTATTCGACGAGCAGCAGGCGGCGGTCGGCCGCTTCGCCTGGCGCGTACTGCATGACGGCGACTCCAATCTCGCGATCGGCGCGGACTCGACCTACATCTTCAAGCTCGCGGATTCCGCGGCGGGGGCGGGTTCGCCCGGTCCGGTGCGCCTGCGCGAACGTCCCGAGCTCAATGTCGACGACAACAGCATTCGCCTCATCGACACCGGCACGATCGACGCCAGCAAAGTCTTGGAATGGGGCGTGGAAGCGGCCGGCAACTGGCACAATCTGTACGCGCAGGGCGGCTATTTCAACTTCGACGTCACGCGCCGCGCCAGCGCGCTGCCCGACCCGTCCTTCAACGGTTGGTACTTGCAGGCAAGCTGGGTCCTGACGCGCGAGACCAAGCCCTACAACCCGTCGACCGGCAGTTACAGCCTCCCAAAACCGGACAATGCCTTTTCGTTCGACCACGCCGGCCGCGGCGCCTGGGAACTAGCGGGCCGCTACAGTGTTCTGGACCTTAACGACAATGTCGGCCTTGCGGGACACGCCACACCGACCGGCGGAATCCGCGGCGGCGAGCAGAAGATCTGGACGGCTGGCCTGAACTGGTACCCGAACAATGCGATCCGCTTCGTGCTCGACTACCAGCATGTGGACGTGTCGCGGCTGACGGCGGCGGGCGGGAACGCGGGCGCGGAGCTCGACGACGTGTCGCTGCGCGCGCAGCTCTCCCTCTGACCGGAATTGCAAGGAGCATCCATGCGGAAGATTCCTCTCCTCGTCGCGGCCACGGCGCTGATCGCCAGCGGCGCCCAGGCGGCCAACGTCACGCTGCTGAACGTCAGCTACGATCCCACACGCGAACTCTACAAGGCGGAGAACGCCGCCTTCGCCACGCAGTGGAAGCAGAAGACCGGCGACACCGTCACGATCAACCAGAGCCATGCCGGCTCAGGCGCGCAATGCCGCGCCGTGATCGACGGGCTGGACGCGGACGTCGTCACGCTCGCGCTCGCCTATGACATCGACGCCATCGCGCAGAAGGCGCAGCTCCTGCCGGCCAATTGGCAGAGCCGCCTGCCGCAGCATTCCACGCCCTACACCTCGACCATCGTGTTCCTGGTGCGCAAGGGCAATCCGTGGAAGGTCCACGATTGGCCCGATCTGGTGAAGCCGGGCATCCAGGTGGTGACGCCGAACCCGAAGACGTCCGGCGGCGCGCGCTGGTCCTATCTCGCCGCATGGGCCTATGCCCAGAACGCGCCGGGCGGCAGCCCGGAGAAGGCGAAGGCCTTCGTCGCCAATCTCTACGGCCATGTGCCCGTGCTCGACACCGGCGCGCGCGGTTCGACGACGACCTTCGTCAATCGCGGCATCGGCGATGTGCTGCTGTCATGGGAGAACGAGGCCTATCTCGCGCTGGACGAACTCGGCCGCGACAAGTTCGAGATCGTCTATCCGAAAGTCTCGATCCTCGCCGAGCCGCCGGTCGCGGTGGTCGACAAGAACGTCGATCGCCACGGCACGCGCAAGGTGGCCGAGGCCTATCTGAACTTCCTCTATTCCAAGGAAGGCCAGGAGATCGAGGCGAAGAATTACTATCGCGCGCGAGATCCGCAGGTGGCGGCGGCGCACGCCAAGCAGTTTCCCAACCTCAAGCTCTATACCATCGACGAGGTTTTCGGCGGATGGACCAAGGCGCAAGCCACGCACTTCGCCGATGGCGGGGTGTTCGACCAGATCTATAAGCCGAAATGACGGCGGCGGCATTTCCTCCCAGGATGTCCCTCGTCACAGCGCGCTGGAGAAAATCCAGCGCGCTGCCGGGCTTTGGCCTGACGTTCGGCTTCACGATCTTCTACCTCTCGGTGGTGATCCTGATTCCGCTGGCGGCGCTGGCGATAAGACCCTGGTCGCTGGGCGCGGAGGGCGTGTGGAACGCCATCGCTCAGCCGCGCGTGCTGCATGCGCTGGAGCTTTCGTTCGGCGCGTCGGCCATCGCCGCCGCCATCAACATCGTCTTCGGGCTCGCCGTCGCCTGGGCGCTGGTGCGTTATGAATTTCCCGGCAAGCGCCTGATCGACGCGTTGGTCGACCTGCCTTTCGCATTGCCCACCGCCGTAGCGGGAATCGCGCTCTCCACGCTCTATGCACCGAACGGCTGGCTCGGCGCACCGCTGGCCGCGCTCGGCATCAAGGCGGCTTACGCGCCGCTCGGCGTCGTCATCGCGCTCACTTTCATCGGGCTGCCTTTCGTCGTGCGCACCTTGCAGCCGATGCTAACCGATCTCGGCCGTGAGGCGGAGGAGGCGTCCGCCACGCTTGGCGCGACGCGGCTGCAGACCTTCCGCCGCGTGGTGATGCCCGCGCTGCTCCCGGCTCTGATAACGGGCGGCACGCTCGCCTTCGCCCGCGCGGTCGGGGAATACGGCTCGGTGATCTTCATCGCCGGCAACCTGCCGATGAAGTCCGAGATCGCGCCCCTCCTCATCGTCATCAAGCTGGAGGAATTCGATTATGCGGGCGCGGCCGCCATCGGCCTGACCATGCTGGTCGCGTCCTTCCTCATCCTTCTCGTGCTGAACATGATCCAGCGCATGCTGCTGGCGAGGCGCTGATGCCCCGGCGCGCCACCGAGGATTCGCTCGCCACGCGGCTGACCGTCACGATCATGTCGATCGCCTTCATCGTGCTGTTCCTGCTGATGCCGCTGATCACCGTGTTCACCCAGGCGTTGGCGCAGGGCTGGCAGGCGGCGCTCGCCGCGCTGAAGGAGCCGGATGCGTGGTACGCGATCAAGCTCACGCTCTTCGTCGCGGCCATCGCCGTGCCGCTCAACGCGGTGTTCGGCGTTGCCGCCTCCTGGGCCATCGCCAAGTTCGATTTTTGGGGCAAGGGCTTCCTCGTCACCTTGATCGATCTGCCGTTCTCGGTGTCGCCTGTCATCTCCGGCCTCGTCTACGTGCTGATCTTCGGCATGGCGGGCTGGTTCGGGCCTTGGCTGCGCGATCACGACATCAAGATCGTCTTCGCGCTGCCCGGCATCGTGCTGGCGACGATGTTCGTGACATTCCCCTTCGTCGCGCGCGAGCTCATTCCCTTGATGGAAGATCAGGGCCGCGAGGAGGAAGAGGCGGCGGTCTCGCTGGGCGCGAGCGGTTTCTCGACCTTCTGGCGCGTGACCCTGCCCAACATCAAATGGGGCTTGCTCTACGGCGTGTTGCTCTGCAACGCGCGCGCGATGGGCGAGTTCGGCGCGGTCTCCGTCGTCTCCGGCCATATCCGCGGCCAGACCGACACGATGCCGCTGCAGGTCGAGGTGCTCTACAACGACTACCAATTCGTCGGCGCCTTCGCGGTGGCCTCGCTGCTCGCTTTGCTCGCGCTCGTGACCTTGACGCTCAAATCCTTCCTCGAATGGCGCTACGCGGACGAGATCGCCGCGGCGCACCGGCATTAGGTGAAATCATGAGCCTGCTCGTCGACAAGGTCACCAAGCGTTTCGACCGCTTCGCCGCGCTGAACGATGTCAGCTTCGAGGCGCCCAAGGGCGCGTTCGTGGCGCTGCTCGGCCCCTCGGGCTCGGGCAAGACGACCTTGCTGCGCATCCTTGGCGGTCTCGAATTCGCCGATACGGGACGGGTCTCCCATGAGAACGAGGACTGGCTGGCCAAGCCCGCGCGCGACCGCCGCGCCGGCTTCGTCTTCCAGCAATACGCGCTGTTCCGCCACATGACCGTGGAGAAGAATATCGCCTTCGGCCTGGAAGTGCGCCCTCGCAAGATCCGCCCCTCGCGCGCCGAGATCGCGCGCCGCGTGAAGGATCTGCTGTCGCTCGTCCAGCTCGACGATCTGAGCAGGCGCTATCCCAGCCAATTGAGCGGCGGCCAGCGCCAGCGCGTCGCGCTCGCCCGCGCCCTCGCCATCGAGCCGCGCATGCTGCTGCTGGACGAACCCTTCGGCGCCCTCGACGCCAAAGTCCGCAAGGACCTGCGCCACTGGTTACGTTCGTTACACGAGCGCCTGGGCCTCACCACGATCTTCGTCACCCATGATCAGGAAGAGGCGCTGGAACTCGCCGACCTCGTCGCGGTCATGAACAAAGGCCGCATCGAACA
The DNA here is from genome assembly GCA_036491175.1 of Rhizomicrobium sp. Lineage (GTDB taxonomy): Bacteria > Pseudomonadota > Alphaproteobacteria > Micropepsales > Micropepsaceae > Rhizomicrobium. The sequence continues at coordinate 154,800 of DASXCJ010000050.1, forward strand.
AATCGCCCCGCCGCAGGAGTTGCGCGACCACCCCGCGACCCCGTTCGTGGCCGACTTCCTGGGGCAGGGGAGCGAGCAACAGGCGGCGGTGATCCCGCTCAGGCCACGAGTGCGATAGAATGTAGCGGCTAAAGCATCGCCGGGATCACCCGGTCCGGTGGTTTATGCCCATCCGCGAAGGTCTTGATGTTGATGATGACCTTCTCCCCCATGTCGATGCGGCCTTCGAGCGTGGCGGAGCCCATATGGGGGAGCAGCGTCACGTTCTTCTGCTTGAGGAGCTTGGGGTTCACGGCAGGTTCGTGCTCGAACACATCGAGGCCGGCGCCGGCAAGTTCGCCGCTCGCGAGCATTCGTGCCAGTGCGTTCTCGTCGATCACTTCGCCGCGGGCGGTGTTGACGATATAGGCGCTCGGCTTCATCAGCTTGAGGCGGCGCGCGCTCAAGAGGTGATAGGTCGCGGGCGTGTGCGGGCAGTTGATGGAGACGATGTCCATCCGCGCCAGCATCTGGTCGAGGCTGTCCCAATAGGTGGCCTCGAGCTCGCGCTCGATCTCGCGGTGCACGGGCTTGCGGTTGTGATAGTGGATCTGCAGGCCGAACGCCTTGGCGCGGCGCGCCACCGCCTGGCCGATGCGGCCCATGCCGACGATGCCGAGCCGCTTGCCCCAGATGCGGTGGCCGAGCATCCAGCTTGGCGACCAGCCCTCGAATCTCTCGGCCTTGAGCTCGTCGACGCCTTCGACGAGGCGGCGGGGCACGGCCAGGATCAGCGCCATGGTCATGTCGGCGGTGTCCTCGGTCAGCACGCCCGGCGTATTGGTGACGGTGATGCCCTTCTCGAGCGCAGTCTTGACGTCGATATTGTCGACGCCGTTGCCGAAATTGGCGATCAGCTTGAGGCGCTCTCCGGCGCGGACCAGCACCTTGGAATCGATGCGATCGGTCACCGTCGGCACCAGCACGTCGGCGGCCTTCACGGCCTCGATCAGCTCGGCCTGGCTCATCGGCTTGTCGGCGAGGTTGAGGCGCGCGTCGAAAAGCTCGCGCATGCGCGTTTCGATCGCGTCGGGCAGCTTGCGCGTGACGATGACGAGAGGCTTTTCGGCGGCCATGGGCGGCGTCTCTTAGCAGATGCAGCGAACTAGACCACACTGGACAGTCCCGGTCGAAGTGGCAAGGTGTCCCCGACAGCTATCTCAAGACATCCAGGGCAGGTTCAGCGTGAGTGACGGGTTCGAGACGCCGCCGGGCAATCCGGTGGACGATGCGGCGGCGGAAGCGGGCGGGCTCGCCCGCTGGCTTAGGGCTCCGAAGGACGTATCGGCGACGGGCGACGGGACGGCGGCGAGCCCGCTGGGTCAGCTCTCCTGGGCAATGTTCGAATGGGCGCGCAACCCCTACATCCTGGTCGTCTGGATCTACCTGTTCTCGCCTTACTTCGTGAATGTCGTCGTGGGCGATCCGGTTCGGGGGCAGGGCCTCGCCGGCGCCATCCAGGCCTATAGCGGCATCGGCATCGCCATCCTCGCCCCGTTCCTGGGCGCGATCGCCGACAATGGGGGGCGGCGCAAGCCCTGGATCGCGTTCTATGTGGCGATCCTGATCGCGGCGATGCTGCCCATGTGGTTCTCGCTGCCGCATGCGGATGCACGGGGCATCTTCATCACCGGGGCACTGATCGCCGCGGCCAATATCGCCTATGAATTCTCCGCCGTGTTCCACAATTCGCTGCTGCCGACGATCACGACGCAGAAGGGCGTGGCGGGGCTGTCGGGGCTGGGCCTGTCGCTCGGCAACGCGGCTGGCATCGTCGTGCTGCTGTTCATGCTGTTCGCCTTTTCGCTGCCGGGCAATGTGCCTTGGGGCTTCGTATTGGCGCATCCGCTGTGGGGCATAGACCAGGCCATGCACGAGCCGGAGCGGCTGAGCGGGCCTGTCTGCGCGCTATGGCTGGGGGTGTTCTGCCTGCCGCTGTTCTTCTTCACGCCGGACCGGCCTTCGAAGGGGCTGCCGCTGACGACGGCGATGCGGATGGGTGTGAAGAGCGTGATCGCAACGATCCAGAGCCTCCAGCATTACAAGAATGTCGGCTGGTATCTCCTGGCGCGGCTCTTCTTCAACGATGGGATGACGGCGGTGCTGGTGTTCGGCGGCATCTACGCCTCCACCACCTTCCATTGGGGGCCGATCCCGATGCTGGTCTACGGCATCGAGCTCAGCATCTTCGCGGTGTTCGGGGGCTTTTTCGGCGGCTGGATCGACAACCGCTTCGGCTCCAAGCGTGCGATCTTCATCAGCGTCGGCGGCACCACGCTGATTGGGCTTCTGGTGCTGACCATGGGGCCGGACAGGATATTCTGGTACATCCCCTACGACGTGCACGCGCCCCATGTCTGGTCGCTGCCGTTCTTCAACACCTGGCCGGAAATCATTTTCCTCCTGATGGTCAATTTCATCGCGGTGCTGATCACCGCTGGCTATGCCAACAGCCGCACCATGCTCGCCCGCATCGCGCCGCCGGAGAAGATGGCGGAGTTCTTCGGGCTGTTCTCGCTGTCGGGCCAGTCGACCAGCTTCCTCGCCACGGGCTTCATCGGCTGGCTGACGTTGTTCGCGCACAACCAGCGTATCGGGCTGTTGGGCGAGACGCTGTTCCTCTCGATCGGCCTGGCGCTGATGTTCTTCGTCAAGGAAGAGCGCACTACGGCGGTGTGAGGGTACGCAACCGCATTACTCCCTATTCGTCATCCCCGGGATCCGCCTACGCTTCGCTTCGGCGTGGCAAGTGAGACTCACCGGCACGCCGTAGCCTTTAGGCGAAGGCGGCAAGCCCGGGATGACGATTGTGGATTGCAGTTTCAATCCGGCTTAGTGCGGATACCCATCCGGCGCCGGGCCGTCGTGCCAATGGCCGTCATGGTCTTCCCAGCCGCCGTCGCCGTCATGGTGATGACCGTCGTGATGGTCGCCATCGTGGTGGTCCCCATCATGGTGGCCGTCATCGCGCCAATCGCCGTCATGATGGCTGTCGCCGTCATGATGTCCGTCACCATCGTGATGATCACCGTCATGGTGGTCGCCGTCATGATGGCCATCGCCATCGTGCCCGTCGCGGTATTCGCCGTCCGGGTGCCAGTCGTTGCGCCACTCATGGGTGCCGTCATGGTGCTCGCCGTCGTGCCAGTGATGATCGAGGTCGAACCAGCCGTCATGGCCGTCGGGCTGGCCGTAATGCCAGCTTTGGTCGCGGTCGAACCAGCCTTCGCGGTGCCCGTCGCGCCAGCCTTCGCGCCCGTCCCCGCGGAACCGCGGGTCGTGGTCGAAATGGCCGTCGAGATAGAGGTGATCGTAGCGGCGCAGCGCGTCGACATAGACGTCGACGAGCATGTCCCAGGTGTCCGCCTGATGCTCATAACGGCGCAGCACTTCGCGATTGGCCCAATAGGTCTGCCAGCAATCGCGGTCGCAGCACTCGCTCTCGCAGCGGCGATAGTGACGGCGGTAGCCGCAGCCGCGATAGCAATGGTGGTAGCCGCACTCATCCTCGCAATCGTGATGGAAGCCGATCTGCGGCACCGGATCGAAGGGGTCGAGGCGCACGGAATTGTCGATGGCGACGGTGTCCGCCGCCGCCGGCGCCGTGAAGCCGACGAGCGAGAGGACCAGCGCGGCGGCGAGCAATGTTACCTTTTTCATGGCAACTGGCTTCATGACACCATCTCCTCAATGGCCTTCGCGATGTGGGCCGGCACTGGCGTGGTCCAGCAATTCGCGCAACTGGTTCATGGTCGGCTTGAAGCCCGCGCCCGCGGACGCGATCATGTAGTCGTTCGCCTTCGAAAGATCCTGCTTGATGCCCGGTGGGCCCGCTTTGCAGAGCACGCCCAGATGATAGAGCGCGGCGCCGAAGCGCTGGTCGCCCGATTTCTCGAACCAATAGCGCGCGCGCACGTAATTCAGCGGCACGCCGATGCCCTTGGCGTACATCACGCCGAGCGCGTTCTGCGAGGCGGCATCGCCTTTCTGCGCGGCGGTCTGGATCACGCGCACGATCTGGAGCGGCGTGAACTTGCCGGTGGGCTCGTCGCCGATGGTGGCCTGGAAGCGGGCGATGGCTTTGTATTGCGCGGCGCCCGTCTCCGCCGCCCAGCGCGCGAAGGGCACCGAGCTCCAGCCCAGGAACCACAGCGCCTGCTGCACGTCATGCGGCGGGATGCCGGCCTGCGCCAGCGACAGCGCCTTCTGTCGCTCGAAGCCCAGATGGCATTCGTCGGAATAGGGCACGCCCGAGGGATTGTCGCCCACGGGATAGAATTCGAACGTCGGCGACCAATATTGCGCCTTGTCCGCCGCTTCCGCCGCCACGCGCGGGCCGAGCCAGCGCGAGGAGCGGACATTGGCGTCCAGCCCGCGCAGATATTCGCGCGCGAGCGGATCGCCCATGTTGTCGGCGATGTGGAAATAGGTCAGCGCCTCACCATTGTTGGGCACGATCACGGAATCGGACTGGATGCCCATCTGGCGGCGCGCGGCGGCGGCGTCGCCATAGTCGAACTCGCCCCAGGCGTCGTCGTGGAAGCGATGTTCGGAACTCCACACATTGCCGAGCGAGCCGTACGTGTCCGGCGGCGCGTAGCTCTGGCGCGGACCGCCATGCGCGCTCCAGGCGGGCGGGCCGGAGGGCGCGGGTGCGACGTCGTCGCCGTAATTCGCGGTGTGGATCTGTCCGAGCTTGATGAAGCCGTCCGCGCCGCGGCAGGAGAGGACGTAGATGATGCGCCGGCGCGCCTGTTCGCGCTGATCGGCATTCATCAGCAGCATCAGTTTCTGCTGTTCCTGCAAGGTGCGGTGGAAATCGGTCGCGATCACGCGGCGCGCGTAACGGTCGCCGATGTGCTCGTGCATGCGGTCGCTGACCGAGGCGAGATAGTACCAGACATAGGATTCGACGGCGTCGTAGTACTTGTTGTCGCCGCGCTCGTCGCCATAGACGTCGCCCAACCGCACCTCGGAAAGGAAATCGTCGTCGCGCCACGCGCCCTGCCGCCAGATCTTGATGCCCGCTTCCGGGGTGATCTTGGAATAGGCGATGACGCCGTCAGTGTAATCGGCGCGCGCGCCTGAAAACACGGCGACCGCCGCCGCGAGCGTTAAGCTAAACAACAAGGCCGTTTTTTGGCCCGGCTTGAAACCCCTACCCACGGCCATTTCCCCCGACCGTTACGCCCTCGAACGAGGGCCACCACCATGTGCCTGGCTCCGTTCATACGAAGCGCGTTAACACAATGCTTACCTTAACACGTTGGTTCCAATGCGGGGAGTCTGGGGTTTTTTAATGGCGCCGGGGGTTCTTCAATGGCGGAAGTGGCGCACGCCGGTGAAGGCCATGGCGAGGCCCGCTTCGTCCGCCGCCTTGATGACCTCGTCGTCACGAATCGAGCCGCCAGGCTGGATAACCGCGGTTGCGCCCGCTTCGGCGACGGCAAGGAGCCCGTCAGGAAACGGAAAGAACGCGTCCGACGCGGCCGCCGAGCCTTTGGTTAATGGCTCCGCCCAACCGGCGGCAGCGGCGGCTTCGCGCGCCTTGATCGCCGCGATTCGCGCCGAATCGACCCGGCTCATCTGTCCGGCGCCGATGCCCGCGGTCTGCCCGTCCTTCGCATAGACGATGGTGTTGGACTTCACATGCTTGCCGACGGTGAAGGCGAACAGCATGTCGGTGAGCTCGGTCTCGGTCGGCGGGCGCCTGGTCACGATCTTGAGATCGGCGCGGGCGATATGCGCATTGTCGCGCGTCTGCACCAGGAAGCCGCCGGCCACGGTGCGGATGCCCCAGCCCTTGGCCGTGGGATCGGGAAGCCCACCGGCGACGAGCAGGCGGAGATTCTTCTTCGCCGCGAGGATGCGCTTGGCGTCGTCATCCGCGTCCGGCGCGATGATCACTTCGGTGAAGAGCTTGGAGATCTCTTCCGCCGTCGCGCCGTCGAGCTTGCGGTTGAAGGCGAGGACGCCGCCGAAGGCGCTGACCGGATCGCAGGCGAGCGCCTTGCGATAGGCGTCGGCGAGCGAGGCGCCGAGCGCCACGCCGCACGGATTGGCGTGCTTGATGATCGCGCAGGCGGCGCCGGCCTTGGGATCGAACTCGGCGACGAGTTCATAGGCCGCGTCGGTGTCGTTGATGTTGTTGTAGGAAAGCTCCTTGCCTTGGAGCTGCTGCGCCGTGGCCACGCCGGGACGCTTCTCGCCGGTGACGTAGAAGGCGGCTTCCTGGTGCGGATTCTCGCCGTAACGCAGCGACTGCTTGAGATCGCCGGCCAGCGCGCGGCGGCGGGGCGGGGCGGCGTCGCCATCCTTCGCCAATTCGCCCGCGAACCAGTTGGAGACGGCGGCGTCATAGGCGGCGGTGCGCGCATAGGCGATCTGCGCGAGCTTGCGGCGCGTGGCCAGCGTGGTCGCGCCGTTGTTCTTCTCCATGTCGGCCAGCACGGTGGCGTAATCGGCAGTGTCGACGACGACGGCGACGTAGTCGTGGTTCTTCGACGCGGCGCGGATCATGGCCGGCCCGCCGATGTCGATATTCTCGATGGTCTCGTCGAAATCCGCGCCCTTCGCGACCGTCGCCTCGAAGGGATAGAGATTGGAGACGAGCAGATCGATGCCCTCGATGCCGTGGGTCTTCATCGCCTCGGCATGATCGGCCTTGTCGCGTACGGCGAGGAAGCCGCCATGGATCTTCGGATGCAGCGTCTTCACCCGCCCGTCCATGATCTCGGGAAAGCCGGTGACCTCCGACACGTCCATGACCTTGAGCCCCGCTTTGCGCAGCGCCTCGGCCGTACCGCCGGTCGACAGCAGCACCACGCCCTTCGCCGCGAGCGCCTTGGCGAAATCGACGAGGCCGGTCTTGTCGGACACCGAAAGCAGCGCGCGGCGGATGGGGCGGAGCGTCATGGCGGACTCGGCTGGTGTGGCGATTTCGCCCGCTCTTACTGCCCTAGGCCCCGTCTTTCAACACATATGCGACGGCGGCGGTCAGCTTCGACAAATCGTCGCGGGATATCGTCAGCGCCGGCGTCAAATAGACGATATTGCGGAACGGCCGCACCCAGACGCCTTGCTCGACCAGCCGTTTCTTCAGGCCGTTCATGTCGCGGATTTGGTCCAGTTCCACCACACCGATAGCGCCTTTCACGCGCACATCCTTGACGCCGGGCAGGCTCAGGCAGCGGCCCAACTCCTTGCCCATCTGCTTGCCGATCTCGGCCGCCTGCAGCAGGCGCGGCTCGCGCGCGAACAGATCGAGCGAGGCGTTGGCGGCGGCGCAGGCGAGCGCGTTGCCCATATAGGTCGGGCCGTGCATCAGCGCATGGGACGGATCGTCGGACCAGAAGGCGTCGAAGACTTTCTTCGAGGCGACGGTCGCGGCGAGGGGCAGCGTTCCGCCGGTGAGGCCTTTGCCGAGCGTGATGATGTCGGGTGTGATCTCGGCGGCGTCGCAGGCGAAGAGCGTTCCGGTGCGGCCGAAGCCGGTGAAGATCTCGTCGAAGATCAGCAGCAGATCGTATTTGTCCGCGGCGCGGCGCAGGTGCTGAAGGATGCGCGCATCGTGGAACAGCATCCCGCCCGCGCCCTGCACAAGCGGCTCGATGAGGATGCCGGCGATCTCGTCCGCGCGGCGAGTGAGGAAGGCGTCGATGTGTTCGGGATCGAGATCGATCACATGGTGTTCGGGCAAGACGCCTGTGAAGAGGGAATGCATCCCCTCCTCTGGATCGCACACCGCCATGGTCGCGATCGTGTCGCCATGATAGCCGCCCTTGAAGGCGAGCAGCTTCTTGCGGCTGCGCACGCCCTTGTTGAGCCAATATTGCATCGCCATCTTCATCGCGACTTCGACGGCTACCGATCCGGAGTCCGAAAAGAACACATGATCGAGATCGCCCGGCAAAATGTCCGAAAGCCGCTTCGCCAGGGTCATCGCCTGGTCATGCACCAGCCCGCCCAGCATCACATGCGGAAGGATTGCGAGCTGCTTCTCCACCGCGTCGCGAATATGGGAATGGTTGTAGCCGTGACACGCCGTCCACCAGCTCGCGATGCCGTCGACGAGCTCGCGCCCGTCTTCCAGCAGGATGCGCGTGCCGGTCGTGGCCGCCGCTTTCAGGGGCGGCGGGGTGGTCTTCATCTGCGTGTAAGGCAGCCAGAGATGTCCGAGCAGGTCTTCAGCCGCCATGCCTGATCCGAAGATAGAAAGGTGGATTCACGCGGAGCCGCGGAGACGCGGAGTTCGATGGGCGCCGAGTGAAACTTGGCCGTCCGCGAAGCGGAACCATCGTGCCTTGGATTAGCCGCTTCGCGGATGGCAACGGCAGAATGCGGTGGATTTCGCCAGCACCTCCGCGCCTCCGCGGCTCCACGTGCAAATTCTGTCTCACAGTTCCATCGGCTTCAGGCCCAGGCGGTCGAACAGATCCTTGTCGCGGTCATGGCTCGGATTGGCGGTGGTGAGGAGCTTGGGGCCGTAGAAGATGGAATTGGCGCCGGCGAGGAAGCAGAGCGCCTGCAATTCCTCATTCATCGCCTCGCGGCCAGCCGACAGGCGCACCATGGATTTGGGCATGGTGAGGCGCGCCATCGCAATGGTGCGGACGAACTCGATTCCGTCCACCGCCTGGCCGTGGCTGACCGGCGTGCCTTCGACCTGCACCAGCGCGTTGATCGGCACGCTTTCGGGATGCTGGGGCAGGGTGGCGAGCGCGTGGATCATGCCGACGCGGTCGGCGCGGCCTTCGCCCATGCCGACGATGCCGCCGCAGCAGACGTTGATGCCCGCGCCGCGGACATGCTCCAGCGTGTCGAGACGCTCCTGATAAGTCCGTGTGCTGATGATCTCGCCGTAATATTCTGGCGAGGTGTCGAGATTGTGGTTGTAGTAGTCGAGGCCCGCATCCTTCAGCCGCGCGGCCTGCGCGCCCGTGAGCATGCCGAGCGTCACGCAGGTCTCCATGCCGAGCGCCTTCACGCCTTCGACCATCCGGCACACCGCGTCGAGGTCGCGGTCCTTGGGCTGACGCCAGGCCGCGCCCATGCAGAAGCGCGTGGCGCCGGCGTCGCGCGCCGCGGTCGCGTCGGCCAGCACGGCCGGCACGTCCATCAGCTTGCCGGCCTTCACGCCGGTCTCATAGGCCGCACTTTGCGGACAATAGGCGCAATCCTCGGGGCAGCCGCCGGTCTTGATGGAGAGGAGCTGCGAGATCTGCACCGCATTGGCGTCGAAATGTTCGCGGTGCACGTTTTGCGCGCGCCAGACGAGATCGTTGAAGGGCAGCGAAAAGAGATACGCGATGTCCTCGCGCGTCCAATCGTTGCGCACCAAACTATCGCGTGTTGTGCCGTCGCGGACATGAGCGTTCATGGTGGAGGTCCTTTATCCGGGCTGCACAACGGCTTATAGGGGGCGAGGAGCCCACGCAAGATGCCCTCGCTCGACAGGTATGCACAGGAAAAGCTCGCGGAACTCGACGCCGCGCATCGCCGCCGCACCTTGACGGCGACGGCGCGCAGCGACGGGTTGTGGGTGACGCGCGGCGGGCGGCGGCTCCTCTCCTTTTCCTGCAACGATTACCTGAACCTCACACACGATCCGAAGGTGAAAGCGGCGGCCGCGGCGGCCATCGAAGAACATGGCGCGGGCGCAGGCGCCTCGCGGCTCGTGACCGGCAACCATCCTTTGTTCGACGAATTGGAATCGCGGTTGGCGAAGATGAAGGGAACGGAGGCCGCTTGCGTCTTCGGCTCCGGCTATCTCGCCAATGCCGGGATCGTGCCGGTGTTGATCGCCGAGGGCGACCTGCTGCTCGTGGACGAACTGTCGCATTCCTGCCTTTGGGCCGGGGCGCGATTGTCGCGCGGCACAGTCTTGACGTTCCGCCACAACGATGTCGCCCATGCCGAGGAGATTCTGCGGAACGAACGCGGCGCGCATCGCAACGCCCTCATTGTCACCGACACGGTCTTCTCCATGGACGGCGACCTCGCGCCGCTGAGCGATCTCGCCGCGCTCGCCCGCGATCACGACGCCTGGCTGATGGCGGACGATGCGCATGGCCTCTGCGCGCCGCATCCCGAGCTCGATCTGCAGATGGGCACGATGTCGAAAGCGCTGGGCTCCTATGGCGGCTATGTCTGCGCGTCGCTGCCGGTGATCGACTTGATCAAGACGCGCGCTCGCACGCTGATCTATTCCACCGGCCTGCCGCCCGCGAACGCCGCTGCCGCGCTGGCCGCGCTCGACATCATCGAGAGCGATCCCGCGCTGGGCGCCCGCCCGCTCGCCAAGGCGCAGCGCTTCACCCGCGCCTGCAACCTGAAGCTGGCGCAGAGTCCCATCGTGCCGGTGATGCTGGGCGACGAGATGGCGGCGCTTCAGGCGCAAGCGCGGCTGGAGCGCGAGGGGTTCCTCGCCATCGCCATCCGCCCGCCGACGGTGCCGGAGGGAACGTCGCGCTTGCGGCTTGCCTTCACCGCGGGGCATGCGGATGAAGATATCGACCGTCTCGCAAGACTGATCGCGGCATGAGCGCCTTCTTCGTCACCGGCACCGGCACCGACGTCGGCAAGACCTTCGTGACCGCGGGACTGATCCGCTTCCTGCGCGGCATCAACGTTCCTGCCTCGGCGGTGAAACCCATCATCAGCGGCTTCGATCCCGGCAATGCCGCCGCGAGCGACAGCGGCCAGCTTCTCGCCGCGATGGGCGAGGAACTGACCGACGACGCGCTCCGGCGCCTCTCGCCCTGGCAGTTCTCCGCCGCGCTCTCGCCCGACATGGCGGCCGCGCTGGAGGACCGCGAGATCGATTTCGAGCTGCTGCTGAATGTTTGCCGCGAGGCGATGGCGGCGGCCAAGGACGCGCTGTTCATCGAAGGCGTCGGCGGCATCATGGTGCCGCTGGACGACCGCCACACGGTGATGGACTGGATGGCGGCGCTGAATCTGCCCCTGATCCTGGTCGCGGGAAGCTATCTCGGCGCCATCAGCCACACGCTGACGGCGCTGGATTGCCTGAAGCGCCGGGACCTCGCCGTCGACATATTGGTGGTCAGCGAGAGCGCGGGTGGAACCGTGCCGCTGGCCGACACGATCGACACCCTGTCGCGCTTCGTCGGCGATGTTCCCATCGCCGCCATGCCCCGCGGCGGCGATATGCAGGATAATTTTGCGCAGCTATGGAGCGTGATACGGTAACGCCAAACGAATCTGTCGGTGGGTCATGACTGCGACGAAACGAACGCCCTACAATTGCCTGAAGTGCCCGGGCTATTGCTGCTCCTATCCCTTGATTGAGATCGACAAGAAGGACGTGTCGCGGCTGGCCAAGCATTTCGGCCTGGGCTTCCGCGAGGCGCGCAAGAAATTCACCCGCAAGGACCCCGAGGCGACCTATGCGCTGCGCCGCAAGGACGACGAATATTTCGGCCGTATCTGCATGTTCTTCGATACCGACGAGCGCAAATGCACCATCTATCACGCGCGCCCGGGCACCTGCCGCAAATATCCCGAAGCCAAACGCTGCGGCTATTGGGACTTCCTGGAATTCGAGCGCGAGCAGCAGGACGACAAGGACACCTTCGCCTCGACGAACAATCGTTGATCTGGCGATCGCCGATTAAGCCGCCGCGCTCGGCCGCGTGCTGGCGCGTTCGTGCCAGGCGCGCAGGTGCCTGGCGTCCTGCGGCATGTCCATGTTGACGAATTTGGCGAAGTCGATGCCGCAAAGGAGCGCGATGTCGGCCATGGAATAGGTGTCGCCGGCGAGCCAAGGCCGCCCGTCCTCCATCTCGACATTGAGCCAGCGCATGGCGCTCGCCACGACTTTGCGGCTGAACGCGCCGTAGTCCTGGAACTGGTGCGCCACCACGGCGACGGTGCGCGGATCGTCATGCACCCAGGCCTGGCCCATGGGGAACCAGAGTCGGAATTCGACGCGGCGGATCCACATCTCAACGAAGGCTTGGCCCTTGGCGTCCGCACCGAAGAGCGGCGGTTGCGGATGCAGCGCCTCGAAGAAGCGGCAGATGGCGATGGATTCGGAGAGGAACGAGCCGTCGTCCAGCTCCAGCACCGGCACTTGGCCCAGCGAATTGCGCGCCACGTGCTCGGCCGATTTGTGCTCGCGCTTCATCATCTTCACGCGCTCGATCGGCACTTCGACGCCCTTCTCGGCGAGGAAGATGCGCACCTTGCGTGGGTTCGGCGCCGGCATGTTTTCGTCGTAGAGTTTCATTTTCAGATTCCAAGAAAGCATGGCTTGCCAAGGCGAAACAGCGTGAACCGGATGGAGCCCGCTGCATGCGTCCCACGCTGTCGCCAGGACAGCTTGCCGTGGCAAGCTCCGCTGCCGGCGCGGCGAAGCCTGGTGCCCCTGGCCGGACTTGAACCAGCACGCCCGTGAAGGCAACAGATTTTGAGTCTGCCGCGTCTACCATTCCGCCACAGGGGCATCGGAGTTCGAATGGCGGCGGGACTATAGCGGCGGAAAGGGCGGGGTCAACTTATCAGGTGACCTTCAGCCGTTTGTGGAATTCCGGGCGGTCCCAGGCGTGCGTTTCCATGATGTCACGCAACGCGGAGACCGCGTCCCAGAGTTCGGTGTAGCCAAGATAGAGCGGCGTGAAGCCGAAGCGCAGGATGTCCGGAGCGCGGAAGTCGCCGACGATGCCGCGCGCGATCAGGGCCTGCATGATCGGCCAGCCGTGCTCATGGCGGTAGCTGATCTGGCTGCCGCGGCCGCCGGAGCCTTCGAGGGCGGCGAGGCGGAAGACGTGGCCGGCGAGCCGCTCATCCATCAGGGTACGGACGATCTCGAACTGCTTCAGCGCCTTGCGGTGCAACTCCGCGATGGGAGCTTCCGTCATCAGATCGACGCCGGTCTCGAGGGCGGCGAGGCTCAGCACTGGCGGGGTGCCGACGGCGGCGCGGGCGATGCCGGGGGCGGGCTCGTAGGACTCCGAGAAGGCGAAAGGGCGCGCATGGCCGAACCAGCCGGCGAGGGCGGGGCGGAAGGCATCCTGGTGGCGCCTGGCGATGGCGATGAAGGCGGGCGCGCCCGGCCCGCCATTGAGGAATTTGTAGCCGCAGCCGACGGCGAAATCGTAATCCGCATCCGCGAGATCGACCGGCACCGCGCCGGCGGAATGGCACAGATCCCAGATGACCAGCGAACCCCTCTCATGCGCGGCTTTCGTCAGCGCTTTCATGTCGTGGAGCCGGCCGGTGCGGTAGTTCGCATGGGTGAGCATGACCACGGCGGTGTCGCCATCGATGGCGGCGGGGAATTCGTCCGCCACCGCGAGGCGCAAAGTATGGCGGCCGCCGAGTTGCGCGATCAGGCCCTCGGCCATGTAGACATCGGTCGGAAAATTGTCACGTTCGCTGAGCACTGTGCGGCGGCCGGCGCCCGCGATCTGCAGCGCCGCGGAAAGCGCCTTGTAGACGTTGATGGAGGTGGAATCCGCGACGATGGTTTCGCCGTCGCCCGCGCCGATGAGCCTGCCGATCTTGGCGCCGATGCGCGCCTGCATGTCGAACCAGCCATGCGCGTTCCAGCTTCCGATCAGATCGCGGCCCCACTCTTCGCCGATGACCTGCGCAAGGCGCGCGGGCGTGGCGGCGGGAAGCGCGCCCAGCGAATTGCCGTCGAGATAGATCACGCCCTCGGGCAGCACGAAGCGGTCGCGGAACGGGCGCAGCGGATCGGCGCGGTCGAGGGCTTCGAGGTCGGCGCGGGAAAGGGCCATGGCCGACGCTAGCGCGGCGCGACGCTCTCTTTCAATGCGCCGCCTATCCTTCCCAGTCCTCCTGCAGCACGAGAAGCGCCTGCCACCAGGTTTGGAAATTCGGATTGGCCTGGGCGAGCGCGCCCTGCAGATGCGGGCTCGCGGGATCGAGGCCGAACAGCGTCATCGCCTGCGCGAGATAGACCCTGAAATCGGCGAGGCTGCGCTCGGCCGCGGACTCGCGATATTTCAAATAGGCGAGATAGACGACAAGGCAGCGATAGGAAGTGAAGCTCAGGCCGTAACCCGGCGGCGGTTCGCTCGCTTCGCCGATGCCCGGCATGATCTCGTTCCAGATCGCGCCCACGCGCGGCTGCAGGGTCAGGGGTTGCGCGGCCGCGAGCACGGCCTCGCGCAGGCCCGCGTAACGCTCGGCATTGCGCCTCAGATAGACGATCACCGAATCCGCCTTGCCCGCGCTCGCGGGCCCAAGGAATTTCATGTGATCGATGTCGGGGAATTCGTCGAGCAAGGGCGCCAGCGCCGCCATCGCGTTCGCCATGTCCGCCGGCACGATGTTGAGGCCGATGCGCCAATCGGCGTCGGCTTGCAGGCGCGGATAGACATGCAGATAGGTCGTGGGCAGTTGGTCGGCCGGGATGATCGGCACATGGGCGCGCCCGGCGGCGAGCTCGTCGTAGTAGACCGTCAGCGTGTCGGTGATGTCCGTCAGGTCGCGCCAGCCCAATTGCATGACGATCTTGTGCGGGATCGTCGCGTCGACATATTCGCTCATCGCGGCATAGAGCGGCTGGCCGGCGAGCGTGTTCTTGGGTGGGCAGTTCGCGGGATTGTAGTCCGCCGCCCAATTGTAGAGCCCGTTGAGATCGAGCGCGGTGGAGAATTCCGCGTCGTCCTGGTTCAGCGCCATATAGGCGGCTTCGACGAAAGCGGCGAAGGAATCGCGGGACGAGATCATTGGTCCGGCACCCATGCGTTCTTGTAGGCGCGATAGAGTTCGAGATAGCCGGAACAGTCCTCGCTCAAGCGCGCCGAGAGCGGCCCTTGAAGCTGCGGGTTCTCGAAGTCCAGGCCGAAGAGCGGCATCAATTGGGCGAGATGAGTCAGGAAGTCCGCGTAGCGCGGGCCCAGGCAAGTCCGGTAAGCGAGGTAGACCACCAAGCAGCGGTATTCGGTGAAGCCGATATTGCGGGTCAACTCCGGCGGCGGGTTGGCCGCCTCGCCGAAGCCGGGCTTGTTCGGATCCTCTTGCCACATCGCGCCGACGCCGGGCTGCATCGCGAGCTGATCGGCGATCGCCACGATCTGTCCGCGGAGTACGTCATAGGTCCCGTCCTTGCGGATAAAGAACAGGACGGTGTCGCATTTGTTGGCTTTTCCCGGTGTCTGGAATTTGACGTGGTCGATGGCGTTGGCTTGGGTCAATAGCGGGCGGACGAGCCCCATGGACCTGGCGATATCGCCCGGCACGACGTTGAGGCCGATGCGCCAATCGCTGCCGCGTTGGTGGTTGACCGGATAGACATGCACGTATTCGAAGGGCAGCTTTTTTTGCGCGCGCGCCTGCCACTCGTTTTGCGGCGGCGCGGGCGTAACGGCGATCTGGCGGTAATAGTCGACGATCTCCTGGCCCTGCGCGGCGATATCCCAGCTTCCCTTGCTTTGCAGCTTCATCGCCAGGAATCGGCCATTCTGCAGCCTCGCATTGTCGACGAACTCCGCCATCGCGTTGTAGAGCGTGGCGCCCTGAAGCGGGTCCTTGTTCGCGGCGGGCGAGGCCGCGGCGAGGAAAAGATCGCGCAGCATCAGCGCGTCCGATCCGCCGCCACGGCCGAGCAACGCCCACGCCTTGCCGAGATATGTCAGGAAGGAGGTCAGCGCGTTCATGCTCAATCCGGATCGATCTGTCCGCCGATGCGCTTGAGCTGCTCGGCGGCGAGGGCGTCTTCCTTCGGCGCCGCGCGCGCGGCGATATCGTCCTTCAGCGCCTTGACGTCGACGGGGGTGAGGCGCGGCAGGCTCGCGCCGCCCGGCGGCGTGATCGCGGCCGCCTGATCCACGTCGGTGCGGATCTGCTGCACCAGCTTGGTCGTCTGGTCGAACATGCTTGCGTCGGCGGCCTGCTGGACCTTCGCCTGGCGCACGGCGACGGACTGGTCGACGATCACGCGTGCGATCTTCGCATTGTCGGCGCGCTTGGCGTTTTCGATCGCCGCGCGCAGCACATCCATGTCGGCGTCGATGACGCGCAACACATCGCCGGCCGCCGTCTTGAACGCGTCGGCGCTGGGATAGAGCCCCGCGCGTTGGCGGTCGATGGCGCCGCCGATCTCTTCGAACGGGCCCTGGAAGGCGTTGAACGCATCGTTGATCTTTTGTTGCGCCTCCGCCGGGTGGAAGCCGTTGCCGGCGTCCCGGTAGGCCCGGAAGATGCGCGTGCGCAATTCATTGTAGACGGACATAGTGACCTCGCCTGTCGACAGTTAAGACGCCGCGACCCGAATATTGTGATCGCGGAATTGAGTTCACATCCTGTACAGTCCCGCGTCTATAGCTTCGGCGACAAGGAGCAGGAGAGACATATGCCCAGGCCCAGCGAAGAACAGAACGATCTGCACGAGGTCGGTGCGGTGGAGAGCGACGCTCGCGCGCTCGAAGCGGAAACCATGGCCTGGAGCGACGCGCTCCGGCTATCGGCGCCCGGCGCGCAGCCCTGCTATGGGGATCTGTTGTCTGCGCTCGACGCGGCCTCGGATATCTGTGCCCGCATGGCGTCGGACCCGGACAACACCACGGCCGAGACCCGCTACCTAGAAGGCGTGAACCAGCGCATCCAGAAGCTCGGCTCGGACGTGAAAGAGCACGAAGCCTCGACCGAAGAGCACTAAAATGGGCACCAAGGGCGATCCGCTGCCGGACGACAGCATCGTCGCCCAGGCGAAGGGGGCGATGGGCGGCTTCTTCAGCCAGGCCATCACGGCGCTCGGCGACGACCTGAAAACGCGCGTGGCCCAGAACAATCCGCCCAAGAGCGCCGTGCGCGACGCCACGACCGCCTTCACCGTGCAGATGATCGCGCTGCTGTCGAAGCGGGTGAAGGACCTTCTGCCCGATTCCGACGACAAGAGCGGCGGATGAGCGCGGCGGGCGTGGCGCCGGCGTCGCCGGTCCATCTCAACGAAGCCGCGGCGCAGCGCGACCGCCTGGCCGCGAATTACGACGCGCAGCGCGAGGCGCTGCTCAAGGCCGTGGAGGAGCAGCGCCAGGCCGCGATGGCGCAGGTTCGCGGCCGCCAGACATCACCGTCGAACATAGCAACGAGCCCCAACATGAACCCCGCGCTGAATGCCGCCAACGCCGCGATCAATCCCGCCATGGCGGCCCAGATGGCTGCCAATCCCGCGGCGCAGGCCGTCAGCCGGCAGCAGGCGGTGATCGCCGATATCGTGCTCACCCTGAAGGCGATGATCGCGGATGAGGTGCGCAGCCAGCTCCTCGCGCTGATGGCGGCGGCCGATGCGCGCCAGAAGTCGCTGGCCGAGCCGAAAACGATGGCGCAGGCCCAGCCTGTCCTCGGCTGACGCCACAACCATCCTTGCACGGACGATTATTGACGCCACGGCGCGCAACCGGCGATTGCGCCGCCATCTTTACTTGCGTTAGTTTGGCGGATCAATAAGAGAACAGATAAGACTAAGGAAATAATGGTGAATTTTTTATTGTTGCCCAATTCACAGTAAGTATAGACGATTCGTCTTTACCATATAAAGGGTGCAATTGAACGGCCAGGCCGTCGCGATTGCTGGGGATCGACGATAGGGAGGGGTGGGCCGGGTCCGAATACCATCATCTGAGCCGATGATCTTCAGGCGGTGTGGCCGTCTGACGAAGGGACGCTTTTGCCCACGACGGACGTGAAGGTTGTACAACTGCGCCCCGTCATGAATCACGCTTCGCGGTTCGAGCGCGAAGCCGAAGAGTCATCCGAACAAGAGACGCAATTCGAGAACACCGACTCGGTCGGCGCCGTGCGCCCGCCGAAGCCCGCGCGCAAGAAGATCCGCGCCAAGCGCGCGCCGTCGCCGGCGGCGGTGATCGCGCGCGCGCTGGACGGCTATCGCCCGCGCGGCGCGCCGAATCCCGTCGACGTGCTCGAGCAGGCGCTGCGCCCCGCGGAGAGCGACGAGGACGCGTTCTGGCGCATCTGGCTCGTACATCGCAATTACCTGCGGGCGCACGCGCTGCGCTTCTCCGGCGGTAATGTCGCCGATGCGGAGGACGCGCTGAGCGAGGCGATGCTGAAGGCGGCGCAGACCTTCTCGCCGGCCGCCATCCGCAATCACCGCGCCTGGCTGGTGCGCTTGGTCCACAATGCCTGCATGGACCGCCACCGCAGCAATCGCCGCCAGAGCCGTCTGGCCAAGGACATCACCGACGCCGACGCGCAATCCGCCCCCGCGGTGGCCATCCAGCCCGACCGCTCGCCGGAGGAACTCCTGCAGGCATTCCAGCAGATGGGCGACGTGCAGCGCGCGCTGAGCGCGCTGCCGGACTTCCTGGCCGAGCCGCTGCTGCTCTATCTCGACGATCTGTCGGATGCGGAGATCGCGGGCTCGCTCAACGTCACGCGCGAAGTCGTCCGTAAGCGCCGCCAGATCGCGCGCGCGATGCTCAGGCGGCAGATCTCGATCTAGCCGTCGCTCTCCGAGTTACCCCCTCCGTCCGCTGGCGCTTCGCGCGGCGTCCACCTCCCCGCTATCGCAGGGGAGGATGAATGTGCGCGCCGTCGACGGCGAAACGCGTTTGGCCTCCCCTGCGATAGCGGGGGAGGTGGATCGCGCCGCGTAGCGGCCGCGAGACGGAGGGGGTAAGTGCCGCCGGCCTCAAGCCTGCGGGAAATTGTCCAGCATGTGGGTCTGGGCGATGCCCACCTCGGCGACGACGATCGGCGCGAGGACTGCGGCGATGAGCGCCAGCACGAAGGCCATCGTCGCGTCCGGCACGTTGTCGCCGGCGAGGATCATCGACAGCGCCTTGCCCTGGGTGGCGCTCGAGATCGAGAGCACGTTGCGCTCGTAGTCCGTGGCGTCCTGGACGCCCAGGGCGGCCGCCTGGGCGGCCTTGTCGTAGGCGATCGCCACGCCGGCCGAGACACGCGTCGTGCCGCTGGAATCGTTGAGCTGGGTGGTGAGGCCGAAGGCGAATTCGGTGGAGGCCTGCACCGCGCCCATGATCTGGTCGTTGACCGCCGCGGTCGAGATATTGGCGGGCGTTCCGACCGTGCCGGTGCTGTCGGCCGCCGCCGGCGGGTCGTCGTTCGTGGTGGTATCGCCGGGATCGCTCATGGTGCGGTGGCCTTACGCGTTCAGCTTTCGAATCTCTTGGCGGCGCTCATGATCATGGTGATCGAGCTCGACGTCACGGCGTTGCCGATCTGCTGCAAACCGCCTTGCGCCTGCTGCGCGTTCTCCATGGCCAGTGAGATCGAATGCGCCATGGTCTGGTAGACCAGCGCCATGGATTGCGCCGGCGCCTCGGCGAGCACCTTCACGTTCGTCTGCGTGACGGCGTCGGTGATCTGACCGTTGACGAGCGTTGTGTCAGCCATTGTTCAGTGCTCCCAATCTCTTGTTCTTCGTCCTACGCACCGTCACTTGAGAAGACGCGCCAACACCAGCAACGTGAGGAGTTCGCTGGTGGGCGAAGGCTGCGAACGCGCCAGCTTGGCGGTGGCGACCGCCGCGGTCATGGAATTCATCGAATACATCTGCATCACGCCCTGGTTCGTCGCCGCCTGGCCGCAGATCGCGGCGTTGCGCTGGGCTGCCGTCGAATTCTCGAACATGATGCCGATCGAATGGGCCGCGCTCTGATAGATCAGGCCCATGGCCATCGCCGGCGCGTTGGCCAAGGTCGAGACGCCCGTCTGCGTGACGGCATCCGTGATCTGGCTGTTGACGCGCGTGGGATACGCCATAATCGCTCTCGTGTTCGCTCTTCAGTGAGGACGTTCCGGAGGCGGAATTGTGAAGCATCGCAGCGCTTTCAGCCGCCGGCCGGCGGGGTGGGGGACGCCGCGGCGGGCTTGGCGCCGGTGATCAGCGAGATCATCGCCGCGGTGGCGGTGTTGTTGACCTGCTGCATGCCGCCCTGGGCTTGCGTCGCGTTCTCCATGGCCAGGCCGATCGAATGCGCCATCGCCTGGACCTCTACCGACAAGGCCTCGGCGGGGCCTTCGCCCACGACCTTGACGTTGGCCTGGGTGACGGCGTCGGTGACCTGGGAGTTGACTGTTGTGGGATCGGCCATGGTCGGGCTCCGTCAGGTGACGTTCAGGTTGAGGCGCTCGGGCATGCGCGGCGCTTCGGGCTTGGAT
This sequence comes from Rhizomicrobium sp., assembly GCA_036491175.1. GTDB lineage: Bacteria > Pseudomonadota > Alphaproteobacteria > Micropepsales > Micropepsaceae > Rhizomicrobium. The sequence continues at coordinate 174,978 of DASXCJ010000050.1, forward strand.
TCGTGTTTTGGATTGAGCAGCGAACCGATGGCGAGCGCCGTCGTCGCCAGGCCGGCCTGCGAGCTGTGGCCCGAGTCGCTGACCGCCTGATGGTTCTGCCGCGAGCCCGCGGACGAGAACGCCATGATCGACTGCACCACGGGCATCAGCGCCGCGATCGAGAGCGTCAGCAGCATGGCGTCGGCCGAGGCCTGCATCTGCACCAGGTTGGCGACGGCGCGGTTCTGCTTGGCGAATTCTTCCTGCTGCATTTCATCGGTTGTCATAGCGCGTCAAGCTCCTCTTCCAGGGCGTCGTCCAAACCGTTGTCGTGAGGATTCATCATGTAGCGCACGCATTTGGCGGTGAGCGCCATGCCGAGCATCGTCGCCTTCTGCTGATTGGCGACGGCGTTGTGGTACATGATGCCGTTGGCCTGCTGGGCTTGGAGCAGACCGTCATAGGCGGCAAGCGCGGGGCCGGAGCCCAGGAGCATCACCAGCACCTGGGTCACCGCGTCGGTGACCGCGGGCGTGACACCCGTGCCGCCCTCGGCGGTGTAGAGGCCGGACAGCCCGCGGACCGCGTCCGCCAGCGAGTCGCCGGCATTGTTCGGGGGCGCGTTGTTTGGGGCGTTGGGATCGTTCGTCGCGCCGCCGCGGGATTGGCGGCGCGCATCGGGATCGCCCGCCTGTTCGTTCTCACCGGCCATGATCGCCTCCGCTCAAGGATCGTGTCGTGTTACGCGCCGTCCGCCGGCCTGCGTGGAGCATGCTTGCTCCACGCCGCCGGCGGCACGCCGGCTGATCAGCCGGGGAGTGGCGCCGTGCCCGCGCGCAGGGCCGCGAGCAAGGACAGCATGTTGTCGGGAACATCGCTCGATCCGATCTTGGACGCGGCGACGGCGCCGGCCATCGTGTCCACGCTGTAGATCTGGATGACGCCCTGGTTCGTCGCGGCCTGGGCCGCGATCGCGAGCTGCTGCTGCGAGCTCGTGGCGTTTTCATAGAGGATGCCGGTCGAGTGAGCGAGCGACTGATAGATCGCGCCCATCGCCATCGCGGGGGCTTCGGCCACGACCTTGACGTTGGATTGCGTGACCGCATCCGTGATCTGGCCGTTCACCGGTGTCGGAAGTGCCATTATTTGTTCTCCTTCGGGTTCGAGACAGGGCGGCCCTCCGGGTTACGAAGCTGCCGTCACATGAAGGACGAAAGAGCGGCGTGTTTGTGAGCGAAGAAAAACGGGCGCCCCCTCGCGGAGGCGCCCGTCTTCACCCTGGCGCGCGTGCTTAGAGGCCGAGCGGCGCGGTGCCGGCGCGCAGCGCGGCGAGCAGCGACATGAGCGTGTCCGGCACGTCGCTCTGCGCGATCTTGTTGGTGGCGACGGCGCCGGCCATCGTGTCGACGCTGTAGATCTGGATGACGCCCTGGTTGGTGGACGCCTGGGCGGCGATCGCGAGCTGCTGCTGCGAGGACGTGGCGTTCTCGAACAGGATGCCGGTGGAGTGGGCGAGCGACTGGTAGATCGCGCCCATCGCCATCGCGGGGGCTTCGGCAACGACCTTGACGTTGGATTGCGTGACCGCATCCGTGATCTGGCCGTTCACCGGGGTAGGAATTGCCATTCTAAGTCTCCTTCGAGGTTATGGCGGCTCAGGTCAGGCCGTCGGGTGATAGACGATGTTGGACCAAAAGTTGTGAGTGAATCGGCGGTTGAAATTTGGTCCGCATGCACTATGGAAAATATCCGCGGCGCCCGCGAAAAAAGACGGGCGCTCCGCGAGGAGCGCCCGTCAAAAGCCGCGGACTCGCACGAATCCGCGACGGGGGAGCGTTACGTCACGGTGAGCGGGGCGGTGCCGGCGCGCAGCGCGCTCAAGATCGAGAGCAGATTGTCCGGCACGTCGCTCTGGGCGATCTTCGAGGTGGCGACGGCGCCGGCCATCGTGTCCACGCTGTAGATCTGGATGACGCCCTGGTTGGTCGCGGCCTGGGCGGCGATCGCGAGCTGCTGCTGCGAGCTCGTGGCGTTCTCGAACAGGATGCCGGTGGAGTGGGCGAGGGACTGGTAGATCGCACCCATCGCGATCGCGGGCGCTTCGCCCACGACCTTGACGTTGGACTGCGTGACGGCGTCGGTGATCTGATCGTTGACGGGCGTGGGATATGCCATCGGTTTTCTCCTTCGATTGCGACGGGCGTCCCGTCAGGGAAAAGACGATTGGATGATGCGGTTGTGAACGCGGGCGCTGGCGGGGGGGTGGAGCGGACAAAAAAATCGGGCGCCACGACGGGCGCCCGAGCTAGTGTGGCGGCCGCTGTCTCCCGCGGCGCCTTACGCAGACGCTTCAGATATGGGCCGCCGTTGCCGCGCGGAGCGCCGTCAGCAGGGACAGGAGCGTGTCCGGTACGTCGCTCTGGCCGAGTTTGGCCGTCGCGGTCGCGCCGGCCATGGTATCCACGCTATAGATCTGGATGACGCCCTGGTTGGTGGCCGCCTGGGCGCAGATGGCGATCTGCTGCTGGGTGCCGGTGGCGTTTTCGAAGAGAATGCCGGTGGAATGGGCGAGCGACTGATACAGCGCACCCATCGCCATGGCCGGCGCGTCGCCGACGACCTTGACGTTCGCCTGCGTGACCGAATCCGTGATCTGACCGTTCACGGGGGTTGGAATTGCCATGTGATGTCTCCTTCACGTTTGGCGTGACGGCGCCATGCCGGAAAGGCAAAGCACTGCACAAGGCAATGACGCGCGCGAACCGGCTGGCGTGAACGGAAAAGATGTGCGGGAGCGGGCGGACAGATAGTCGGTCGGAACGGCGTCGCTATGGACTAACCGGCAGTCAAATGCGCGCGGAGGCTTGTCTCTCCGCCGACTTCCGTGGGCGCTTTTTCAAGGTCACATCTACTTCCCAGCCGAGGCGGTTCAGGATCATGAGCAGACGATCCACCGTGAAACGGTCAAGATTTGCATTGCGGATTCTGGAGAAATCTGCCGCCGCGATCTTGGTCCGGGCTTCCGCTTGGCGAACCGTCAACCCGTATTCGTTCAGCGCGCGGATGACTTGAGACGCCAGCAAAGCCTTCAATTGCAATAGGTTGGCGTCCGGCATGCCGAGATCGCGGAAGATGTTGCCGGATCCCATCACGACTTCGAGGGGTTTACGTTTCATGACAGATGCTCTTTCAGCCGTTTAATCCGTTCCTTGACGAGATCGATTTCCATCTTCGGCGTCGCAATTCCGCTTTTGAACTTCTTCTGGAAAGCATGCACGATCCAGATGGCATCAGCCAATTGCAACGCATAGACGACCCGATACGCATCACCACGCGATTTGATCGCCAATTCCCAAACCCCGCCGCCAAGCCCATGCAAAGGCTTTGCGATATCGGCGTATCACCATCGGCGACAGAGGTGAGCGCAAACGATGCTCGCCGCTGCGCGTCCTCCGGAAACCGCTCGAAATCCTTGCGGGCGCCTTTGAGCCAGAGAATTGTCCGCGTATCTCGGACCACGCCCGCGCATTGTAGTCATATCTGACAACAAACGCAACCAAACAAAAAGCCCGCCGGTTTCCCGGCGGGCTTTCCGTATGCAACGCCTCCGCGATTTACGGGGCGTATTTCAGGCTCATCGCGCCGATGCCGGCGGCGAGGTTCAGGCCTGTGGAGCCGGAGATCGACAGCGGCTGCAGCGTGATGGAGCGGTCGAAGCCGCCGACCAGCACGTTGGCGCCGGCGCCGACGCCCACGGTGGCCGAGGCGGTCGCGCCGCCATAGCCGCCCTGGAGGGCGCCGCGCTTCATGCCGGAATTCGGGGCGAACACTTCCCAGATGATCACGGCCGAGGAGGTGTAGCCGACGTCGACGCCGAACTTGGAGATCGTGCCGACATAGTGCTCACCCGGGCCGCTCGAGGGCGAGAAGTTGCAGCGCATGTCCTTGGAGGAGCCGAAGACGAAGCCCCAGCCGCTCGCGACGTGGCAGGTCAGCGTGCCGATCTTGACGCCGTCGGCGCTCGCCGGCGAGGCCAGCGCCATCGTCGCGGCAACAGCGGCCGCAGCCAGAGAAAGTTTCTTGAGCATGGTCACTCCTTGGTTGATCCGAGACCGGCGCTTGGGCGCGGGCCGGGCATGTGTCTTGATCCGGGTTAGCGCCTAGCGCGCCTGGCAAGGAAATGAGAGTTTCACCGGAAAGTTCCGTTATCAAAACAAATGTTATTTTTATGGGTAGCTAAATCTTCTTAATGTAGGTTTTGTGTCCTTCTCTTTACGCCGCATGGGCCGCGTCCTTAGATGACTCCCAGTCAGGAACAGGGAGTCTCCGTCATGGCCAGTGGCATCAAGGACAAAGTCGCCATTCTCGGCATGGGCTGCTCGAAATTCGGCGAGCGCTGGGAATCCGGCGCCGAGGAATTGATGGTCGAGGCCTATCTCGAGGCGATGACCGACGCCGGGATCGACGTGAACCAGATCCAGGCCGCGTGGTTCTCCACCGCAATGCCGGAGCAGCATGTCGGCAACGGGGGCACGCCGCTCTCCGTGGCGCTGCGCCTGCCCAACATCCCCGTGACGCGGGTCGAGAATTTCTGCGCGAGCGGCTCGGAAGCGTTCCGCGGCGCGGTCTATGCGGTCGCCGCCGGTGCCTGCGACATCGCGCTCGCGCTCGGCGTCGAGAAGCTGAAGGACACCGGCTATGGCGGCTTGCCGCAGCGCGAGAACGGCACGCTCAATCCCTTGTGGAGCGCCAACGGCTCGGCGCCCGGCAATTTCGCGCAGCTTGCGTCGGCCTATCGCACCAAGCACGGCGTGTCGAAGGACGATCTGAAACGCGCCATCGCCCATGTGTCGGTGAAGAGCCACGCCAACGGCACGAAGAACCCCAAGGCGCATCTGCAAAAGGCCATCACCGAAGAGATGTGCCTGAACGCGCCGATGATCGCCGAGCCGCTGGGTCTGTTCGATTGCTGCGGCGTGTCGGATGGGGCGGCCTGCGCCATCGTCACGACGCCGGAGATCGCGCGCGCGATGGGCAAGAAAGACATCATTTCGGTCAAAGCGCTGCAGCTCTCGCTGTCGAACGGGCTGGAGAGCCAGCACAATAGCTGGGACGGGAGCTATTTCCACACCGCGCGCATCGCCGCGAAGAAGGCGTATGAAGAAGCCGGCATCAAGGACCCGCGCGACGAAATCTCGATGATCGAGGTGCACGACTGCTTCTCGGTGACCGAGCTCGTGACGATGGAAGACCTCCACATCTCCCGCGAGGGCGAGGGCTGGAAGGACGTGATGAACGGTTTCTACGACGCTGGCGGCCAGGTGCCGTGCCAGATCGACGGCGGGCTGAAGTGCTTCGGCCATCCTATCGGCGCATCGGGCCTGCGCATGCTCTACGAGATGTATCTCCAACTCCAAGGCCGCGCCGGCGCCCGCCAACTCGCGAATCCCAGGATAGGCCTCACCCACAATCTCGGCGGCGCGCCGATGATGAATGTGTGCTCGGTCGCCATCGTGGGCGCGATGGGGGCGTGAGGGCCAAAAGCTCAACGCCGATGCGGTTTCTTATAGGGTGGTTTCTTTCGCGCCGGCTTGGCCTTGATGATTTCTCGCAATCTTTTCAAAAGAGCCTTGCGAGTTCGGGTGGTGTTTCGCTTGTGAGGTAAACACGTCTGGGGTCTTTGCCGATCTTCGGACGCATGTCTGAATCCTCGGAGAGATTTCTACCGAATAGAGTGACCAACCCAAGTGTCATGGCCCGCGACTGTGGGCCACCCAGGTGACGCTCGAAAGAATGGTGCAGAACGCGTGGTGTCGTGCAGAACCAAATTGGATGGCCCGCATTCGCGGGCCATGACACTGTCTCAGCAGATGGCAACCGAACGAATACTCATCTCCTCGTACCTCAACTCGAGCGCGCCGTGACACGCGGCTTCGCTCGCGTGCGTCCGTGCGCTTCCGGTCTCGCCAGGCGGACGCCTTCGCCCAAGGTGCTTGCTTCTAAAAAGACAATACCACCCTTCTCGACGGCCCGACGCACAGACTGAACTGTTTCGGGCTTGACGTACGAGCGTTCGGCCTCGATAGCGCGCACGCTATTGACGGCGACGAGCGCACGGTCGGCAAGCGCCTGCTGCGTCCAACCCAGCAATGCACGCGCCGCCCGAATCTGTCGCGAGGAGACCATGCGGTCACCTTGACGACGTTACGGACGGTGGCTACCTATTTGGTTATTATAACCAAAAGCTGTGCGATGCCAAGAAGGAAAGCCAGCGTTGTGGATGTCTATGTGGGTCGGCAGGTTCGCAGACGCAGAATCGAACTGGGGCTAAAGCAGGCCAAAATCGCGGATTTCCTCGGAGTCTCGGCCCAACAGGTTCAGAAATACGAAAACGCGCTGGATCGTATCAGCGCCGGCAATCTTTTCGCGATAGCGATGATTTTGCAGGTGCCGGTAAGCTACTTCTTTGCTGGCGTGGATAACGCATTCCTGTATCGACATGCGGTTGGACGACGCTTTCGAGGTTAGCTTGCGCCTTTCCGCCTTAGTCAGTTGCTTTTCATACGTGGCCAAAGTTTCGACGCAATCGCGACCCAACCTTTATCGCAGGGGAGGCTCACATGCGCACAATTCTCGCAGCAGTCTGCGTAGCGCTTGGCGCGTCCGCCGCGCAAGCGGCGCCGGGCGGTGACTACGTGTTGTTCAAGGCGAAGGTGACCGCGGCGGAATTCGTCGCGCCGTTTGCATTTCCGAACGATGGGGAGGTCCTAGTGATCGCGGAGGGTGGAAACTATCGCGTCAGGCTCGCGGTGGAAGACGTCCTCATCGGCGATGTGCCGCAGCAGAGTGTGGTTTTCGTCGCGCCGATGCCGGATTGGCTGGTGGCGGGTCCGAACGGGGTCTACGTGCTGGCGCGGCGCACGAAATCCGGCGGATACGAATCCGTCGAGACGAGTCCCGGAAGCTGGGGCCCGTGCTTCGACGAAGACTGGAAAGCGCTCGGCATCGCCGCGGAATGGCGCGCGCAGGCGGCGCTCCACCCTTGCACGCCGCGTCAGTAGACCACCACGCTCCTGATCGATTTGCCTTCGTGCATCAGGTCGAAGGCGTCGTTGATCCGGTCCAGCGGCATGGTGTGAGTGATGAGTTCGTCGATGGCGATTTTCTTGTCCATGTACCAGTCGACGATGCGGGGCACGTCGGTGCGGCCGCGGGCGCCGCCGAAGGCGGTGCCTTTCCAGACGCGGCCGGTGACGAGTTGGAACGGACGTGTCGCGATTTCCTGGCCGGCTCCCGCGACGCCGATGATGATGCTCTGGCCCCAGCCCTTGTGGCAGCATTCCAGCGCCTGGCGCATCGTCTTCACATTGCCGATGCATTCGAAGCTGTAGTCGGCGCCGCCGCGCGTCAGCTCGACCAGATGGCCGACGAGATCGCTGCTGACATCCTTCGGATTTACGAAATGCGTCATGCCGAACTGACGTGCCAAGTTTTCGCGCGCGGAATTGAGATCGACGCCGACGATTTGCGCAGCACCTGCGAGTTTCGCGCCCTGGATCACGTTGAGCCCGATGCCGCCGAGGCCGAACACCACGACGCTCGCGCCGGGCTCGACCTTTGCGGTGAAGATCACCGCGCCGATGCCTGTCGTGACGCCGCAGCCGATATAGCAGACCTTGTCGAACGGCGCGTCCTTACGGATTTTCGCCAGCGCGATCTCGGGCAGCACGGTGTGGTTCGCGAACGTCGAGCAGCCCATGTAGTGCAACACGGGCTTGCCCTTCCAGGAGAAGCGCGAGGTGCCGTCGGGCATAAGCCCACGGCCCTGTGTGGTGCGGATCGCCTGGCAAAGGTTGGTCTTGTGGCTGGTGCAGTAATCGCATTGCCGGCATTCGGGCGTGTAGAGCGGGATGACGTGATCGCCCGGCGCGAGCGACGTGACGCCCGGCCCGACCTCCAGCACCACGCCGGCGCCTTCGTGGCCGAGGATCGCGGGGAACATCCCTTCGGGATCGTCGCCGGAGAGCGTGAAGGCATCGGTGTGGCACACGCCGGTCGCCTTGATTTCGACCAGCACTTCGCCAGCCTTCGGGCCTTCGAGGTCGACCATCTCGATTTCGAGGGGCTTGCCGGCGGCAAGGGCGAGCGCGGCTCGCGTCTTCATTGTTTCGCTCCGGAATAGTTGGGTTGGTCGATTGCGATCTTGTCGCGCGTGGTGGATTCGAGATGGGCGCGTAGCGCCGGATCGTCGAGCGCAAGCGCGCCGCCGCGGATCGCCGCGCAGAGTTCGCGGTTCAGGCTTTCGAGCGGCGCGTCATGGCCGAACAATGCGGCGAGCCGCGCGGTTTCGGCCCGCGCCGCCGCGTCACCCTGTTCGAGCTGGCGCGAGACGATGCCGAGCGCGTTGGCGGCCACGCGCGCATGGAACGCGGTGTGTCCCTTCAGCTCCGGCATCGCGCGCTTCTCCAGGAATTCGCGCACCGCATCGACAAGCTCGCGGATCGAGGGCTGGTCCATCATGCTACGCGCTCCCTTGTCATCCCCGGCGAGCGCGCTCTTTGCGCGCGAGGGAAGGGGACCCAGGTGGAACGAACAACACCGGTGCTGATCGTTCCACCTGGGCCCTCTTCCCCTCGCTTCGCTCGGCCGGGGATGACAAGTTGTATGAGCATCGCTAGAGGTTCCCGTGGAAGATCAAATTCACCAGATCGATCTCCGTCTCCGATGAGCGCCGCCCGATGGTCGCGCGCTCGACCGAGCCGTCGGCCTTGAAGCCCTGGTACATCGTCATGCACATCACGCCCCATTTGAGGGAGCCGTAGACGATCCAGGTGCGGACGTCGTCGATGTTCACCGAAGGATCGTCATAGCCCGCGAGCAAATCCTCGAGATCGCCGAAGCCGCCGACGACCTTGTCCGCCGCGCCGAAGCGCCAGGAGTTGGTGCAGATCCAGCCGATATCCTCCAGCGGATCGCCGATATGCGTCAGCTCCCAATCGAGCGCGGCTTCGACGCCGCTGGGCGAGATCATCAGATTGCCGTGGCGGAAATCGCCGTGCACGAGCGTTTGCCGTTTGGCCTTCGCCATGCGCGGCTCCAGCCACTTGAACGCGTATTCGAACATCGGATGCGGATAGTCATAGGCGTCGTAGAGATCGCGGTAGCGGCGCAATTGCGACGGCCCATCCACGACAGGCAGCACGCGGCGCAACGGCCCGGGATCGACGGCATGGATGCGCGCGAGAATCTCGCCGCATTGCCGCGCCAGCTTGGGCCGCACTGGGTCGAACGCGGCATCGCGCAGGATCTTGCGCGCGATGGTCTCGCCCTCCAACCGCTCCATCACATAGCCATGCCCCGCGCCGTCCTCAGGCTTCAGCACATACCGTACGCGCGGCGCCTTCACGCCGGCGGCGCGCGCGGCTTCGATCACCACCGCTTCGGTTTCGAGCGCGACCGCGCTGGCGCCCTCCGTCACGCGCCCCCCGCCGCCGGGCGAGCGGCGCAGGATCAGCTTCTCCGTCCCGGCATCGAACGACCACGTCTCCTGGCTCGCCCCGCCGGAGAGGCGGGTCATGGCCGTAATGGCGCTGAAGCCTTCTTTGGAGAGCGCGGTTTGGAGAGCGGGGAGGAAGTCGATGTTCATCGGGCGACTTTCTATCATTCTCCCGCACTTGTCATGACCGCGCGCCCTTGACGCAACGGCGACCTCCCCCTCGCGGGGAGGTCGAAAAATGCACTTCGCATTTTTCGGGCGGGGGGAGCCCCGCGCACAGAACCCCCACCCGAAATCGCTCACGCGATTTCGACCTCCCCGCAAGGGGGAGGTGAGTTCACCCCGTGCGCAGATAGCGCACGGCTTCGTCGCGTTCGAAGAGATAGAGCAGAACCCTGAGCGCCGCGCCACGGGGCGTTTGCAGATCGGGGTCGCGGGCGAGGATCAGTTTCGCGTCGTCGCGGGCGGCGGCGAGCAGGTCGCCATGCGCCGTGAGGTCGGCGATGCGGAAGGTAGGCAAGCCGCTCTGGCGCACGCCCAGAAGCTCGCCCGCGCCGCGCAATTCGAGGTCCTTCTCGGCGATGACGAAGCCGTCGTCGGTCTCGCGCAATATCTTCAGCCGCGCCTTGGCCGTCTCGCCCAGCGGGCCGTAATAGATAAGGAGACAGCTCGATTTCGCCGTGCCGCGGCCCACGCGCCCGCGCAACTGGTGGAGTTGGGCGAGGCCGAAGCGCTCGGCATGCTCCACCACCATGATCGTGGCTTCCGGTACGTCAACGCCGACCTCGATGACGGTGGTGGCGACGAGCACCTTGGTGTCGCCGGCCTTGAACTTCGCCATCGCCGCGTCGCGCTCCGGCCCCTTCATGCGGCCATGGAGCAGGCCCACCTGTTCGCCCAAGGTCTCGCGCAAAGCGGCGGCGCGGTCCGACGCGGCGGTGAGATCGACCTCCTCGGATTCCTCCACCAGCGGACACACCCAATAGGCGCGGGCGCCCTTGGCGATGGCGCGGCGCAGATGCTCCGTCACTTCGTCGACCCTGTCGGCGGGCAGAACGCGCGTGTCGACCGGCTTGCGGCCCGGCGGGCGGCCGGTGAGGCGCGAGACATCCATGTCGCCGTAGTTGGTGAGCTCCAAGGTGCGCGGGATCGGCGTCGCCGTCATCACCAGCACGTCGACGGGCTTCTGGCCTTTGCCCTGAAGCGTCATGCGCTGATGCACGCCGAAGCGATGCTGTTCGTCCACCACCGCCAGCCCGAGGTCGCGGAACGTCACGTCCTCTGAGAACAGCGCATGGGTGCCGACGAGAATGTCGATCTTGCCCGCCGCCAGCGCCGCCAAGGTCTCATTGCGCGGCGCGCCGCCGACGCGGCCCGTCAGCAGAGCCATGCGCACGCCGGCCGCCTTGGCCAGCGGTTCGAGCGCGGCCATGTGCTGGCGCGCGAGGATTTCGGTCGGCGCCATCAGCGCGCCCTGGCAGCCGGCCTCCACCGCGTTCAGCAGCGACAACATCGCGACGATGGTCTTGCCGGAGCCGACATCGCCTTGCAGCAGCCGCAGCATGCGCGATGAGCCCGCCATGTCGGCGGCGATCTCGTCGATGGACTGCAATTGCGCCGCTGTGAGCTGGAAGGGCAGGGCCGCGAGCGCCTTCGCGCGCAAATGCCCGTCGCCCTTTATGCTGCGGCCCTTCGGTGTGCGCAGGTTCGCGCGGATCAGCACCAGCGCGAGCTGGTTGGCGAGGAGTTCGTCGTAAGCCAATCGCATCCGCGCCGGCGCGACAGGCAGGATGTCGGTCTCATCCACCGGCGCATGCGCCGCCATCAGCGCCGGCGCGAACGCTTCCCATCGCCGCGCGCGGGCGAAGGCCGGATCGAGCCACTCCGGCATCTGCGGCACTTTCTCCAGCGCGGCGCGGATCGCCTTGGCGAAGGGCTTGGCGGGAAGGCCCTCGGTCAGGCCGTAGACCGGCTCCTGCAGCAGCATGTCCTCGTCGCCCGGCGGCACGATGTGATCGGGATGCGCCATCTGCAGCCGCGATCCGAAGCGCTCGATCTTGCCGCTGATCACGCGACGCTGTCCGGTGGGCAGGACCTTGTTCAGGTAGTCCGCATGCGCGTGGAAGAAGACGAGCTCGATGGCCGCGCTGTCGTCCGAGCAGCGCACGCGATAGGGCTGGCGCCGGTCGCGTGGCGGCAGATGGTCGAGCACGTTCACCTCGACCGTGGCGATACGCCCTTCCTCGGCGTCGATCAGGCGCGGGCGATAGGAGCGGTCGACAAGCCCGACCGGCAAGTCGAGCACCAGATCGACCAGCCGCGTGCCGGCGACGCGCGCGATCGCCTTCTGCAGGCGCGGCCCCACGCCCGGCAAGGTGCGCGTCTCGGCGAAAAGGGGGAACAGAATCGAAGGCCGCATGGGATGGGAGAATAACCAAAAACCTCCGTGTCATGACCCGCGAATGCGGGCCGCCCAGGTGGGATTGTTCCACTTTCCACAACCAAAACACCGTCATGGCCCGCTTCATGCGGGCCACCCATTTTCTTCTTTTGAAGAACGAAATTGGGTGGCCCGGACACGCCGGCATGACGAAATTTGGGAATATGGGAGTTCGACGATCACCTGGGCGGCCCGCACTAGGCGGGCCGTGACACATTGCGTTGATGTTTGCAGGCGCGGACTGGAACCATCCATCCTCCCACGCTATATACAGACCATGAACGACATCTCGCACGGTGGCTCGAAAGAGGCCCGCCGCAAAAGGCTATTGTTTCGCGCGCAGCGGCGCGGGTTCAAGGAGGTCGATCTGATCTTCGGAACCTTCGCGGCGGACGAACTGGCCGCGCTGTCCGAGGCCGAGCTCGACCAGTTCGAGGCGCTGCTCGATGCGCCGGACAGCCATGTCTACGACTGGCTGCGCGGCGCCGCCGCGCCAGAGCCCGGATTCGACACGCCTTTGTTCCATCGCATGAAGGCGCTTTGCGCGCGGAAGAATCCGACATGGAACGTCTGACCTATATCGGCAAGCATCAGGGCCGCATTGCGCTGACCGGCATGCCGGGCGGGTACGACGCCTATGTCGCCGCCGAAGCCGCGCGGCGCGGCAACCGGCTGCTCGTCTTCGTGGCGGCGGACGACGCGCATGCGGTGGCGGTGAAGGATGCGTTGGGATTCTTCGCGCCGGACATTCCGGCGCTGGCGTTCCCGGCCTGGGACTGCCTGCCTTACGACCGCGTCTCGCCCAAGCCGGATATCGAGAGCGAGCGGTTGTCCACGCTCGCCGCCCTGGCGCGGCGCAAGGATGGGCCCGCCATCGTCATCACCACGGTGAACGCGGTGCTGCAGCGCGTGCCGCCGCGCGATGCCATCGCGCAGGCGAGCTTCTTCGCGCGGGTGGGCAACAATATCGCGCACGATGCGCTCGTCGGTTTCCTGGTGCGCAACGGCTATGCGAAAGCGTCGACGGTGCGCGAGCCGGGCGATTTCGCGCTGCGCGGCGGCATCGTCGATCTGTGGCCGCCGGGCAAGGGCGAGCCGCTGCGGATGGATTTCTTCGGCTCGACCTTGGAGGCCATCCGCAAATTCGACGCGGAGACGCAGCTTTCCGCCGACCAGATCCGCGAGGTGGAATTGCTGCCCGCGGCCGAGACGCCGCTGGATGCGGAGTCCATCAGCCGCTTCCGCACCGGCTATGTCGCGACCTTCGGGCCGGCGACACGCGACGACGTGCTCTATGAATCCGTCAGCGCGGGCCGCAAGCATCAGGGCATGGAGCATTGGCTGCCGCTGTTCCACGATCATCTGGAAACCGTGTTCGACTACGCGCCCGACGCGCTCGTCTTCCTCGCCCATCAGGTGGAAGAGGCTAAAGACGCGCGGCTGGCGCTGATCAAGGACTATTACGAGACGCGCCACCAATTCCTCTACGGCAAGCATGACGCCAAGGAGAATGCGGGCGCGGCGCCCTACAAGCCGCTGAAGCCGAAGACGCTCTATCTCACCGACGGCGAATGGCAGGCCGCGCTGTCGCATCGCGATGTGCGGGCGCTGTCGCCGTTCCAGGCGCCGGAATCGATGCACTCGGTGGAGGCCGGCGGCAAGCAGGGCCGCGACTTCGCGCCGGAGCGGGCGCAGACCGGCGTCAATGTGTTCGCGGCGGCGGCGGAGCATATCAAGGCGCTGGCCAAGGCCGGCAAGCGCGCCGTGGTGGCGGCGTGGAGCGAGGGCGCGGCGGAGCGGCTGGGCGGCGTGCTCTCCGATCATGGGCTGGGCGCGATCCGCCGCGTGGCGGATTGGCCGGATGCTCTGAAGATGCAAGGCGCCGCGGTGGGCGTCGGCGTGCTCTGCGTCGAGCATGGCTTCGAGGCGCCGGATTTCGTCGTGGTCGCGGAGCAGGACATCCTCGGCGACCGCATGGTGCGCGGGCGCGGGCGGCAGAAGCGCGCGCAGAACTTTTTGCAGGAAGCGTCGAGCCTCGCGCCGGGCGATCTCGTCACCCATATCGAGCATGGCGTGGGCCGCTTCACCAAGCTGCAGACCATCGAGGTGGTCGGCGCGCCGCATGATTGCCTGGAGCTGCAATATGACGGCGGCAAGCTGTTCCTGCCGGTGGAGAATATCGAATTGCTCACGCGCTACGGCGCGGACGAGGGCAATGCGCAATTGGACCGGCTGGGCGGGGCGGGCTGGCAGCAGCGCAAGGCGCGCGCCAAGCAGCGCGTGCGCGAGATCGCGGCGGAGCTGATCCGCATCGCCGCCGCGCGGCAGTTGAAGAGCATCGAGCCCGCCGACGCGCCGCAGGGGCTGTACGACGAATTCTGCGCCAAGTTCCCCTATCAGGAGACGGAGGACCAGGAGAAGGCGATCGCCGACACGATCGAGGATCTGGCGAAGGGCAGGCCGATGGACCGGCTGGTCTGCGGCGATGTCGGCTTCGGCAAGACGGAGGTGGCGTTGCGCGCCGCTTTCGTGGAGGCGATGAGCGGCAACCAGGTCGCGGTCGTGGTGCCGACGACATTGCTCGCGCGCCAGCACTACCGCAATTTCGCCGAACGCTTCAAAGGCTTTCCGATCAGGGTGCGCCAGCTCTCGCGTTTCGTCGACGCCAAGGAGGCGCGCGAGACCAAGGAGGGCCTCAAGACCGGCGACGTCAATATCGTCATCGGCACCCACGCGCTGCTCGCCAAGAGCATCGAATTCTCCAATCTCGGCATGGTCATCGTCGATGAGGAGCAGCATTTCGGCGTGGCGCATAAGGAACAGCTGAAGGCGCTGAAGGCCGACGTCCATGTGTTGACGCTGACGGCGACCCCGATCCCCCGCACCTTGCAGCTCGCGTTGTCGGGCGTGCGCGATCTGTCGCTGATCACCACGCCGCCGGTGGACCGGCTTGCGGTGCGCACCTTCGTGACGCCGTTCGATCCGCTGGTGATCCGCGAGGCGCTGCTGCGCGAGCATTATCGCGGCGGGCAGAGCTTTTATGTCGCACCGCGCATCGCCGACCTGCGCGAGGCGGAGGAATTCCTCAAAGCCACGGTGCCGGAGGTGAAGGTGCGCGTCGCCCATGGCCAGATGGGCGCCGATGCGCTGGAAGACGCGATGACCGCGTTCTACGAGCGCCAGATCGACGTGCTGGTCTCCACCAACATCGTCGAAAGCGGCCTCGATATCCCCACGGCCAACACCATGATCGTGCATCGTGCCGATATGTTCGGCCTGTCGCAGCTCTATCAGTTGCGCGGGCGCATCGGCCGCTCCAAGCAACGCGCCTATGCCTATCTGACGACGCCGGCGACCTTCAAGATCACCGAGACGGCGGAACGGAGGCTGCAGGTCTTGCAATCGCTCGATCAGTTGGGCGCGGGCTTCTCGGTCGCCAGCCACGACATGGACATCCGCGGCGCGGGCAATCTGTTGGGCGAGGAGCAGTCCGGCCATGTCCGCGAGGTCGGCATCGAGCTGTACCAGGAGATGCTGGAGGAAGCGGTGGCGCAGCTGCGCGAGGGCGGAGACGGCGAGGAGGCGGCCGAGCAATGGTCGCCGCAGATCAGCATCGGCACGTCGGTGCTGATCCCGGAGAGTTATGTGTCCGACCTCACCGTGCGCATGGCGCTCTATCGCCGGCTTGCGAGCTTGGAGACGCAGGACGAGATCGAACGCTATGCGGCGGAACTGATCGATCGCTTCGGCCCGCTGCCGGAAGAGGTGCGCCATTTGCTCGACATCGTCGCCATCAAGCATCTCTGCCGCGTCGCCATGGTGGAGAAGATCGACGCCGGACCGAAGGGCGCGATCCTGAGCTTCCGCAACAGCGCCTTCCCCAACCCGTTGGGACTGGTGCGCCTGATCGCCGAGCACCAATCGACCATGCGCGTGCGCCCGGACCAGAAAGTCGTCATCGCCCGCGACTGGCCGTCGCCGGAACAACGGCTGAAAGGCGCGCAGAACCTGCTAGGGCAGTTGGCGCGTTTGGCGAAGGCGGCGTAGAGAAACAAATGGTTGCGCAATTTGGAATTGTATACCAATGTCCTGCCCTTATTAGGGGCAATTCATGGAACAAGCGACAGTTGCTCATCCTTTGGAGCGCGCAATTCGACAAGGTGTTGGGATATTCTGCATCAGTATCTGGGCTGTTATCGGGTTCGTATATTGGATTCCATTGCTCGCTCGCTCGTGCGGTGCATATTCCGGCGCTGTCATTCTTGCGATCATCGGCGGTCAGCCTCCCAATAAGAAGGCTGTTAAAATGCTCGATGTCGCCGCCAATTTTTATCCAAGAGGGTTTCAGCACATTCGCGAGTCTGTTTTCGGCGCCGAGATCGACGAAGCTGCCGAAGAGAGCAAAGAGCAGAGTATTTTTGGAAGCTGGAATGAATTCTTTCGGGTAGTCGGTATTGTCGCAATGGAAACCGCTATCGCAGTGCTGTTTTGGGGATCGATAATCTTCCTTGTCTCCCACTTCCTGTAATGCGCTGTGGCCCGCGACTGACCGTCGCCGGAGCGGCGGCTGAAGGGTGTTCAGAATCTGCCGAGACAGTTGGCGCGGTCGGTGAACGCGGTGTGAACCGCACGCGTTGCTTGCGCGTTGTGGTTGCCGTGCGACACTACAACCGTGATTCTCCTTGAGGTTCAGACATGGCCAAGACATCCAAGCCTGCGAAACGCTCTGCTTCGCAGGCGCCCATTGGCGCGGCGGCGGGTGCTGTTGTCGGCGCGATGGTTGCCGGTCCTGTCGGCGCCATCCTCGGCGCGCCGCTCGGCGTGCTGGCGTCGCGCATGGATATGAGCAAGCCGAAGGCGAAAGCCGCCAAGGCGAAGAAGGCGGTCAAGGCCGCCGGCAACAAGGTCAAGGCCGTCAAGAAGAAGGCCAAAGCCGCCGGCAAGAAAGCCAAGGCCAAGGCCCGCAAGGCCAAGACGGCCGTGAAGCGCGGGGCCAAGCGCGTCAAAAAAGCCGCGAAACGCGTTGCCGCCAAAAAGCGGAAGTGATCACGCCCGAATCCCGCCGCAAAGGCCGCCTATTGTGGCCGGCGGGCTGAGGAGCGGATGTCATGCGCGGGATAGCGGTTGTGTTGCTGGCGGGCGCGCTGGCGGGGTGTGCCTCGGTGTCGTCGCATGATCCGGTGTTCGCGCCGGCGCCGGAGAAATCGGCGTTCGCGGGCGTCTATGGAATTCCCGGCGAGAAGGGCGCGATCAGCCTGCTGGTGCGCCGCCGCGATGCGTCGTCCTATGAGGCTTTCCTGTTCGACCCCGAGGAGCCGCATGAGGAAGGCATGGCGGCGGAGTTCAGCGTCGTGCCGCTCGGCGTGGGCGATTATGCGCTGCAGGTGAGCTGCATTGCCTCGCGCAAGGATGACGGCAAGGGCCCGTGGGAAATGGGTCCGCCCGGCTTCCTATATTGGACGCTGGCCATGGCGCGCCCGCATGGCGATTACTGGCTCGGCTTCAACCTCACCGACGCCGCGGCCGCCGCGCTGTCGGCGAAATACAAGCAGACGCACGGCGAGCACGGGATCGAGCTCGCGGGGCTGCCGCCCGACCGCGCGCGGGCGTTCTTCTCCGACTGGCTCGGGATGCAGATCGCCGAGGGCGGCGACCGTGTGTTACCGGTGATGAAGAAGCTCGACGCCTCATCCGACGACGCACAGTTCAAGAACCCGACAACCTGCCGCCAGGCGATGCATCAATAAAATTCGTCATGGCCGGGCTGGCGTGGGCCACCCAAGTGACGCACACGCCAGCCCGGCCATGACGGCATTTTAAAACAGCGGCTTGCCCGTTGCGCTTGGCAGTCCCACGCCTAGCACCTTCGCCACCGTTGGGGCGATGTCGCGCATGTCGATGTCGCCGAGATTGCCGTGCTTGTTCGCGCCGTCGATGATGAAGGTGGCGCGCATTTCCTTGTGGTCGGGGAAATAGCCGTGGGTGCCCTTGATCGAGCCCGCGGTGACGAGCGGGCCGACGAAGGCGCGGCCCATTTCGTAGCCGAGCGCAAGGTCGATCCAGAACGAGGCTTCCACCGCGCCGCCGCGCTTCTCGATCTCCGGCTTCTCGATCACCTTGGCGATGCCGTTGGCGGGATCGGCGGCGAGTTTGGCGAGCAGCGCGCGCACTTTCGCCTTCAGCGCTTCGTCATTGGGGTCTTTCAGCACCACGGCGACGGAGCCGCCGGCGCTCCACGGCTCAGCCTGCCAGCCGGTCACCTTGTGCGTCTTGGGATCGACGGTGGCGAGGCCCGCCTGCAGGAACGGGATGGCGAGATTGACGTCATGCTCGATCGCCTGGAAGCCGTGGTCGGAGACGACGACGATCACGACATCGGGCTCGGCCTTGCGCGCCGCCGCGACCAGATCGCCAACCGATTTGTCGATAGCCTCGAGGGTGGCTTTCGCCTCGGGCGAGCCGGGGCCGAATTCATGCTCGTTGCCGTCCAGGCTGAGAATGTGGAGCGTGGTGAATTGCGGATGTTCGCGTGCGATCAGCGCCGCGGTCATCCTGGCGCGCGCATCGTCGGCGACAGGCGTCTCGCCGAACGTAGCGGTGAGCTTCACGCCGGAATCCGCTTCGAGTGCGGGGATCAGCCCCGGCGTCGACAGCGCGCGCAGCAGCTTCACGTCGTCCGCGGTGGTCGCGCGCCAATATTCCGGGATGTCGTAATCGATCGACGGGTTGCCCACGCTGACCGGCCAGCTCACGCTCGCCGTCACCTGGTGGTTGGCATGCACCGCGTCCCACAGGGTCGGCGCCTTGATGTCGCTGGAGTACCAGTACCAGCCTTCCATGTTCTTCTGGAACGGATCGAAGACCACGTTGTTGGAGATGCCATGCAGCGCCGGCGCCACGCCGGTGATCAAGGTCGTGTGGTTGGGATAGGTGACCGTGGGCAGCATGTTGCGCACGCCGGTGGCATAGGCGCCGTCCTTCATCAGCCCGGTCAGCACCGGCACGGAAATGCCACGCGCCTTCGAGTCGATCACGTCCAAGGGCCTGAGCCCATCGATGGAGATCATCAGTACCGGTGAGGCCGCCGCCGGCCCCGCAACCGCAAGCAGCACCGCCAGAGTCAGAGTCCAAGCCCGCATGGTTACGTCCCCTTCCGGAAAAGCGGCGCATCTTTACCGATTCCGGTGACGAATGCTGTGGCGAACCGGGCACGAAACCAGTCCAAAGCGGGAATTTTCGGCATCCATGCGCCCCCGGGAGCGTTGATTTTTGGTAAGCTCGTCCGTTCCTCGGGGAGATAGGCCGTGTTGGGTTCGTTGTTTTCGTTCGGCTGGTATTGGCTGCTTCTGCCCGCGGCCGTGGCGGTGTTGGGGCTGTTCCTGTTCTTCCGCGGCTTCGGCCATGTCTTCCAGGGCGAGGCGGGCCGGGGCGTTCCGCGCGTCATTGTCGGCGCGCCCATTGCCATCATCGGCCTTGCCTTCGCGCTTCTCGGCGTCAACACGCAGACCTTCGCCCGGCTGACCTACGAGGCGCCGGTCGCGGACGTTTCGGTCAAGGCGCTCGACGCCTCCAGGGGACTCTATCAGGTCACGACCAAGCGGCTCGACGGGCCGGACCAGACTCTCGTCTGCAATATCCAGGGCGATGAATGGGAGCTCACCGCCCGGGTGCAGAAATGGAAGCCCTGGGCCAACACGATGGGTCTTGATACGACCTATACGCTGGACCAGATGGACAACAAATATTTCTCTGCCGAGCGCGGCAACGGCAAGCCGATCACCTCCTGCGACCTCAAGGGCCCGCCGCCCGCCGTCAATGCTTACGTACCGAAATCCTGGTTGTTCTGGATCACCGGTCATTCTTACACGGAAGACCGCAAATTCGGCTCCGGCGCCTATATGCCGCTCGCCGGCGGTGCGGTATATCGCGTGATCATGACCCAGTCGGGTCTCAACGCGGAACCTTCCAACGACGCGGCGAAAGCGGCGAACTCGGCACGGCCTTGACACGAATCCTAGCGATCCACGCGCATCCGGACGATATCGAAACTCTCGCCGCCGGCACGCTCGCCGTGCTGGCCGATCGCGGCCACCGCATCGCCATCGTCTCGCTCACCGCCGGCGATTGCGGCTCGATGGAGCACGACAATCACGACACCGCGCGTATCCGCACCGAAGAGGCGATCAGGGCGGCCGCGCTGATCGGTGCGTCCTATGAATGCGCCGGCATCCCCGATCTCGGCATCTTCAACGACGATCCCACCCGCCGCCGCGTGACGGAGCTGTTGCGCGAAGCCCAGCCCGACGTGGTGATCACCGCTTCGCCCAGCGACTATCATCCCGACCACGAGGCGGCGAGCATGCTGGTGCGCGACGCCTGCTTCGCCGCGCCCGTCGTCAACTACCGCACCGGCAAGGCGCCGGCGCTTGCCGCCATCCCGCATCTCTATTTCATGGATCCCATCGAGGGCCGCGACCGCGACAACGCCAAGGTGATGAGCGATTTCGCCGTCAATGTGGGCGCGACGGTCAAGACCAAGATGGCGATGCTCGCCTGCCACGAAAGCCAATATGCCTGGGTCTCAAAGCAGCACGAGGTGGCGGACTATCTCGGCGCCATCGAATCCTGGACCCGCCGCCGCGGCAAGCATTTCGGCGCGCAATACGCCGAGGGATTCCGGCAGTATAAAACACACCCCTATCCCGCGAGCCCGTTGCTGCAGGAGCTGGTGGGCGAGGCGCTGCTGACGAGTTGATACGCACAGCGGGGCGGGTTGCTCAAGCCGTCTCCGGCTCATACGCCATCAGCGCTTCGGAGCCGGACTGGATGCGTTCGAAGAGCATGGGGCATTCGGGCATCATGCGCTCCATCCAGTAGCGCGCCGAGACGAGTTTCTGTTCGTAGAACGCCTTGTTGCCCGCGCCGGCCGCCAGCTTCTCCTGCGACAGCTTCGCCGTCCGCGCCCACATCCAGCCGAGGACGACGATGCCCATCAGGCGCAGATAGTCGTAGGCGCCCGCGCCGGCATCGTTGGGATTGGCGATTCCGTGCTGGGCGAGCCACAGCGTCGCCTGCTGCAGCGTGTCGGTGCCGCGCTTCAAGGGTTTGACGAAGGGGGAGAGCTTGTCGTCGGCCTCGTTCTCCGAAGTGAAGCCGGAGAGCAGGGCGAAGAGGGCCACGGGGGCCGCGCCGCCCTTGCGGCCGAGCTTGCGGCCGACGAGGTCCATCGCCTGGACGCCGTTGGCGCCTTCATAGGTCTGGTTGATGCGGCCGTCGCGCACGAACTGCTCCACGCCGTTGTCGCGGATATAGCCGTGGCCGCCGAAGCATTGCATGGCGTAGTTCGCGGCCTCGAAGCCCATGTCGGTGAAGAAGGCCTTGATCACCGGCGTCATCAGATCGGCGAGGAAGCCCGCGGTCTGCGCCTCGGGGCGCTTGGACTCCGCGATCGCCATGTTGAGCGTGGTCCACATCGCCACCGCGCGCGCGCCTTCGACGAAGGCGCGGCAATGCAAGAGCATGCGGCGCACGTCGGGATGGACGATCTCGAGGTCCGCCGATTTGTCGGGCTCTTTCGGTCCCGTCAGCGCATGGCCGACGCGGCGGGTGAGCGCGTAGGAGACGCCGTTCTGGTAGGCGATCTCGCCGATGGCGACGCCTTGGACGCCGACGCCCAGGCGCGCGGCGTTCATCATGCCGAACATGCCCGCCATGCCGGCGGAGGCGGAGCGCTTCTCGCCCGGCTTGGGCGGGGTGGGCTTGGGTCCGAGGCGCCAGGCGGTGGCGTCGTCGAAATTGAGCACGCAGGTGGCCTGGCCCTTGATGCCCATCTTCTTCTCGATGCCGCCAGTGGAGACGGCATTGCGCGCGCCCATCTTGCCGTCCTCGCCGACGAGGAATTTCGGCGCCATGAAGAAGTTGACAGTGGAGAGATCGTCCTGGATCTGGCCGTTCTCGTCGGGGATCTTGGCGATGACCATGTGGATGATGTTGTCGGTCAGATCCTGATCGCCGCCCGAGATGAAGACCTTGGTGCCGGTGAGCTTGTAGGTGCCGTCGGGCTGCTCGACCGCGCGGGTCTTCATCAGGCGCAGATCGGTGCCGCAGCCGGGCTCGGTCAGGCACATCGTGCCGGCCCATTCGCCGCTGAGCATCTTGGTGGCGACGTTGTCCTTCATCCATTGCTGGCCGGTGGCGAGCAGCGCGCCGGCGGCGGCGCCCGTCAGTCCCGGATACATCGAGAAGGACTGGTTGGCGGAGGACATCATC
Organism: Rhizomicrobium sp.; assembly: GCA_036491175.1. Taxonomy (GTDB): domain Bacteria; phylum Pseudomonadota; class Alphaproteobacteria; order Micropepsales; family Micropepsaceae; genus Rhizomicrobium. Next base: position 197,162 of record DASXCJ010000050.1, read on the forward strand.
TCCGCCACCGCCATGGTCATCATCATCGGCAGGTTGGAGCCGCCATATTTCTCCGGCGCGGGCAGGGCGCCCCAGCCGGCCTCGGCATAGGTCTTGTAGGCTTCCTTGAAGCCCTGCGGCGTGCGCACCACGCCGTTCTCGAAATGGCAGCCTTCCTCGTCGCCGGACTGGTTGAGGGGATGGATCACCTCCTGCGCGAATTTCGCCGCGTTGGTGAGGATGTCCTCGATCAGGTCGGAGGTCATCGACTCGTATTGCGGAAGGTCGGTCTGCTTCTGCGCCTCGAGCAGCTCGGTCATGATGAAGCGGAAATCGTCGAGCGGCGCGCGATAGACGGGCATGGAAATCTCCGGGGATTTGCCCGGACTGTAGGGCAGGCGGCGCGATTTCGCCACTACGGTTCGGAATCGTCCTGTTGGGGAAGGAACTGGGCGGCGGTGTATTCCGTCTTGAGCACGAGCTTGTCCGCCCAGGCGCTGCCGCCGCTGGCATTGTCGTTCGCGCGCAGGATGTCGCGCGGATCGGTGAGGGCGGCTACGGCGAGGGCGAAGAGAAGGCTCATATCAGATCGCGCAGGGTCATCTTCACATCTTGCCCGCCTTTGACGGCGAATGTCACGGCGGTTCCGGGCGGATCGGTGCGCAGGCGCCGGCGCAGATCGTAGAGATGGATCCTGGCGGCCGGCACGCCGTCTATGGCGGTGACGATGTCGTCCTTGTGCAGGCCCGCTTCCTCGGCCGGTCCGCCATGGGTGACCTCGATCACCTTGAAGCCGTCGTCGACCTCGTTGAGCCAGACGCCCGCGCGGTCATAGGTGCCGACATCGGGAAGCGCGCCTTCGGCAGGCTTGAGGTACATGAGGTTGTGGTCGTAGTCGAAGCTGACGATGTAGCGCTTGAGGATGCCGCCGCCGACATTGTTGGGGAAGCTCTCCGCGCCCGCGGAGCCGCCCTTGTCGACGCTGAGCATCGCGACCGGCTTGCCGATGTCGACAGGGCCGAGCGTCAGCTCCGCGCCGCGCGCGACGAAAGAGCGCGTCGGGCCGCCCACGCCCCATCCCGTCATCGCCTCCACGCCCGTGCCGGCCTTGGCGCGGAGATTGTTCTTCTCGACATAGGGCCGCGTCAGCAGCAAGGGGGAGCGCGCGCCGGTGTCGATGCCGAAGCGGCCGGGGATGCCGGCATAGGCGCCGCGCACTTCGGGGAACTGGTGATAGAGCGCCATCGGCACGGGCGTGCCCGCGGTCTTGGGATCGAAGGCGCGTTTGTCGAAGAAGGTGAGGGTGCGCTTGCCGTAATCGACCTGCATCACGAAGCGGGCGAAGAACTCATAGCCCACCATGCCGCCTTCGTGGATGCCTTCGACGCCCGGCGCGTTGAACAGCAGCACCGTGACGGGCTGGTTGGTGAGCGTGGCGTCGCCGACACGGATGGAGTCGACATGCGCCTCGCCGCCGGTGACGACCGCGTCGCCCCCGCCGGCATTGGTCGTGCTGCCGAGCGCCTTGACATGCAGGGCCTTGGAGGTTTCGGGGGTGAGGATGTCGTGCCCGCCGGTGTCGAAGATGAAGGGCATCGGCGCGGCGCCGTCGATCGAGACGTCGGCATAGATGTGGTTGTTGAGAAGCTGGAACGGCACGGTGGTGGAATGCGCGCCGCCGGCGATGGAGAAATCGTGCAGCGCGAATTTCGGCTGCGCGAAAGTGGCGGCCGGATGGGCCGGGGAGAACGCCGCGGAAACCAGCGTGGTGGTCTGCACATTCGCCGCGCCGCTGCCGTCGTCGACGATCTGCTTCCTGGCGATCATCGCGCCGTCGAAAAGCGCGTAGTCCTGATAGGAGGTGGTGATGATGAGCGTGCCGTTCGCCTCGACGGTGCGGGCGAGGAGATGGGTCTTGGCATCGAACCACGCATCGAACGGCTTGCCGCCTTTGGGCGTGATGGTGAGCACGTCGAACGCGCCGCCGACATCGGACTTCTTGCCGTCGCTCACGACGACCGCGCCGTCGTAGCCTTTGCGCCACCAGCCATTGCGGATGCGCCAGGACTCATTGTTGGCGAGCTGCAGCACGTCGCCGCCGGCCTGGTTGGTCACCGTGCCGGACGGTTCGCGCTCCCACGCGCGGCTGCCGTCGAATCCGGAGGCGCCGGCTTGCGGCGGGATGTCGTAGGAGTCGATGTAACGTCCATACCGGACGTCATCGACGGAGTCGGCGGTACCGGTGAGGCCCTGGCCGGCATAGGTGTAGTGGGTTGTCAGCGTTGCGTTGCCTGCCCAATGGCCCATGGCGGCCTTGTTCCCGGCGAGGATCGCGGCCGGGTCGGCGGTGACGGATGCGGCGGCAAGCGCGGCGGCAAGGATCAGCATTTTCGACTCCCAACAAATAGCGGCGCGGCCCACTCCCGCCGTGAGACGGAAGAGGACCGCGCACGCCCCTCCGGAACGCCGTCAGATCAGGTCGCGCAGCTTGACGCGGACGTCGCGCGTGGCAGACCCGTTCTTGACTTTGAACGCGACGACAGTGCCCGGGGCCTCGTCGCGCAGTCTTGTACGGATTTGATAGAGCGGAACCGACGTGGCGGGCTTGCCGTCCACCGCGACGATGGTGTCTCCGACCTTGAGGCCAGCCTCTTGCGCCGGCGCGCCCTTGGTGATGTCCGTCACCGTGTAGCCGTCGTCGGATCGGTTGATCCACATGCCGGCGCGGTCGAAGGTGTCGAGGTCGGCCGTATTCGTCGCGGCCGGCTTCAGGTACATCGTGGAGTGATCGTAATCGAGCGTGACGACGTAGCGCTTGAGGATGCCCGCGCCGATATTGCCGGAGAGCGAGTCCGCCGCGAAAGCGCCGCCGGTGTCGGTCGAGACTTCCACGACGGGACCATTGATCGTGTAGCCGCCGATCTCGAGCGTGTTGCCGCGCATCGCCAGCGAGCGGGAGGGGCCGCCGATGCCCCAGCCGGTCACCATTGCGACGCCCTTGCCATCGAGATGGTTCGTCTTGGCGAAGGGGCTGTTGAGGGTGAGCGAGGCGCGCGAGCCGGTGTCGATGGTGAAGGCGCCCTTGACGCCGTTATAGGTCGCGGGGGCCTCGATGGTGTTGCCGTCGAAGGTGAAGGGCACGGCCACGCCCGCATCCTTCGGATCGAAGGATTTCGGATCTATGAGGGTGAGCGTGCCGCCGCCGTAGTCGACGCGGGTGACGAAGCGGCGGAAGGTCTCGTAGCCGATCATGCCGGGCATCGGCACGCCTTCGATGGGCGACATCTGATCGAGCGGGATGACCATGAAGACCTGGTCTTTGATGGTCGCCTTGGCGAGTTCGAGCGACGCGACCTTGGTGAAGCCGGCGTCCATATGGCCGGAGCCCGCGCCGTTGGCCTGCATCTGGCCCTGGACGGTGAGACCCAGCGCCTTCGCCGTCGCGGGCGTCAACAGGTTCGCGCCGCCGGTGTCGAAGATGAAGGTATAGGGCTTACCGTTGACCGAGACGTCGGCGAAGATGTGGTTGTTGATCAGCTTGAACGGGAACGAGGTTTCATGCGCGCCGGCGATGCTGGAATCGTTGGTGGCGTTCTTCGGCATGGCGAAGGCCGCGTCGGGCGGCGCGGCGGCGAAGTTCGCGGTCTTGATCGTGGCATGCTGGTCGTATTTCGCGTCGCCATTGTTGACCACGGTGTCAGTGGCGAGTTGCACGCCATCGAATGCCTTGTAGCCGCTCAAATTCGTGGTGAAGGTCTGCATGCCCTGGACCTCGACGAGGCGGGAAAGCAGATGCGTCTTGGCGTCGAACCAGGCATCGAAATGCTTGCCGTCCCTCGGCGTGACGGTGAGGACATCGTAAGCCGCGCCGCCATCGGTCTTCTCGCCGTCGCTGACGATCCCGGCGCCGCCGCGATCAGCGCGCCACCAGAGATTGGCCCGGCGGTAGGAGTCGTTGACCGCAAGCTGGCGCTGGTCGCCGCCATCCTGCGCCGTCACGGTGCCGGAGGGATCCTTGGCCCAGGCATGGGCGCCGTCGAAGCCGTTGGCGACATGGACAGGGCCGAGATCGGCGGTGTCGACGAAGCGGCCTTGCTTCAGGTCTTCGAGCGAGCCGATGGCGCCGGTGAGGCCTTGGCCCGCATAGTCATAAGAGAGCGTCAGCCCGGATTTGCCGTCCCAGCCAGGCGCGGTCGCGGCCTTGTTGGCGGCGAGCACTTGGTCGGCCGAGGGCGCGGCCAGGGCAAGCGTCGAATAGGAAACGCTCGCGGCCAGCAGGCCGAGCAGGCTAATGGTCTTGGACATGGCTCCTCCGGGGATGGTTGGGCTTGAGGTGGGCGGCTAAAGGTAATGGATCAATATGCGTCTCGCACATAGCTGGCATGTAGTTTTCCTGGCCGCTTCACTAGGTCTTGCGGCGCCTGCTGGCGCCGCACCGCAACATGTCGTGTCGCTCCTCGTCTGCACGGATGAATATGTCTACCGCCTTGAGCCGCGCGAGCGGATCGCGGCGCTGTCCTACCTGGCGGCGGACCGGCAGCCGGTCGTCTCGACCATCGCCGATCAAGTGCACGGCATCACGCTGATCCGCCAGAACGCGGAGTCGGTTCTGGCGCTGCATCCGGATCTGGTCGTGACCTATCGGTTCGTGAACCCGAAGCTGCACGAGATCCTCGGGGCGGCGGGAATCCCGGTCTACGACCTGCCTTGGGCTGCGTCGTATGACGCCATCCGCAAGATCACGCGCGATCTCGGCGACCGTCTCGGTGCGCGCGACCGTGCCGACGCGCTGATCGCGGAGATGGATCGCAAGCTCGCCGCCGCGCATGCGCGTGCGCCGTCGCCGCCGGTGTCGACATTGGTCTACGAACCCAATGGCTATGTCACGGCGGACGGCGTCACGAACGAGACGTTGGCGGACGCGGGATTGCGCAACGCCGGTCCCGACATGCACCAGGCGCGCAACGGCACCGTCGCGCTGGAGATGATCGCCGCGCGGCCGCCGGAACTGCTGATCCTCAACGACGCGCGCGAGGCGACGCCGGCGCATGCCGATCTGCTGCTGCGCCATCCGGCGCTCGCGGCGCTGAAGGGGCGCGCGGTGGTGGCGCATCTTTCATTGACGCCGCTGCTCTGTCCCGGGCCATGGTCGGCGGACGCGGCCGGGCCGTTGGCCGGTCTGGCCTTGCGGGCACGGGGCGCGCGGCCTAAGAGTTGAGGCGACGCGACGGTCAAGGGAACGCGGTTCAAATCCGCGGCTGTCCCCGCAACTGTAAGCGGCGAGCTTGCGCCACAGGCCACTGGAAACGGGAAGGCGGCGCAAGCGGAGAGCCGCGAGCCAGGAGACCTGCCGGCGCTTGTCGTCCATCCTCCGGCCGGGTGAGCCGGGGCCGCGGAATCCCCCGCAAAGCGGCGACGTGGATGGACGTATGCTTTCGATCGCGCCGCGCCTGTCGCTTCGAACCAGTGGCGTAACGCTCGTGCTGATCGCACTGGCGATCGGCTTCGCGGCGCTGTCGTTCTTCATCGGCCCATCGCAGCTTGCCCCAGGCGAATTACTCGCCGGATTGTTCGCTCCGCATGGCGGCGCGACGATCATCGCCCGCGAGATTCGCCTGCCACGCGCTCTGTTGGCGCTCGTCACGGGTGGCGCGCTTGGCGCGAGCGGCGCGGCCTTGCAAGGCCTTTTCCGCAATCCGCTCGCCGAGCCTGGCGTGACAGGTGTGACATCTTCGGCGGGATTGGGCGCGATCCTCGCGCTTTATTTCGGTTTCGCCGCCGCGAGCCCGGTGCTGCTTCCGGCCTTCGCCGTCGCCGGCGCGCTGTGCTCGGCCGCGATCCTCTATCTGCTGTCGCGCGCCGGTGCCGGCGTGATGGCACTGGTGCTGGCCGGCGTGGCGATCGCGAGCCTGGCGACGGCGTTCATGGCCCTGGCGCTGTCGCTCGCGCCGAACCCTTACGCGATGAGCGAAATGGTCACCTGGATGATGGGCTCGCTCAAGGATCGCACCTTGAACGATCTCACTTTCGCGGTCCCGCTGGTCGCGCTTGGCATCGCGGTGATGCTGACGGCGCGGCGCGGGCTCGACGCGCTGGTCCTCGGCGAGGAAGCGGCGCAGAGCCTCGGCATCGACATCCACAGTGTCCGCCGCCGGGTTGTCATCGGCGTGGCGCTGGCGACAGGCGCGGCGACGGCGGCGACCGGCGCGATCAGCTTCGTGGGCGTCGTGGTGCCGCATCTGTTGCGGCCGTTCTATGGCTATGAACCGGCGCGGCTGATCTGGCCGTCGGCGCTTGGCGGCGGTGCGCTGGTCGCGGCGGCGGATATTGCCGTACGCGTGATCGCGCCGGATGGGCAATTGCCGCTCGGCGTGCTGACCGCGATGCTGGGCGCGCCCTTCTTCATCTGGCTGATCCTGCGGCTGAGGAGAGAGCCATGAGCCCGCTCTCGCTCAACGGCGTCAGCGCCGCCTACGGTGCGCGCAAGGTGCTGCACGACGTGTCCGTGCGGTTTGAAGCCGGACAAGTGACGGGTCTTGTCGGTCCCAATGGCGCGGGCAAGACGACCTTGCTGCGCGTAGTCCTCGGCTTTCTGGAAGCGGAAGGCGAGATCGCCGTGCTGGGCCAGACTCATTGGTCGCGCGAGGCGTTGGCGCGGACCATCGCCTATCTTCCGCAATCGGCGGAAGCGCATTGGCCGATCCTGGCGAAGAAGCTGGTGGCGCTCGGCCGCATGCCGCATCGCGCCGCCTTCGCGCCCTTGAGCGCCGAGGATGAAGAAGCCATCACGGCCGCGCTCGATCGATGCGATGCCGGATTGTTCGCCGAGCGCCGGATGGATGAGCTGTCGGCGGGTGAGCGGGCGCGGGTGCTGTTCGCCCGGGCGCTCGCCACCAAAGCGCCAATCCTGATGACCGATGAGCCGGCGGCGCATCTCGACCCGGCGCATCAATTGCGGTTGATGGAATTGCTCCGCGAAGAGGCCAAGCGCGGCGTGGCGGTGATCGTGACCTTGCACGATCTGGCGCTGGCATCGCGCTTCTGCGACCGCCTGGTCGTGCTGCGCGGCGGGCGCGTCGCGGCGCAAGGCGCGCCGGGGGAGGCGCTGTCGGACGGCGTGCTCGCGGAAACCTTCGGCGTCTCAGCCGTTAGGATGGAGGGTGCGACCGGCCCTATAATCCCCTGGCAGCGTCTCTAGAGATATCCATGAGCAAGCATCGCGACGATGATGATGACGACGACAGCCGCGACGAGCACTACAAAAGCACCCTTCGCGATGTGCAGATCGAACTCGTCAAGCTCCAGCGCGACCTGATCAAGGATGGCGCCCGGGTGCTCGTGATCCTCGAGGGCCGCGACGCCGCCGGCAAGGACGGCACGATCAAGCGCCTGACCGAGAACATGGCCCCGCGAGAGACCCGTGTGCATGCGCCCGGCAAGCCGTCGAGCCGGGAAGACACGGAATGGTATTTCCAGCGCTATGTCGAATTCCTGCCCGCGGCGGAGGAGTTCGTGATCTTCAACCGCTCCTGGTACAACCGCGCGGGCGTTGAAAGGGTGATGGGATTCGCCAAGCCTGCGCAGGTCGAGGCGTTCCTGGAGTCCGTCGTGCCGTTCGAGGAGATGCTGATCCGCGACGGCATCGCCATCCGCAAGTATTATCTCGACATCGACAAGAAGGAGCAGAAGAAGCGGCTCAAGGCGCGCCGCGACGATCCGCTCAAGCAATGGAAGATCTCGCCCATCGACGAGGCGGCGCAGAAGCATTGGGAAGATTACAGTGAGGCGCGCGACAAGATGTTCCGCCGCACCAGCCATCCGGCCGCGCCCTGGAAGGTCGTCAAGGCCGACGTGAAGAAGATCGCGCGGCTGGAGCTGATCCGCGATTTGTTGGGAAGCTTCGAATACAAGGGCAAGAAGGACAAGCTATGCGATGCCGACCGGTCGATTGTCTTTCCCTGGAGCGAAATCGCGCAAAAGCAGTTGGCGAAATAAAGCGAAGCGAGCCGTAGATGAGCGCCGGAATTTGCTGGCGTGTTGCTCTTATGTTCTATATTGTCCGGGACGTTGATTTGCTGCCTGCGTCGCCGGTGCCGGCGCTTGTCGCTTCAGGGACCGAAAACAAAAAAAAGCGACGAACAACTACAAGATATGGTGCCACGTGCTGCCTACCTACTATATATGGTAGGGTATTCCGATGGTGAAGAGCTGACTTGCCGGACCTGTTTGCGCCAAATCGCACAACGAATGCATCGCTGCCGCGGGGCTACGAGATGTCGTGTCGGGCTGGCGACCCCGGGAGGACTCGAACCACCGGCCTACGGTTTAGGAAACCGCCGCTCTATCCTGCTGAGCTACGGGGTCGCGCGAGCGCGAACCTGCCTTCGAGGCCGGGGCTTGGCAAGAGCGGCGTCAATTCCGGCGGGCGGATTTGTCGATCCAGAGCCAACGCGTGCGGTTGAAATCCTTCACATTGGGGATCCAGCCCTTGACGTAAGGTTGGACCACTTCGCGCGTGACCATGAAATAGGCCGGCACCCAGACATAGTCGTCGAGCAGCATGCGTTCGGCCTGTTTCATCAGTTTGCCGCGCTTCTCCGGATCGGTCTGCTGTTGCGCGCGATCCATCAGGGCGTCATAGGCGGGGTTGCTGTAGTTGCCGTAATTCTCGCCCGCGCCTGAACGCAACAAGTCGAGATAATTGCTGGCGTCGTTGAAGTCCGCGATCCAGGAGGCGAACGCGATGTCGAAATCGTGCTGCTGCACCATGTTGAGGAAGATGCCGCTCTCCGACGCCTTCAGGTCGAGGTCGATATAGATCGCCTTCATCATGCCCAATGTTGCCGCGCCGACGCGTTTGTTGTCGGGGTTCGTGGACGTGACGAAGTCGAGCTTCAATCGATTGCCGGGACCATAACCCGCTTCGCGCATCAGAGCTTGCGCTTTGGCAACGCGCTGTGGAAACGGCGCGTCCTTGAAGTCGAGTTCGTTGCCGACCGGATAGTTCGCCGTGCCGGGCGGCACGATGTGATAAGCGGGCTGCTCGCCGATGCGGCGCACGCGGTTCGTCAGAACCTCGCGGTTGAAGGCGAGGTTGATCGCCTCGCGCACGCGCCGATCGCCGAGCGGCTTGTGCTTGACGTTCATGACGAGGTAGGCAGTGCCGAGATAAGGCACGACCTTCATCTCATGCGGCATGTTCTCCCGCATCCAGTCGATCTCGTCGTTGGGGAATGGGTTCTGGGTGTCGAACTGTCCGGCGCGGAATTCACGCAAGGCCGCTTCGGTATCCGTGAGCGCGTAATATTTCACCGTGTCGATATGCACGTTCTTGGCATCGTAGAAGCGCGGGCTCTTCTTGAGCGTGATGTGATCGAGCGGGATCCAGGACGCTATCGTGTAAGGTCCGTTGGATACATGATGCTCCACGTGCGACCAGGCGCTGCCGTATTTCAAATAGACATGCCAGGGGATAGGCCAGGCGGCTTCGTGGTCGACGAGTTCGGGGAAGTAGGGCGCAGGATGCTCGAGATGGACGATGAAGGTGTCGTCGTCCGGCGCTTCCACGCCCAGCGCCGTGGGCGGGAGCTTGTGTTGGCTTATCGCTCTGGCGTTCTTCACGATCCAAAGCTGGTAGCAGTAGATGGCCGCGGTTTTGGGATCCAATTCGCGCTGCCAGGAATGGAGGAAGTCACGCGCCGTCACCGGCACGCCGTCGGACCATACAGCGCCTTTGCGCATGTGAAAGGTCCAGGTGAGGCCGTCGGGCGAGACCTCCCAACTTTCGGCCGCGCCGGGAATGGGTTCGGAACGCGGGCCTTCCGTCGTCAACCCCATCATGACGTCGCCGAGGAGCCAGTTCTCCCAGTTGCCCTGGATGAACGCGGGGTCGAGGCTCTTGATGTCGGCGGCGTTGCCGCGATTCAGCACGACGCCTTCATCGGGCGCCTTGGAACAGGCCGCCACGAGGCCGACCAGCAGTACGGCGAAGGTCCGCGAAGCGGACATCCTCTCTCCCGGGCCGAGCGCTCAAACGCTCGTTTGGGACCTGTCGAGCGAGATGAAGCGCGAGCGGTTGATGTTGACGGGGTTTGAAACCCACCCCTTCACGGCGGTCGAAACAAGGTCACGAGACACACCGAAGTAAACCGGCGCGAAGGCCGCATCGTCAAGCACGATCTGCTCGGCGGCCTGAAGCAGGTCCGCGCGCCGGGCCGGATCGCGCTCCGCGTCCGACTGCGCCATGAGCGAATCATATTGGGGACTCGAGTAACGGCCGAAATTGAGGTCGTTGGCCGAGGTCTCCCACAACATAAGATAGTTCTTGGCGTCGCGGTAGTCCGCCACCCAGCCCGACCACGCCGCCGTGAACTCCTGCTTGCGCAGGAGATTGTAGTGGACCTGGCTTTCGGACGGGACGAGGCGGACCTGGGCGCCGATCTCCTTCCACATGGACTGGAAGGCGACCGCGACCAAGCGCGCATCGCTCTGATTTTGATAGTTGTAGTCGAAGGTCAACGGGTTGTTCGGTCCGTATCCGGCCTGGGCGAGCAGGGCCCTGGCTTTGGCGATGCGCTGAGCCTGGGAGAGGCCGGCGCAATCCATGCGCGGCTTGCCCGGATAGCCCGGCATGTTGGGCGGCACGAAGGCGTAAGCCGATTTCTCGCCGGCGCGCATCACGCGCTGGGTAATGATATCGCGATCGATGCTCATGGTGAGCGCCTGGCGCACACGGACGTCGTCGAACGGCTTCTTCGTCAGGTTGAACTGCACATATTGCGTCAGGATGAAAGGCTCGATGCGCAGGCTCTTCGGCATCTCGATTTTCAGCCAGTCGATCTGCTGCGCGGGAATGCCGTTCGAGGTATCGAGCTCACCGGCACGGAAGCGCTTTAGCGCCTCGCCGTAGTCGGGTGTCGGATAGTAGTAGACGCGCTCCACCTTGACGGTGTCGCGATCGTAGAAATGTGGGTTCTTGGTCAGCAGCACGTGATCGTTGGGGATCCATTCGTGCAGCACATAAGGACCGTTGGTGACGACATTGCCCGGCTCGATCCATTTGTCGCCGTATTTCTCGACGATGTGGCGCGGGATCGCGAAGGTCGTGAAATGCGTCAGGAGTTGCGCGATGTAGGGCACCTGGACATGGAAGGCGAGTTCGAGCGTCGCATCGTTGACCGCGCGCACGCCGACCTGATCGAGCGGCAGCTTGCCGCTGTTCGCCTCGAGCGCGTTGCGGACCGGATAGAGGATCGCGGCGTAGGGCGAGGCGGTCTTGGGATCTAGGATGCGGCGGAAGGCGAAGACATAGTCGTTCGCGGTGACCTTCACGCCGTCCGACCAGGAATGATCGCGGAGCTCGAAGGTATAGGTCAGGCCGTCCTCGCTCACGGCGTAGGACAGGGCTGCGCCGGGCATCGGATTGCCGGCGGCGTCTTCCGTCATCAGGCCGGTGAACATGTCGGCAATGATGTTGTATTCCCAATTGCCGTCCGCCTTGTGGGGATCGAGCGTGTCGGGTTCCGCTCCATTGCCGCGATTTAAGGTGCGGGCATCGACGACGGCGCGGCGGCCTTGCGGTCCTCCGCGCAGCGAGAAGGCGGTTCCCCCGGCGACGGCTGCTGCGGTACCCGCGCCTATCAGGCCGCGGCGCGTCAGCTTCCAGCTCTTCATGTCCCCCATAGGCGTACTCCAGTCCCGGGGTCGAGGCTCGCGTAACGCCAAGCCTTGCCCTAAGGTCGGGCAGTTCCCCAAAGCCTATTGAGCCATAATCGGGTTGATGAGAGATGAACCTGCGGAACTTTGCCGGACTTCTGGTAGGACTTTCCCTGGTCCAAACGGGCACGGCCTTGGCGGACACGTCCTTGGCGGAGGGCCTGCGCCAATGCGCGGCGATCACCGACACCGAAAAGCGCACCGCCTGCTACGACGCGCTGGCGACCACGGCCCAGGGCCCTGCGGGCTTCGGCCGCGACAGCAGCACCCTCGACAGCATCGAGGCCAAGGTCACGGCCTACAGCTTCACGCCCTTCGGCAAGTTCGTCGTCGTGCTCGACAACGGCCAGATCTGGCAGCAATCGGAGGGCGATCCGGACCGGGCGCATCTGACCGGCGCGTCCAACACGGTCTCGATCTCGCGGGGCGCCTTCGGCAGCTACGCCGCCACGATCAATGACGGCCATCATCAATTCAAAGTGACGCGCGTGAGGTGACGGCGCTCGCCTAGGCGTGCGTACTGTCCTATGTTCGGACAGTCTCCAATCGGGTGGGTATCCATGAAATTGCGGTTGATCTCCGGGCTGGCCATGGCGCTGTTCGCGATGCAATTGGGCACGGCTTTGGCTGCCTCGCGCGACGAGGTGCTGGAGAAGCTCGGCCAATGCGCCCAGATCGCCGACGATAAGGAACGCCTCGCCTGCTACGACGCGCTGTCCCCGCGCGTGAAGGACGCGCTGGCCACTCCGCCAGCGAAGCTCGATCATGAGCCGACGAAAGACGAGCAGAAGTCCTGGTTCGGATTCGACGTCGGTTCGCTGTTCGACTCCACGCCGACCGCTCCGCAGACGACGCCGCAGCAATTCGGTCAGGAATCGACGCCTGCCGCGAAGACCGAGGAGAAGAAGGTCGAGGCCGAAGAGGTCAACGAGATCACCGTCGGCGTCACGGACTATTCCTACACGCCTTTCGGCAAGTTCATCGTATTCCTGGAGAACGGCCAGGTTTGGCGCCAGCAGGAAGGCGATTCCGACCGCGCGCACTTCTCGGGTGCGCCCAAGGACAACAAGGTCACGATCACGCGCGGCGCGTTCGGCAGCTACAACATGCAGGTGAACGACAGCCACCACCAATACAAGGTGGTCAGAGTGAAGTGACGATCTCGGGGTCGTGCTCTGCCACATAGTGGCCGGTCGAGACCTCGATCAGCTGCGGGCGATATTGGTCCGCATCGGGATCGTCGATGAGCTTGGACTTCAGGAAGGTCAGCTGCGCGCGCGTGTCGAGCGGCGAAGGCATATCCGCCGGCAGCAGCACGCGAGCCTTGGCGCGCTCGATTCGAGGATCGGGGATTGGCACGGCCGAGATCAGCGCGCGGGTATAGGGATGGCGCGGGTCCTCGTAGATCGCGCTACGGTCCGCGAGCTCCACGATGCGGCCCATGTACAGGACCATCACGCGATGGGCGAGCTGGCGCACCACCGAGAGATCGTGGCTGATGAAGATCAGCGACATGCGGAACTCGTCCTGCAGCTTCAGGATCAAATCCACGATCTGGGATTGGATGGAGACGTCGAGTGCGCTCACTGCCTCGTCGCAGATGATGAGCCGGGGCTTCAGGATCATCGCGCGGGCGATGCCGGCGCGCTGGTTTTGGCCACCGGAGAATTCGTGCGGGTAGCGGTTGATCCAGGCCGGATCAAGCCCGACGCGAACCATCACCTCGCGCACCTCTTCCGTCATCTGTGCGCGGGTCAGTTCGGGGCGTAGCGATTTCAGCGGCTCGGCGATGGATTGGCCGATGGTGAGCCGCGGATCCAGGCTCGCCAGCGGGTCCTGGAACACGATCTGGAATTCCTTGCGCAGCCGGCGGATTTCGTAGTCCGGCAGGCGATGGAGGTCGCGGCCGCACCAGACGACCGTGCCCTCCGTCTTGGGCAACAGATCGAGCACGGCGCGGGCGAGCGTGGACTTGCCGCAGCCGGATTCACCGACGATGCCCAGCGTCTCGCCCTGGCGCAAATTGAAGCTCACGCCATCGACGGCGCGCAGCGGTTTGGTGCGGCGGAACGGAAAGCCGCCCACCTTGATCGGGTAGTAGACCTTCAGATCCTCGACATCGAGAAGCTCGGTCTCCGCGCCGATGGAGGAGATCGGCGCCAGGCTCGCATGGCCGGCGCGGATGGGCTTGTCCAGGCGCGGCATCGCGTCGAGCAGGGTCTTCGTATAGGGGTGCTGGGCGTTGTAGAAGATGTCGTCGACCGGGCCGTCTTCCACGATCATGCCCTCGCGCATCACCAGCACCTTGTCTGCGGTGGCGGCGATCACGCCCATGTCGTGGCTGATCATCACGATGGCGGTTTTCAATTCTTGCTTCAGGTCGCGCATGATGTCGAGGATCTGCGCCTGCACCGTCACGTCGAGCGCCGTCGTGGGCTCGTCGGCAATGAGCAGGTCCGGACCGCAGACCGTGGCCATGGCGATCATCACGCGCTGGCGCATGCCGCCCGAGAGCTCATGCGGATACTGCGCCATGCGATTCCTGGCTTCGGGAATGCGGACGAGATCGAGAATCTCCGTCGCCCGCTTCAGTGCTTCGCCGTAGGAGACGCGCTGGTGCACGCGCAGCGCCTCGATGATCTGCGCGCCGATCGTCATGTGCGGCGTCAGCGAGGTCAGGGGATCCTGGAAGATGGTCGTGATCTTGGAGCCGCGCAGATGGTTCAGCTTCTTCTCGGACATTCCGAGAAGCTCCTCGCCGCGATATTTAACGCTGCCGGTGGCGCGGCCGTTGGAGGCGAGCAGGCCCATCGTCGCCAGGAAGAGCTGGCTCTTGCCCGAGCCGGACTCGCCCACGACGCCCATGCACTCGCCGGTGCCGATGTCGAAGCTCACCTTCTTGACGGCGTGGATCTCTCCGTCATGGGTCGAGAAGCGGACGTCGAGATCGCGGACTTCCAGGATTGTCGTCATGTCAGCGGTCCTTCGGATCGAGCGCGTCGCGCAACCCGTCGCCGATGAAGTTGAAGGAGAACAACGTCACGGCCATGAACAGCGCCGGGAATATGAGGAGCCAGAGCGAGGTCTCCATCTGGCTCGCGCCCTCGGAGATCAGCACCCCCCAGGACGTCAGCGGCTCCTGGATGCCGAGACCCAGGAAGGAGAGGAAGCTTTCGGCCAGGATCGCGGTCGGAACGGTGAGCGTCACATAGACGACGACGGGCCCCAGCACATTGGGCACGACGTGGCGGCGGATGATGGCGAAGGTCGAGACGCCCGCCGCGCGCGCCGCCTCGATGAATTCCTTCTGCTTGATGGACAGCGTCTGGCCGCGCACGATCCGCGCCATGGTCAGCCACTCCACCGCGCCGATGGCGAGGAAGAGCAGGAAGAAATTGCGGTTGAACACCACCATCAAAATAATGACGAGGAAGATGTAGGGCAGCGAATAGAGCACGTCGACGAAACGCATCATGATCTCATCGAGGAAGCCGCCAAAGAAGCCCGCGATCGACCCGTAGGCGACGCCGATCAGCAGGCTGACCAGCGTCGCGATAAGGCCCACCGTCAGCGAGACGCGCGCGCCATAGAGCACGCGGACGAAGAGGTCGCGGCCGAGATTGTCGGTGCCGAACCAGTGCTGGCCGCCGGCGAAGCAGAGGACATGGCTGCTCGGCCACCAGCTCGGTGCGCAGGAGACGATGTCGTAGTTCGTCTGGTCGTAGGCGTAGGGCGACAGGAACGGTCCGAACACCGCGAGCAGCGCGACGAAGGACAGGGCGAAGATTCCCGTCACGGCCGCCTTGTTCTTCCACAGGCGGCGGCGGGCGTCGATCCAGAGGCTGCGGCCCTTCACTTCGGCCGCTTGCAGCATCAACTCTTCCTTGGCGTCCATGGCTCCTACGGCGCTCATTGGTCGAACCTCACGCGCGGATCGAGTGCCGCGTAGAGAATGTCCGCGAGCAGATTGAGGAGGATGACGAAGGCTGCGTAATAGATGACCACGCCCATGACCAGCGTATAGTCGCGGTCGACAGCTCCGTTGACGAAGTAGCGGCCGATGCCGGGGATGCCGAAGATCGTCTCCACCACCAGCGAACCGGCGAGCACGCCGGCTATGGCCGGGCCGAGATAGGACACGACCGGCAGCAGCGCCGCGCGCAAGGCGTGACGCAGCACCACCAGATGATTGGGCAGGCCCTTGGCGCGGGCGGTGCGCACATAGTTGGAGCGCAGCACCTCGACCATGCTGCCGCGCACCAGGCGGGCGATGATCGCGGTCTGCGGCAGAGCGAGCACGATCACCGGCAGGATCATGTTGCGCAGTGCGCCGCCGTTCCATCCGCCCACGGGCAAGGTCAGATCCAGTCCGAAGACATGCAGGCCGTAGACGCCGAAGATCAGCGTCAGGATCGGCGCGGTGACGAAGGTCGGGATGGTGATGCCGAACATGGCGAGCGCCATCACGCCGTAGTCGGTTCCCTTGTTCTGGTTCAGCGACGCGATCGTCCCGAGCAGCACGCCGAAGAAGATCGCGAGCACCATGGCCGAGAGGCCCAGCTTCGCGCTCACCGGCAAGCCGACCTCGATCAACTGCGTGACGGAGAAATCCTTGTTCTTGAACGACGGGCCGAGATCGAAATGGGCGAGGCGGCCGAGATAGATGAAGTACTGCTCGTAAACCGGCTTATCGAGATTATAGGCGGCCTCGATATTGTGCTCGATCTCCGGCGGCAGATGGCGCTCGTTGTCGAACGGGCCGCCCGGCGCGATGCGCATCATGAAGAAGGCGAGCGTGATAATGATGAATAGCGTCGGGATCGCGCCAGCGACGCGACGGACCGTGTAAGACCACATCGATCTCTATCCCCCGCCCGGATGCGCGCCCGCATCCCCTGTTGAGTCTCCCAAACCTGTCAACCACTTAGGACAGGCGCGTAAGCCATCTTGGCGGCAAAAACTTTCCCAAAGTCTTAACCAAGCGCCGCCGGAAGCCGCAAACCCGGCATCAGCGCCTCGAATTTTCGGCCTGCGATCAATTCGTGCGCGGAAGCGATGGCGGGCGCAAAGAAACGGTCGCGGTCGAAGCGCGGGCTCTTCCCGCGGATGGCGGCGTGGGCGGCCTCCAATGCTTTCGAAGTCCTTAACGGCCGATGGAATTCGATGCCTTCCGCCGCCGCGAGCAGCTCGATGGCAAGGATGCGGCCGGTGTTGTCGTTCATCCGCTGCAGCCGCCGCGCCGCGAAGGTCGCCATCGACACGAAGTCCTCCTGGTTGGCGGAGGTGGGCAGCGAGTCCACCGAAGCCGGATGGGCGAGCGACTTATTCTCCGACGCCAGCGCCGCCGCCGTCACATGGGCGATCATGAAGCCGGAGTTCAGCCCGGGCTCGGCTACCAGGAAGGGCGGCAGCCCGCTGAGCGAGGAGTCGATCAGAAGCGCGATGCGCCGTTCGGCCAGCGCACCCATCTCGGAGATCGCGATGGCCAGCGCATCCGCCGCGATGGCGACGGGCTCGGCGTGGAAATTGCCGCCGGAGAGCACGTCGCCATTCTCGAACACCAGCGGATTGTCGGTGGCGGCATTGGCCTCGATGGCGAAGGTGGCGGCCACATAGCGCAGCATGTCGAGACACGGGCCCAGCACCTGCGGCTGGCAGCGGATGGAATAGGGATCCTGCACCCGGTCGCAGGCGAGATGCGATTTGCGGATGGCGCTGCCTTCCATCAAGTCGCGCAACGCCGCGGCGGTCTCGATCTGCCCCGGCTGGCCGCGCACTTCGTGGATGCGTGCATCGAAGGGCGTATCGCTGCCCTTGATCGCGTCGGTCGACAATGCGCCGGCCACCAGCGCCGCTTCGAGATTGGCTTCCGCCGCGAACAGGCCGGTGAGCGCCAACGCGGTCGAGACCTGCGTGCCGTTGAGGAGCGCCAAGCCTTCCTTCGCCTCGAGCTCGAGCGGCGCGATGCCGGCGCGGGTGAGCGCGGCGCGCGCCGTCATTCGCTCTCCCCCCATCCAGGCCGTGCCTTCGCCGATCAGCACCGCGGACATATGCGCGAGCGGCGCGAGATCGCCCGAGGCGCCGACGGAGCCCTGCTCGGGAATCTCCGGCAGCACGTTCTTCTCCAAGAGCGCGAGCAGCCGCTCCACCACCACGCGGCGCACACCCGAATGGCCGCGCGCCAGGCTCGACGCCTTCAACGCCAGGATCAGCCGCACGACCGGATCGGGCAGCGGCGCGCCGACGCCCGCGGCATGGGAGAGGACGAGATTGCGCTGGAGGCGCTTCAACTCGGCGTCCGGAATGCGCGTCTGGGCGAGCTTGCCGAAGCCGGTGTTGACGCCGTAGATCGCCTGGCCCGAAGCCAGCGCCTGCTCGATCAGCCCGCGCGAGGCCTCGATCCGCTCCCAGGCGGGCACCGCCAGAGCGACGCTCGCGCCTTCGGCCACCTTGCGCCACACGGACAGCGGCGCTTTGCCGGGATCGACGGTCAATGAGGTCATGGCGTGCACCTTCCGTAGCGGCGTGTTTGTCGCGTTCTCCGCGATTCGCCGCAAGGCCTTGACGCCAAACGGCCCCCAAGGATCAAACTCGGCCGACCGCCATTCGTGAAAGGACTACCCATGCCGCTGCCCCAAGTGATGGAGGGCTCCTTGCGCCTTCCCGTCATCGGCTCGCCTCTGTTCATCGTCTCCGGCCCGGAGCTCGTCATCGCGCAATGCAAGGCCGGGATCGTCGGCTCCTTCCCCGCGCTCAATGCGCGCCCCTCCGGCGTGCTCGACGAATGGCTGATGCGCATCAGGAGCGAACTGGCGGCGTGGGAGAAGGAAACCGGCAAGAAGGCCGCGCCTTTCGCGGTGAACCAGATCTGCCATTCCTCCAACGACCGCTTGGCGGAAGACAACGCGGTCTGTTCCAAGCACGAAGTGCCGATCATCATCACCTCGCTGCGCGCGCCCAAGGAGGTCATCGACTCCACGCACGCATATGGCGGCGTGGTGCTGCACGACATCATCAACATCCGCCACGCCAGGAAAGCGGTTGACGAAGGCGTCGACGGACTCATCCCCGTTTGCGCCGGCGCGGGCGGCCATGCCGGCGTGATGAGCCCGTTCGCGCTGGTGGCCGAGTTGCGCACGTTCTGGAGCGGCACCATCGCGCTCTCGGGCTCGATCGCGAACGGCCGCGCGATCCTGGCGGCGCAGGCCTTGGGCGCGGATCTCGCCTATATGGGCACGCGCTTCATCGCCACGCGCGAGGCCAACGCGCCTTCCGCCTACAAGGAGGCGCTGGTCGAAGCCGCCGGCGGCGGCGACATCGTCTACACCAATCTCTTCACCGGCGTTCACGGCAACTATCTCCGTTCGTCGGTGGCGGCCGCGGGATTGGATCCCGACGATCTTCCGCAATCCGACAAGTCCAAGATGAATTTCGGCTCCGGCGGCAATACCAAACAGAAAGCCTGGCGCGACATCTGGGGCGCGGGGCAGGGCGTAGGCCAGATCGCGGACGCACCGACGGTGGAAGATCTCGTCACCCGCCTCGAAGCCGAATATCGCGACGCCAAACGCGCATTGGCCGCTTAAACGAAAGGCGGATCGAGAACATGATGGCCGGAGAAATCCTCCGCGCATCGTGCCAAGTCCGCCTTACGCGCAGATCGAGAGCCGGCAAGCCAAATCGGAAGAGTCGCTTCCCAAGTCGCAAGCACTGTCGTCTGTCACCCCGGGCCTGGAGCGGGCTGGGCTTATGCAGCCGATCTTGTCTGCCGCCGCATGCTTTTACCTCTCCTGGATGCACGCGAGCTTGCATCCTGCCCTGTATGGTCTCGCGTTAAATTCGGGTCCGCATGTATTCTACCTGTGATAGAGGTCTGGTCGAACATAAGGTCGCCATTTAAGGTTGTCAACCCAGAATAGAAATTTTATCTGTTTTCGCCAAGATATTGAAAAGAAATAAGAATTTTGTCTGGTATCGCGGACCGGTCCAGGGCCGCGGCCGTCGCGGGCGACGCGGTGAAAGCACCTTTGCCGCGTCCTTGCTTTTGGCCCACCGCGACCCTAGTTTCCGGCCCCTTCGATTGTGCAGTTGTAGCTCAGCTGGTTAGAGCGCCGGATTGTGGATCCGGAGGTCGGTGGTTCGAGCCCACCCAACTGTACCAGTCCGTCTTCCTCAAACTCCAATCCTCCACTTGTGACTCCGAAAGCGCCGCGAACTGGCGGCATGTCCGGTCTCCGCGCGGCAAGCGAGAGACTCGGAACAGGGAATTTTTGCGCCCTTTGCCCGCCAGTCTCCAACCTCCGAAAGTCGACCTCCACTTCGACCCCCCAAGTGAGGGTCGGAAGTTTTTCCCGACGGTCCGCCTGGGCGGGCTTTCGATCTCCACCTCCAAATAACAGGGAAAAATACAGGGAAGATTTCGACCGCACGGACCGGGCAGAGTGCCGTGTCCTAGAAATCCTCCGTAATACAAGCTGTTACGGCGAATTCCGCAAAATCCGACCGCCAAAATAACAGGGAAGGATTTCGGCGATAACAGGGAAAGTGGATTCCAATAACAGGGAAACGCTCACCGCACTTCGTAAGCGTCCATTGATCGCACGCTTGTTTGTGCGGACGGAGTTTCGATCTGTTCTCATTTGCGGATTTGCAGATGAGGAGGGGCGCGATGGCGGACGATCGGCGGCGGCGTGTACGGTATGGGGAGGCGTTTTGGCGGGCGCATCACGAGGCGTGGCAGCGTAGCGATTTGAATCAACGCGAGTATTGCGCGGCGCAGGGGATTCCGCTGAAGGCGTTCGGCAACTGGCGGGCGCGGTTCAAGGCGGAACCTCAGTCGCCGGCGCGCAAGCTGCTCTACCGGCGCCGCGGCTTAAGTCACACCCTAAGTCACAGTCTTAGTCACATGCCAAGTCACGCCCTAAGTCACATGGCTTATCCCTCTTTGGGGACGGAGCACGACCTCATCGTCGCGCCGGCGCGCGAGGGCCACCGGCGCAGGTTCAGCGAGGCCGAGCGTCGGCGGATCGTGGCAGAGGCGGAGCAGCCGGAGGCGAGCCTGTCGGAGGTCGCGCGGCACTACGACATCGACCGGCGCATCCTGTGCCGCTGGAAGCAGGAGCTGGCGGAGCAGGCGCCGCGCTTCGTCAGGGTCGAGATCGTCGACGAGGCCGCGTCATGACGCTGCTGCTTCCCGCCAACACCAAGGTGCACCTGGCGTTCGGCTTTACCGACATGTGCAAGGGGCTCGACGGGCTTGCGATGCTGGTCCAGGGCGTGCTGCATCAGGATCCGTTCAGCGGCCATTTGTTCGTGTTCCGAGGCCGCAAGGCAAACCTGCTCAAGATCGTGTTCTGGGACGGGAGCGGCTTGTGTCTGTTCACCAAGCGGCTGGAACAGGGCGTGTTCCTGTGGCCGCCGGAGGTCGAGCCGGGTCGAACGTTGCCGCTCAGTTCGGCGCAGCTTGCAAACCTGATCGACGGCGTGGACTGGCGCGCGCCGGAGCGGCAGTGGCGGCCTGCGGTGGCAGGCTGATCGCTGCGACGGAACGACTCACGGTCTTCAATCCTGCTGAGCAGACGCGCGAGTCGGCATAGCTTCGTCGTCATGGACATCGACCTTGCTGCTCTGCCGCGCGATGTTGAGACGCTGCACAGCATGGTGCGGACGCTGGCGGCCGAGCGGGTCGACCTCGCCGAAGCCAAGGCGCAGATCGAACACCTCAAGCTGATCATCGGGAAGCTGCAGCGCCACCAGTTCGGCCGGCGCGCGGAACATCTCGCCGACGATCAGTTGCTGCTGGGCTTCGAGGACCTGAACGCCGACATCGCCCGCGTCGAAGCACGGCTTCCCGCGGACCAGCCGGCAAGAAGATCGCAGCGCGCGCCACAGAGCGAGCGCGCCAGCCTCGCGGCGCATCTGCCGCGTGAGGACGTCCGGCTCGATATCCAACACGACGCCTGTCCCGGCTGCGGCGGCGCCCTGCACGCGGTCGGCGAGACGGTGAGCGAGATGCTGGACCATGTGCCCGCAAGGCTGCGGGTGATCCGCGTGTGCCGGCCGCGCTATGGCTGCCGTGCCTGCGGCACGATCCACCAGGCGCCGGCGCCGGAACGGCCCATCGCCAAGGGCTTGGCCAGTGCCGGCCTGCTCGCCCATGTCCTGGTCGCCAAGTATTGCGATCACCTTCCGCTCTACCGCCAGAGTCAGATCTTCGCGCGCCACGGCGTGGAGCTGGACCGCTCGACGCTGGCCAACTGGGTGGGCGGCGCCTGCTGGTGGCTGGAGCCGCTGCAGCAGCGGCTGGCCGAACACCTGTTCGCCTCGACCAAGCTGTTCGCGGACGACACGCCAGTTCCGGTGCTCGATCCGGGGCGCGGGCGCACCCGGACCGGGCGGCTCTGGGTCTACGCCCGCGACGACCGGCCCTGGGGTGGTCCCGCGCCGCCGGCGGCGCTCTATCTCTACAGCCCCGATCGCAAGGCCGAGCGGCCGGCCGCACATCTGGCATCGTTCAAGGGCGTGATCCAGGTCGACGGCTATGCCGGCTTCGAGACGCTGACAGCCGGCGGCGACATCCAACTGGCCGCCTGCTGGGCGCACACGCGGCGCAAGTTCTACGACGTGCACCAAGCGACGGGCTCGCCTATCGCGCAGGAGATGCTGCGCCGCATCGGTGCGCTTTACGCCATAGAAGACACTATCCGCGGCCACACCGCAGACGCGCGCCGCAGCGTGCGTCTCGCCCAGGCAGCGCCCTTGGTCGAAGACCTCAAGGTCCGGCTCGAGCGCGAACTGCACCGCGTCCCGCCGCGCGGCCCCCTCGCCGAAGCGATCCGCTATGCGCTCTCGCGCTGGAGCGCGCTCAGCCGCTTCCTCGACGACGGCCGCATCGAGCTCGACACCAACACCGTCGAGCGCGCCATCCGCCCCATCACGCTCGGGCGCAAGAACCATCTCTTCGCAGGCTCCGACGGCGGCGCTCAACGCTGGGCCACCGTCGCCTCCCTCATCACCACCGCCAAGCTCAACGGCATCGAGCCCTATGCCTACCTCAAGGACGTCCTCGAGCGCATGGCCAACGGCCATCCCATGCGCCATATCGACAAGCTACTGCCCTGGAACTGGAAGCCATCAGACCGCGTCAATTGAGCGACGTGCGAGGGATGGACGCTTACCGCACTTCCCTGTATTTTTTGGGTGCGCGTTCGACCGAATGAGCGCCGGCGAACCAGCCGTTACCGTTGTGCTGGGGCCGCTCGTATGACGGCGTCCTGCTCCCGCCATGACAGCGGAATATCGGCATTCAACAAATGACCGAGGCGCAGGTCTGGTGGCTGCTCGCCACCAAGGATCGCGCGTGTCAGGGCGGGGCTAAGGAAGGCGAGGTTGAGCGTCAACCCAACATGCCCGCGATCCTGCTTGAGGCGTCGCGCGAGTTCCCCAATCGACGCCACCTCGCCATCCTCTAGCAGCCTCCGCCAATGATGCGCGCGGGCAATTGCCTTGATCAGCGTCGTGTCCGGCCGCGACGCGGTAAGCGTCGATCCCAATGGTTCACGAACCACCGCCCGTCCGCCCCGAAACTTGGCGCGCACGGGCAGCGTCAGCGCGATCGTTTGGCCATCCTCCTCGATGGTTTGGCCGTCGGCCAACAGTGGCCGGCAGCTTGCCATGAACTCCTTGTCGGCATCTCGTTTGAGCCGTACGACGACACGGTCGGCCAAGACGTCGATCCGGCCGATGGCTGCGCGGGCGTCGAGCCCGAGCCGTTCCATCACCGCCGAGACGAGAGCCTCGAAAGGCGGCGCGGGAATTCGCCAGATCGCCGCCTCGGAGCGTTCACCCTTAAGCGTCGGTCGGCTGGCGTAGTAGCGGTAGCGCAGACCGCCGCGCTTGACCGTATAAGTCGGCAGCATAGGCGTCCCCGTCTCGTCAAAGAGCAGGCCGGCGTAAAGGGCGTCTTGGGCTTCCCGGGACTTGCTCGAGGCGGGCGGCCGAAGCTCCGCCAGCTGCTGCTGGACCGCATCGAACAGCTTGCGTGGCACAATCGCCTCATGTTCGCCCGGGTATGATGCGCCCTTGTGAGTGGTCTCGCCGATATAGGCTCGGTTGTTCAGGATGCAGTAAAGCGCGCTTCTCCCCATCGATTTGCCGCCGCGATTTTGGCCCGACTCGAATATCCGCCGCTTCGACACTACATTGCGAGCAGCGAGATCGGCGCGCAGCAGACGGACGCAGCCCAGATCGAGATAGTGTTGGAAGATCAGCCGCACGGTCTTAGCCTCGGCCGGGTTCACCACGAGCTTGCGGTTCAAGACGTCGTATCCAAGCGGCGGGTTACCGCCCATCCAAATCCCCTTCTTCTTGGATGCTGCAAACTTGTCGCGGATGCGTTCACCCGTCACCTCGCGCTCAAACTGCGCAAAGGACAGCAGCACATTCAACGTCAGGCGCCCCATCGAGTTGGTGGTATTGAACGACTGCGTCACGGAGACGAAGGTCACAGACTTTCGGTCGAACGCCTCCACGAGCTTGGCAAAATCCATCAGCGACCGGCTCAGCCGATCGATCTTGTAGACCACAATGACATCGACTTTGCCGTCTTCGATCTCCTTCATAAGCCGCTGTAGCGCCGGCCGTTCCAGCGTCCCGCCCGAAAACCCGCCGTCGTCGAAATGATCGCGGAGGCAGATCCAGCCTTCGGCCTTCTGGCTGGCAACATACGCCTCGCAAGCCTCGCGTTGCGCGTCGAGGCTGTTGAAATCCTGTTCCAGCCCTTCCTCGGACGACTTGCGTGTATAGATCGCGCAACGAATTTGGCGTTTTGTGCTCACCGAGTGGCCTCCTTCGCCGTATTTTGTTCGAGACCGAAGAATCGAGGACCCGACCAGCGTGTGCCGGTGATCGTGCGGGCAATATTGGAGAGGCTCTTGTATCCTTTGCCTTGGTGCTGGAAGCCGCCAGTAGTCACGGTCACCTTATGGGTCACGCCTTTCCATTCGCGTATTAGGACGACGCCCGGCAACAGATCGCGCCTGATTTTAGGCTCGTACGAACCATCGCGCTCCAACGCGTTAGCGATCTCACGAAGCTTGAGTTCCGTCGAGGCATCAAGGCCGCCGAATGCTTCAGCCTGAGTCCGCCACGCGAGCAATCGGACCAAAACCTCTCGCGATCGAATGGCTGGCGGTTCGGTACTCAGCCGGTCCGTCCAGACGTCTCTCAATTGCTCGGTCGTCAAGTCTTGAAGGCCCGACATCAGCCGCTCGATCGCGTCGGCGGCAAATGGGCCGGCAACGCGACGCTGCCGGCCCTTTGCTGTTTTCATCATATGGCGGCCTTAGACGATCACGCGATAGACACGCACGCCGCGAATCTTCTCGGACGAGACGTCCAGCTCGAGTCTCTTTTTGATTGCGCTAGAGATTGCCGCTCGAACGGAGTGTGCCTGCCATCCCGTCACTTTGCAGAGTTCTCCGATGCTCGCGCCCTTCGCCCGGCTCAGCATCGTTGTCATGGATGCGATCTTGTCCCTTTTGGGCGCCTTTGGTTCGGCAGTCTTTGGTAGGCGTCGCTGTTGCTCAACCGGCTTTGCGGAGGTCGGCATCACCCGCCCTTTCATCTGACGAGGGCGCACTGCCGCGCTCATTTTCGGTCCTGCTTTGCTGGCAGATTTTCTCATGAAATTCTCCATCGCGTTCCAGCAGCATTGGTGCTGCTATAACCGGATGCACGCTTCCTTCAGCTCAGGAAGTCGAGAGCATTTCGAGCAATCTTCTGGCGAAAATTGCTCTAGTTGCAGCACAAGATAATGCGTTGGGTATAACGAGCGGCCGCATTTGGGCCGCTATGCGAAACAACGGACGATACGGGCGATTCGCTTGAATTACTCCCACTTGAGGCCGCTGACATCAAATGTGAGTTGCTGCTCGCCGGCCTGGTAAAAGTTTGCCTCCACGATCACCTTCTTCGATGATTTCAGTGATCGAACCATCCTGCCATAGCCCCGAATAAATATTACATTTGTAGTTCCGTCCGACGCTTCAGCAGCGGGGAGAACCCATATCGAGTTGCCATCAAATTTCACGCGAACCTGGCAACCGAGATATGCCGCGCACAAGAATTGCCCGTTGTTAATTGTGAGATATACGTCGCCGCCGAACTTGGGAGACTTCCTGATACACAATTCACCGTGTGATCCGCCGCCGTATGGAAACCCAAAATAGAGCTCGTTGCCGGATTCGATGCATGCGCTATCTGTGGACTTACCACGCATTTCGTCAGGCGTGCTGACGTACAGCCAATTTGGGGATGAGGGTATTGGAGAAGAATCCCGAGATGCTTGTGAATCGGTGGACGCATTCGCTGCCCGTTTGTCAAACTCGGTTTGATAGAGTGCGGGGTGTACGGTCTTGAGCGCATCCAACCATGCGGCGTCGCCTTTCTCGGTCCTGAGCAAGCGCAAATATGCATCAGGATCCGAGGTTCTCAGTCGAGCGAGGTTCGCCGAGATCGCGGTGTCGTGGACAGTTTGACTGTCACTGCGCGCAAACAGAAAATGTCGTGACTGATCATCACTCTTGGAACAGCAGGCGAGCGATGTTGCGATCGCCAAGAGAAACGGCCATCGGAAATGAGCGCTCATGCCGGGCACCGCTTCATGGGTTGCTTGTGCCAAGTCACATCCATATCGCGATAGTGACCTACCTCGAGCAGAAGGGTATCTTTGCTGACCGAATAGATTTCGGTCGCTGGGCCTACGGCCGTGTCATAGGAGAGCGTCAGCCGTTTCCCGTCGAAATCGGATTTTGTGACCGTATAATCGGCGTCATCGGAAAAAATGTGGATTTTGCTGCCATCGAATTGGATGAACGGCGTCGCGCAGTCTGCGCCCCATTTGCCTTGCAACGCCTGCGGTGTTTGCGGTCCGCCTTCGCCGCATCCCGAAATCAGTGTGCAAGACAGAGCCACATATAAAAATCGTGATTTTGAAACTGGGTGGCGGCGCGCCGGTCGGCCGAGCCAATGCCGTCGCAAACAGATTTGGAATGGCATGCTGAACTCCCCGGCCAGCGCCCGAGGTGCGCCCCCTCGAGATAGCCTCACTTGCCCTGGTGATCGGGGAGTTAGAAAACCGCCTACGACGGTCCCTGTGACCTTTAGCTTCCGGAGAAACCTGGACATACGTCACAGGCTCCCCGACCGCATGGGTCAAGGCGTCATCGAACCGTCCGATGACATTCCGCGTAGGAAGGGTTTCTAAGCCCCGAAGCGGCGCGTACCGCTCTATGGCCAAATTAGGCAATTTCCAGCCGGTATTAAAGTCCTGAATTCCGGTGTCGAGGGCATGGCCTAAGCCGGGCGATAGCCGCTGTTTCCCCAAAGAAACAGACAGTGCCGCGAACTTATCCAATAGATTGAATCGCTTATCCAAAACTCGCGCGGTTGGAGAATGGCGCTTGCGCAAAATAGCAAATCGAATCATTACTAAGAGATAGCTCATTCGAGGATGACATGAGTCGGCGGTCTAACCGCCGGCATGTCGGATCTCCGCCACGCCGGCACATTGAGAGGGCGTGTGCGTGGCGAGAAGAGCAAAAATTGAACCTTCCCACAGGGCGCTAGTTTCAGCCGCAAGATTTGATCGCGGACCGCAACGTTGCAACGCTGAAGTTTTTTTTCCGCAGAAAATCGAAATGCTGGCGACTACGATACTCGTCTTCGCGACAACGGTCTTGCGCAAACACCCTCGGCGGCAGCTCAAGAAACTTGCTTATCTGATCAAACAATTCGGCTTCGTGGTTCCGATCCTTGTCGATCAGGACAACGTCATCATTGCGGGTGAGGCTCGGGTCAAAGCCGCACAGTTGCTCGGTCTAACCCACGTCCCTGCAATTAGGGTACTTCATCTCACGGACCCGGAAGTTCGCGCGCTTCGTATCGCAGACAATCGACTGGCGGAGTTGAGCGATTGGGATAGAGCAACGCTAACAGTCGAGCTTGTCGATCTGGATTCGCTCCTGCCCGACATTAACCTGACCGGCTTCGAAACTCCAGAAATTGATCTTCTGATCAATGCCAAAATCCCAAAGCCCAGCCACGTCGCCTGCGACGATTGCCCGCCCGCAAGATTCGATCTGCCGGCCGTGACAGCCCTCAACGATATTTGGCTGTTCGGGCCGCATCGCGTTGCCTGCGGCGACGCGAGAGATCCACAGATTACAGGTCGTCTTATGGCCGGCGAAACGGCGGCCCAATTGCTGAGCGACATACCGTACAACGTGAAGATCGAAGGCAATGTCGGTGGAAAGGGAAAAATAAAGCATCCAGAGTTTCTGATGGCTTCGGGCGAAATGTCCGACGAGGAGTTCATCGAGTTTATCCGAGCCTCGCTTGGGCTCTCCGTCGCTCAATGTAAGGACGGTGCGCTTTTATATGTGTTCATCGACTGGCGCCACGTCCATCAAGTGATCGCCGTAGGGCTTGGTCTCGGACTTACCCAGATCAATCTGTGTGTCTGGACCAAATCCAACGCCGGTATGGGCAGCTTCTATCGTTCTCAACACGAGCTCATCGTCGTGTTCAAGAAGGGCAGTGCTCTCCACACCAACAACATCGAGTTGGGCCGACACGGACGCAATCGAAGCAACGTGTGGCCGTATGAAGGCGCTAACAGCATAAATCCCGAGCGCCGCAGGGAATTGAAACTTCACCCCACGGTAAAGCCCGCTCAGCTCTGCATCGACGCCATTTTGGATTGCACCCATCGCAGCGAGATCGTGCTGGATCCCTTTCTCGGTAGCGGGACGACACTCATTGCTGCGGAGGACTGCGGACGCATCTGTTACGGCGTGGAGATCAGCCCTCATTACGTCGACGTCATCGTGCGCCGCTGGCAGGAATTCACCGGTGAAAGCGCGGTGCTTGAAAGCAGCGGCGAAACGTTTGCGCAGACGGAACGTCTGCGCTTCCACACATCGCTATTAGCTTCTTCATCAACCGGGGGACAAAAATGACTGACGAGAAGGACAGTGTCGGTCGAGGCCGGCCACCGAAGCACACGCAATTTCGCAAGGGCCAGACAGGCAACGCAAAAGGCCGGCCAAAGGGGTCACGAAACTTCTTTACCGAATTCACGGAAGAGTTTTCTGAGAAAATTCCCGTTCGAGAGAATGGAAAGATCAAAAAGGTCTCCAAGGGTAGGGCGACGGTGAAGTCCACGTTTGCGAGGGCTATTCAGGGCGATGCCAAGCACACGTCGATGGTGTTCAATGTCGCACAAAAATTGGAGGGGCAAGGCGCCGAGACACCTCAAGCCGTCAGCGATGTACGCCGCGAAGAAATCCTGAAGCGCCATGAGGCGCGACAGCGTGCATGGTTCTTCGAGGAATTCCAACGTCTGCAAGGGGATCCACCTCATGAAGATTAAGCCGCGCCAACCTGACGAACTTGATCAGACCCTGCTGGCGTTGTTGCACTCCGACTTGGGCGTGTTCACGGAATGGGGTTTCGGCGCGCTCGCCGGTGAAGGCACGCCCTTCGTGCCAAATTGGCATGTGGACGCCATTGCCTGGCATCTCACGCTATGCGCGCTAGGTAAAATCCAGCGCCTGTTGATCACCGTGCCGCCGCGAGCACTGAAATCCCACTGCGCCAGCGTGTGTTTGCCAGCATGGATTCTGGGCCGCGATCCCAAAGCCAAGCTGATGTGCGTTAGCTATGGCGATAAGCCGGCCCTGGAGTTCGCCACTAATACCAGGACGCTTATGCGGTTACATGATTACCATTTGGCGTTTCCCGAAACGGTGTTGGTTGATAGTTCGCTGGACATGTTACGAACCAGCGCCGGCGGCTATCGCATGGCCACCTCCGTCACCGGTGCGGCGACGGGCTTCGGTTGCGGCTATCTGATCGTCGATGACATGACCAAGGCCAGCGCCTCATCGAATGAGCGCCTGAAAGCGATAGACATGTTCCAGACCACACTCTTATCGCGATTGAACAACAAGAAGTCGGACGTTGTGATCGTCGTAGCGCAGCGAACGCACATTGATGATCTGCCAGGCTATCTCATAGATCGTGGCGGTTGGATGCATCTGGATCTGCCCGCGATCGCTCAAACCAACAGCCTAATCGATATCGGGCAGCCTAGGTCGTTCCTGCGGAAGAGAGGCGAAATCCTGCACCCGGAGCGCGAAGATAAGGCGACGCTCGATCAGATTCACAAAGATATAGGAGATGCCGCATTTGCCGCCCAATATCTCGGGAGGCCTGGAGCGCCGCAAGGTGCGGCTTTCCGCGGTAAGTGGTTTCCGCGATATGCTGAGCCCTATTCTCTAGGCCGCTACGACCACCGGGTGTTCGTGATCGATACGGCGTTTACCGCAGCCACGACGTCGGATCACTCGGTGTGCTCGGTATTTGGCGTTTGGGGTGACAACAGCGATCTGCTGGATGTTTTGCGGGAGCGGGTAGATTTTGAAGATCTCGTCAAAAATGTCCACCGGATGATCGACAAATACAAGCCGACGCATATTTTCATCGAGACCAGCGCCAATGGCCATCCGCTCTATCAGCTACTTCGAAAGAAATACGGACGGGGTATTCACGCAATAGTTTCTCATATGTCTAAGGAAGATCGAGCTGCGCGCGTGATAGGATACCTGCAGCGCGGCAAAATCCGAATCCCGCAACGTGCAGCTTGGTTGTCAGCATGGGAAAATGAGGTGCTTTCGTTTCCAAGCTCAATGTACGACGATCAGGTCGATACGCTTGTCTATTTCGCGAGCTATGCCGAGCGTGGCTTTCGCAACAAGCCTGCCATCGAGTGGTTTAAGAGACCGGCACCTGGGAGGCTGGTCGCCTATTCGTGAGATCTGGCAGCGGCTGATACCGGTCCGCGTCAGGAGCGGACATTGCGGAGCCTAATACATGCTCGTTTTCAGGATTTGCCATGCTCCGAAGTGACCGGAGCCTGCCGGTCCTTGCGTTCTGCCTTCTTTTTCGGTCGACGATGCGCCTTGCGCGGCCGGATAACCGACGTTGGAGTCCCCTGCTGATCGCTTCCAATCCGAAATCAATGGCCCAAGAACAGTATATCTGTGATGTATAATGCAGTACATCATCAGCATTATTGACTGATTTCTACAGTACGGTAAGATTCATGAATGGCTCGTGGACCAAAGCGCAAGACCGCGGTTGTGACGCTTCGTATCGAGCCGCAGATCAAGGCGGCGGCCGAAACCGCTGCCCAGCGTGATCGCCGAAGTCTCACCAATTTGATCGAGCTGCTGATCGTCGAGCACTGCCGAACGCTCGATATCGAAATCGATACAGCTGTGCATGGAGGGCAATGAATATGAAAAAGACCCTGCCATTACAGAAAAAGGCGGCCGCCGCTCGTCAAAAGACAGTTCCTAATGTCGTCGAGATCAGATTTTATAGGTCCAATGAGAAGCCGTATGGCGCCTTCAGCAACCTGTATCGCAGCCCACTCGAATTTGAGGGAATGGTATATCCCACAGCGGAGCATGCGTACCAAGCTGGAAAAGCGGCTAAACCGAAAGTCAGAGATTGGATCTTAAGCGCGCCCAGCCCTGCGTTGGCGGCCATGGCCGCACATGGACTCTATACTTGGGATATAGTGCCGAATTGGGCAGTAATCAAATTCGAAAGAATGCGTGGCGTGCTCAAAGCTAAATTCACACAACATGATCATCTCGCCGAATTACTCTTGAGCACAGGCACTGCTCGCCTGGTTGAAGCGGGCACCGTAAACAACGCCGTAAACCGCCTGTGGGGCGAAGTGAACGGCGTCGGACAAAATATGTTGGGCGTCATGCTCATGGAGATTAGGGCAGAATTAGCGAAGTCCTCAAATGCAACTTCCGCCAAAGTGAAAACCCCAAAAACGAATTCGCGAGCAAACGGAAAAATATACTATTCAGGAAGTTCTGCCGTTTTGGCGGCAGCGAAATGAACTCGCATTATGATCAAGAATTGGCGCGGCTCGCCGATACATATCAAATTGCGCGTCTCGCTAATATCGATCAGCTAAAAATTGCAATCGTGAATGCCAGCGAAGCGAGCGTAATAGGTGTGGGCTCTGGGGGCTCGTACACCGTTGCTTCACTACTCTGCACGTTACATGAAACATACACCGGCCGGGTATCACGCCCATCCACACCATTAGAGATTATTGCGAACCCCACGCTCGCCTCCACTAGTCCGATATTCTTCGTATCTGCGGAAGGCAAGAACCCAGATATCGTAGAAGCACTGCGCAGGGCCAGGCGTCATAGCGCACGGGACTTACACATTATCACCAACCGGCAAGACAGTCCGTTGCAAGACGCAGCATCCAGTCTCACTGAAGTAACGGTGCACAACTTCGAGCTTCAGCATAAAGACGGTTACTTAGCCACGAACAGCTTGATACTTGACTCGGTCCTGGTAGCGCGCGCCTACGAAGAATTAGATCAGCACGATGATCATATTCCCGACTCAATTGAAGAGTTGCGCCTAAGTCGATCATCCGTCGATGAATGGCTCGGAAAAGCCAACGATTTTGCGGAAGCCGCCGCAAAACGCCGCGGCATTGTCATTTTGCATTCACCCGCACTGAAACCGGTAGCGGCCGACTTGGAATCGAAACTCTCGGAATCTGCCCTTTTACATTGCCAAGTCGCAGATTTACGGTCTTTCGCACATGGCCGCCATTCCTGGCTAACCCATCGCTCTGAAGACAATGTAGTGTTGGCGCTGGTCGACCCTTCAAGTGAGGCCCTCTGGCAAGCGACCTACAATCTATTTCCCCAAGACGTTGTGAGCCTCACTCTGTCAATACCAGGGTGGAGACCGCGAGATATCCTTTCCGGTCTGATAGCCGAGCTGAAGCTAGTTTCGGTACTCTCCCATGCCCTGGGAAAGGATCCAGCGAAACCGGACGTCGCGCAGTTCGGGCGCGATCTCTACTATATTGATCTGCCCAAAGTCGTCCAACAACCAAAGCATGAGCCAGGTTCGGCCGAAACGTCCAAATTCTCCGTTCTGGGCGCCCACTGGCCATCCATCACCCACAAAGAGCCGATGAGGCGCAATGCTTCATCCGTTCGTAAAAGCATTTGCGATCGGTCCTTTAGATCTCTCGTTTTCGATTATGATGGCACACTGAGTAGCTCTAACCGCAGAGACATCCCACCGACCGCTACGATGGGAACCCATCTCGAGAAGCTAGCACGGCATGGAGTGATCGTAGGGATCGCTTCAGGCCGCGGAGATTCTATCCGCGAGAAGCTACGAGCTGTGATCCCTAGTGACTGTTGGAGCCGCATTTTTCTCGGACTGTACAGCGGAGGTTGGATTGGTGACCTCACGTCCAACGCCCAGCAGACTGAAGAAACCAGCGAATTTCTCAATCACACTGCAAGAATCGTCCGAAAACTAAAGTTCGCCGGCGTGCCTATTGACACAGTGAATGTCGCACACCCGAGTCAGGTAAGCATAAGGTTTAGGCCGGGAATCGATGCGTTGGGGATGTGGTTCGTGGTGGTCGATGCGTTACGACAGGCTGGCGTTGATATTTCAAACGTAGTTCGGAGCAGGCATTCGGTCGATATACTGGCGCCCGGCGTATCGAAATCTAAGCTCATCACCAATATAATTCAGACACACAAAATAGACCCATACGAAATCCTAACGATGGGCGACCAAGGTGCTTGGCCCGGTAACGACAGCTCCCTTCTTGATCACAAATTCTCACTCAGCGTTGCAACACCCTCACGAAAGATCGACAGGGGCTGGAAATTTGCCCCTGCACATAAGCGGGACGTTGATGCAACGTTGTGGTACCTGGATTCGGTGAAGCTACTCGATGACGGTCGCTATCGCCTCGATCTTGGGCAATTGGATGCGATATCCTAATGAAGGATGACAACGCTAATCAGTTGCTAGCAAAGGTCATGGGTTGGGATGATGACGCCGCCATGGTCCAGGTGCCGCAGCTTCAGCTATTGGCCGACTTCAAATACGATCGATATCAGCGGTTCGCACCCGGGAAGCGCTTCATTGAGAGCCTCGCGTTATGGCTGAACCAATTTGATGCCCAGAACAGACAAGCTGCATTTGATTTCGTTCGTACCGAACTGGTATTCTTTTCCGATCAGGAGATGGGCCATTTAGTTCAGACGGCATATTTGGACCACATCGTCCACGAACGTGTGCGACTGATCGCAGAAGAACAAGGAATCCCGCCGCATTGCATCGCCGCCATCGTTAAGCACAAGCGTTTCGCAGAGTTAAGGGTGAAATCGCTTTACCTCGGCCTGAGTGATGGCGCTCGGACCAACGAACTGAGGCGAGCCAGTGAGGGCGAAATCGGAAACGAACAAATTTGGCAGGCCTATGAGTTGGGAGATGAAAAGGTCGCCGATATGACGGAGGCGTTGAAAGATGCTCTTACGGCGGAACGTCTCTCGACTACTTCTAAGACATTCAATCTGATTTGGCTGATCGATGACTTCTCCGGAAGCGGCAACACCTACATACGATACGAAGACGGTCGCTTTAAGGGTAAGATCAAGAAGGTTTACGAGCGCTTGCAAGATAGCGAATTGGTCGACAAGTCACACTACGAGGTGTTTCTTTTGTTATATGTCGCTACCCGGCAGGCGATTGATCATATCGAGTATTGGGCGAACCTCTTTACAGCGGAGCGCGGCTACAAGCCGCTTCAAGTCAGAGTGCTTTGTCCTATCGAAAAGGCCATGTCGTTGACATCTCGCCCCCTTAGTCCGGCGAAAGCCCTGCTCGATAACGCAAGATATGCCGACCAGGCCTTATCAGATAAACATTTCCGCGTTGGAGGGACTGAAGACGTTCGATTTGGGTTCGCTGGATGCGCCTTGCCTGTCATTCTGAATCACAACACACCCAATAATTCCGCATTCATTCTGTGGGGACCGGAGCTATCAAAGTTTCCTGGACTATTTCCACGTGTTAGCAGGCATCGAGAAACCTGATGGCCTACCGCGCGAACCCGTACCTGGAAAGAATGTCGGAGCGAACTTCCGATCAAGAATTTGTGCGGCTTTTTTCACCCCGAATTATAGAACGACTTCCGGACGATGTCTTCGAAGGCGCCGTTCACATATTCCGTAGTCCCCCGGGAGGTGGCAAAACTACGCTGCTGCGTGCTTTTACACCAACAGCGTTGAAGGCATTCTGGAATGCCAGAACGGTGGACGAGATTGATGAGTCATATCAGCGCCTACTGGCGCGCGGCATATTTGACAGTCAGACCGGCCCTCAGTTGCTCGGTGTGTTCGTTTCGTGCGCATCCGGATATGCTGATCTTCCACCTGGCGCCGCCGCGGCGCAGGATGGTCAATTCAGAGCGCTTCTCAACTGTCGAATTGTGCTGAGAGCGTTGCGAAGCGTGTCGCTACTCGTAAATTCGCAGCCCGAGCAACAGCTGGATCACATAGCACTTCAATACGACGAGTCAGCGCGCGATCTTCAGGCGGTTCCAGCGTTAGGTAACGCTGCAGAACTTGTACGCTGGGCTGAACAACGCGAACGGGAGGTTTATGCGCAGCTGGACGCCGTGACCGCACCGCAACAAGATACGTTGCACGATTTACGGCTAGATGGGCTCCTTTGGCTTCAAAGTGTGCGATTTTTCTATGAGGGGAAAGAATTCGCACCGAAGCGCTTACTCATGGTCGACGACCTGCACCGGCTGCGAAAGAGTCAACGGTCCTTGCTTATAAGCGAGGCAACTGAGCTTCGGCCGGCAATACCGGTTTGGTTAGCAGAGCGCAGCATCGCGCTCGGCGACGAATTGTTGTCCCAGGGCGCCCGCGAAGGGCGGGACCTACGCGAATATCCGATGGACGAGCTTTGGAGCAGCTCGAAAGGCGGAAACCAGACGATCAACACCTTTTCGCAGATATTGGATCGTAGACTGCACATCCAGAATATCATACCGCCAGGTACGTTCTCACAATACCTAAACGATCAGCTTGTATTGAGTGATGTGGAGAAACATCTTCAGGCCGCTATAGAACATTTCGAAAAGGTGAACGGCCGACTCGGAACGAATATGCGGTATCAGAGCTGGCTTCAGCGTGGCAGGGAACTAGTTGCACAGCCTTCCAGCGATACGATAAGTGGGCTTCTTTCTATCCTCATTATCATTTCGCGCGACGAGGCACGCCGGCAACTGGCGCTGCAATTAGAACCGCTACCATCCGAGGAATTGGATCAGCGCGATAGTTCACAAGTCAAAGCTGCTGCGGAAATAATGGCCAACGATGAGTTCGGGGCTCCCTATTATTTTGGGGTCGATCGCATTTGCGCGATGGCGACGAATAATGTTGAGGAACTGCTTTCGCTAGCCGCTGTGCTCTATGACGGTCTGCGAGCGAAATTGGTATTGCGCCGCGCTGAGCTAATCCTGTCAGCG
This sequence comes from Rhizomicrobium sp., assembly GCA_036491175.1. Taxonomy (GTDB): domain Bacteria; phylum Pseudomonadota; class Alphaproteobacteria; order Micropepsales; family Micropepsaceae; genus Rhizomicrobium. Next base: position 233,322 of record DASXCJ010000050.1, read on the forward strand.
TTTGAACAAGAGAAGCTCTTGAAGGCCGCTGCAAAACGGAAACGGGACTTCATTCCAAAGGCACACACAGAAGGAACGCGAGCATCCAGCTTGCTGGACGCCATCGGTAGTTTCTGCCGCGAGAAGACATTTCAAACAACAGCTCCCTACGCTCCAGGAGTGACTGGTGTCCGTCTCTCCCAGTCGGAGCTGGCCAAAATCCGGCCGTCACAAGGATCGCTACCAGAGCAAATGGCAAAATTGAGGCGAGTCATTTCCGAAAGCGTTGCGGAAAACCTACTTACAACGAGGGACAGTTCGGCGAGCACCTCTCGAGAGAGCGGCACCGTCTTTTATCTGAATCGAACCCTCTGTGTTCATTACGGCTTGCCTCTACAATATGGCGGCTGGCAGGACATCACCGTCCAGCAAGCAGTCGATTGGATGGAAAATAGCAGGGTCGGCACAAAGAAAGCGAAGCTGGAGCTCGGATCGTGATGCTTTGGCAGCACTACGTGTTCCGCCGCGGTGCGGCCGTAAGTGATATGTGGGATCATTTTTTCCAAGATCGGGAAATGCGCCTCTTATATATTGGCGGTCGCGGCTTTGATCCGCGCGCGCAGATGGTTCTTCGTAAAGTCGTTGAGACCCTTCAATCCTCAGGAACAAAAATCGCGGCTGCCAATCAGTTGCTTGTGGGATTAGGTCGATATGAACTCGACGGTAATCTTAAGGCCATGACGGAAGCTAACGCCCTAGAACTCACCCGCACTTTCCGACCGATCGGACAAACCGAGGAGTTGATGATGGATGCGAGAGGTGAAGACGGCGAGGAGGTGAGCACAAGTAACGCTTTGCGGCGCGGCGTGAGTGAAATCCTCGGTAGGGTCGCCGGCTGCACCGATATCCTATTAGATGTTAGTTCGCTTCCGCGGGTTGCTTACTTGGCAATCTTGACCGGTCTCCTTCAGCATTTAGTGCCCAATAAGGATGTGCCAGACGCGCTTTTCGCGGGCGGCATCAATTTCCAAGTATTGGTGGCGGAAGACGCAGCGCTAGACAGTGCGATCACGTCAGAGGATCCGAGCGCTGAGTTGGTAACAATCCCTGGCTTCTCTATCGCATTGTATGCGGAGAGTATGAAGGACTGGCCCATGGTGTGGTTTCCCATACTGGGCGAGAGCCGATTGGGACAACTTAATATGGTGATGAGCGCGATACCGGACGGGGCCGAGATTTGTCCGATCGTTCCTCACCCATCCAAGAGTTTACGTCGAGCCGAGGAGCTCCTGACCGAGTATAAGTCGCTTCTCATCGACAAGCTGCAAGTTCCAGTATCGAATCTTCTGTATGTAAGTGAATCAAATCCGTTTGAGACCTATCGCCAGCTTCTCAGTGCGATGGACAGATACCGAAAGAGCCTACGCATCCTCGGCGGGTGTCGGCTGGCTGTAACGCCATTGTCGAGCAAACTTGTGACATTAGGGGCTGGCTTAGCTTGCTTCGAGATGCGGCTGGGTAGCCACGATGAGGACTATGGTGTGGCAATCCCATATGCCGAACCCATGCGCTATTTGGCTTCGAAAGAAGTTCTCACGGACACCAAAGCAGAAATCGTGTCTCTACTGTTGACCGGCCTGGCATATGCGTAGCGGCGGCCTATAGGCTTGGTTCCGGCGGTTCACACGCTGCTGCGATAACCATGTCTTACGATCGCCATTGGCGCACCGCGCGGGACAATCTGCCAGATGCGGTGTCGCCAGCCTAGCTAGCGATTGCCTGGTCTCAAGTTCCGGAAGTGAACCACTGGAACTCCAATCACTACTGGAATAACTTATTGAAGGTTTATTTCCGGGGGTACATGACCGACCGACGTAACCGAAAAGGAAATCTACGAACAGCAACACGAGCATTTTCGAACCATGAATGGTTTCTTGTATCAGATGCCGGTCATATTTTCAACGATACTCGGAGGTGTAGCGGAGGTTAGAAACCGAAGAACGACCTAAACCGACCGACTGCTTTCGCTAACGCAGCTCGAATCCCGCTCGCCCAAGTCCGCTTCTTGGCATCGTTTCGCACGTGGCGTTCAATCTGACGCCGCATGACCGCGGCGGCTTGAGCGGGGGAGAAGGCTGGAAGCCACTCAACCCGACCGCGCGTAATGAAGTAGTGAGATTTACAGGGCGCGTCGAGAACCGAGATAGACGGCATGATTGTGGCCAGTCCACTTTCGGAGATGACCTTATGGCCGTCCGGGACCAATAGCATCACCTTATGACCGCAGCCACAGGCGCAGAGGAGCGCACCGAGTTCGAACTCCTCGCTGTGGTAAACCACCTCGCTTTCAAGCTGCTTCGGGATGCGATCGACGGCCTGGTAACGGTATTTCATGTTGCCGGGCCGTATTTATCGATGCCGATTTCGGCCGAATCGAAGATGTAGCAAGTCGCGTCGTTGACACGATCCAAAAGCTGGAAGTGCTGCTTGAACCGGATCACGCTGAGAGCCGCATTCAGCGCGTTGAACTCGGTAATTTGCGCCCGCTTTCGATATTCGTCGGCCTTCGCATTTTCGATGGGAAGCCGGCCTGACCCCCTATTCTCTTCGTAGGCCGCTCGATTGGTCCCGGTGATGCGAACGAGGCCGCTCAGGCCAACCAAAGACCGCGTTAGTCCCATACCGCAATCGACATACGGAATACCCTTTGCGCTGAGCCAGTCGACAATCTGACCGCGAGACGGACCGTCGTCGACCGATACGAAAACGAAATCAAAGGCGCTTAGCCGCTCGATATTCTCGAGCGTTATGCGTTCCGGGAACGCCTCTATTCCTTTGTGCCATTGGCTATAGTGCCGATTCAACGCGTCGACTTTGAGCGATCCGATGGCTCCAGGGATGAAGCCTGGTATCCGAAAGATCGTGTGGACGTGCACCTTGTCGTCGTCGAAGAGTGCGATCCGTTCTATGTGTGTCCGGGCGACGAAATCGAGGATGTAAGAGCCAGTGCCGCCAAGGCCGATGATCGCGATCTTTTTCCCTCGAAGAAGGAACGAAATGTCGTTGATGTTGTAGTTGGCTGACATGGTGTCGGGAAAGCGGAGCGGTGTCCCCTGCGCGGCGGCCTTGACCTCGATGCCACGCAGCGGCGTTGCGTCCGGAAACGCTGCCATGGCGGGCCCGGTGATCGCGTCGAGATAGGTCTGCACTTTCTCTTCGAAAGAGCGGTAGTTGCGTTTCTCCCCGTCTTCGAGGAGCTTGAAGGAAAAAGAAAAATCGCTCACGAGCCCCTGTTCGACGGTCACATGATCTTCGCCGCCGCCGAGCAAGAGTTGGCGCTTGCTCTGATCGTGTGGCCGGCTGCCTCTCCACCACGCCTGGTGGTTTTTCGGCGGGTCGATGACCGGCCCGTTCAAGTCGGGCTTACTCATCCAGTCCCCATGCTTGAGCTCGCCGTTCTGGTCGAGATACGGCAACCCATAGATGACGAGATATCCGCCGACGAAGTCGACATGATATCCGGTTTCGTCGAGATCCCTGATGAAGGGATTATGACTCACCAGTTCCGACAACCCTAAAGCGCATTCCATCCTTCACCTTGACCTTCTGACCCGGCGCGAGCGTACCGCTCGGATTCTCGGCGGGTCCGTGGGAGTATTTGACGATATATTCGTTCGACGGCTTGCCGCCGCTGCCGAGATAGAGGTCGACGACTTGGGCGTAGTTGATCTCCTTCTCGGTGATGTCGTGCTCGTCCTGATTGACGATAATCGTCACCACCTCCTGGCTGTAGAAGTGGGTGTCTTCCGACAGGTGAACACGCTCATCGCCGCGAGGAATCAGCTTGTCTTCCTTGTCGGCGCCGCCGGCCTCGCGATACAGCTTCTCGTGCTTCGGGATGTCGCCAAGCTCGTAAAGCGCGTCGCCCGTCGTCGGATTTTGAGACTGATAAGCGACTCGGTTGATATGGATGCGAACCGAGTGCTCTGCAATTTGTTCAGACATTTCAGTACCTTTCCCGTTTCCACGGCGCTTGCGTTTCTCTCGACCGAGTGTCACCTTGTTGCTCGGCCAGACAACAGGCTGGCTCTGAAAAACGCCTTGGTTGGACTCCAGAGCCAAACCAAGGCGTGTTGCCTGTACAGACAACATATGAGGGTTCCCATGCAAAATGTCAAGGATGGCCAATGCCAGCGTCGGCGCTAGGAGTTTGGCTAAAAGATCTGCGGGATCGCCGCGACCTCAGCTTGCGCGATCTGGCTCAACGGGCTGACGTCGACCACGCCTATATCAGCCGCCTGGAAACAGGCGCGAAGGAATCCCCCTCGGACGAGGTGGTCGGCAAACTGGTCACGGCGCTCGCGGCGTCCAAGCGCGATGCCAAGATTCTTCGCTTTTTCGTCAGTCACTCGGCCGTGGACGCGGCCGTGGCCGAGTTCGTCCGCGCCGACAGCAGCGTCACGCCTGATGAACTGCACATGCTTACGACCGTCGTGAACCGTGGCGCACGTGCGGACTACGCAACTTCTTTGGCGCGAATCCGTCGATTCATGAAAGAGGAGGAGGAGGATGGATGAGCTTACGATAGCTCTGCAGGCACGAGCCTTCGTTGCGGATTGCGGGCACGTAGCTCTTCCGGTGTCGGTCGATGCCTATGCGGCCAAGATCGACGGCGTCATCAAGTCCGATACACTTGGAGAAAACGAGGATGCGTGGTCGTTTCGCGACCCGAAGGGGAAGTACCGGATCTGCGTGAACTGCGCGCACAACACACGTCGCCAGAGATTTAGCGCGTGCCACGAAATCGCTCACGTTGTACTGGATATTCCAGCCGATCACTCCAGCCCGAGCTGGAAGTACTCTCGGCGGCCGCCCGGCGAGGTTGCCTGCGATGTCTTCGCGGCCGAGTTGCTCCTGCCTTACAGACTGTTCAAACCTCGCGTTGATACGGCCGAAATACGCTTTGTCGCGATCAGCAGGCTCGCCGAGGAGTTCGATGCTTCTCTCATTTCAACCGGTTCACGTTTCGCGACCTTCTCGCGCGAGATGTGCGCATTCGTCCTGTCAGAGGAAGGAGAGGTTCGCTATAGCGCTCGCTCGCCTCAGCTCCGGGACGCCAAGGGATGGATAAAAGCGGGGATGTCGCTTCCCGACGATTCCTACAGCGCGCGGCTACGTGCCGGTGAAGAGGCGTCCGGCCCAGAGGATGCAGAAGCCACCGAATGGTTTGTCGATTGGGAGCGGGACGGGGCACTCCAAGAGGATGCCATCCACATCGCTCAATGGGACCAGACGCTGACGCTGCTTTGGTTCGATGATGACGATCTTCCGCCACTGCGCGCGGACCGAGCGCGGTGGGAAGAAGATACCCAGGGACTGCGCGAACTCGATGGCGTCCTGCCTTGGCCGGGCCGCAAAAGGCGGAAGTAACGATGGATCCAGTTCGGCGTTGCGCTGGCATCAGTTAGCCAAACTTTGGACGGCATAGCTCCGTCCCGATAGCGCATAGCGTCAAAAGTGCATCACAGCTGCCCAAGTTGCAGAAGTCAACGAAAAGCCCGCGTTCCTAGGCTGCCGAACAAAATACAGCATTCTGTTCACCTGCGACCTATGCGCGGCGCGACGAAAATCGGCTTGCCGCGCTGAGCAGAAACGCAGCGCGCCTAGCGATAACTCGGAATTATCGGGTCGATGCAGGACTGCGGCGTTTGAGCGGCGAGTAGACGGCTCAACTGACCGCAATCTTTCCACATGTGGACTAAATCGCAGCTATGGCCTCAAGTTGTCCTATACTAAAATGACTTAGGAATGTAGTCGTAAAGGACGTGGCTTTACTCGCGAACACTGCCTATTTCAGGACCTATGATATAAATGCATTGATATGAGCGACTTTACAGGCTTTAACTGCGTGCGGTGATTGTCTAACCTGAATAGCCTTGGATTAGTGCTTTGCTGGCGCAGCAAAAAAAATAGCTTTATTTTGGGGGCGACATTGAGTTTTGGCTCGGTAACGCACAAAAAATCCATACAAGCGCTCCTGGCAATTGCGGTGGGTACTTTTGGATTGACAAGCTGCGGCAATGAAACCGTTGGCTGTTTGCCGCCCGGCACGACGGCGCCCAGCGAAAGATGGAAATCCGAACCTGATGCGTTGCCGGTCTCGCGCGTGGAAAACGCACGGGTGTATTTCGATCTTTCGGCCTCGATGCGCGGTTTTGTCCCCTCGGCGCGGGTGCTGGACCTCGCGAAATCTCCTCTTTCCCTGAATTTCACGCGGTCCTTGCCCAACACTTTGCGCGAACTCTCAAAGAGTGGCTCAAGCAAATTCGAATTCTTTGGCGGTGTCGATGAACACCTCAATGTTTCGGAGGCGGAATTTTTGCGCTTCACGAGCAATCCCAAGGCCTACACCTATCTGCGTACCGATATTCCCGCCGTCCTGAATGAAGTCCGATCTCAGCCTACAGATGAACTCGACGTCGTGGTCACGGATCTTTTCTTCAACGACCGTGAGGTTGGTTCGGGAGGGACTGGGCTGATCGCAACATCGCTTCGCGGTCTGATGCAGCAGGGACGCTCGATCGGACTTCTTGGCATCGCATCTCCGTTCGACGGCGAAATCTATGACATTCCGCCCAATAGCGCTCGGGTCCGCTATCGCGGCACGCGTCCGTTGTTCGCGATCGTTATTGGGCCAGCCGCTTCCGTCTCGGAATTTGTCGCCAAGACTCGCGAAGCGCTGCTCGTCGATCGACCGGCCGGCGCATTGAACGCGATACTTTTCACACCCACCCCGCTTCAGCCGCATGGCAAAGATATCACGGGCTACGTGGTCCGTGATGGGGACGTGAGCGAAGATTTATCGGGCGTGCACAGCAACTATGCACATTTGATCGAAGACAAACAGGGCAATCTCCTTTGGCAGGGCCACCTATCAGCGTCCGATTCCAACGGAACGATAAGAGTAAGGCTGCCGCTCGGAAAGATTTACTGGAGCGACGCAATTCGGCCTTCGGCATCCCGCTTCGAAGCTTCTGCAACAATGCGGTTGTCCATGTTTGCCGGCATACCTTCGGCTGGCCGGGACAGCAGCACCTGCAATGCGCTATGGCAAAAGATTGAACCGGCGCCAAAATTCCTGAGCGCGCACATGCGCTCGGCGGACGATCTTGATCTCGGAATCTCTCCCGCCTCCCGCGCGCAGGATATTCAACGACAGCGGCCATATTTTGCAGAGATCGTCCTGAGCGCGCCGGCGCCACGCCAGGCCGATTTGCCCGGCTGGTTGCATGATTGGAGCTTTGACGACGCATCGAGCGCGAGAGTCGTGGCATCGGCGACCTCTGCTTCGTCCTCGACTCTGAGAATGTTCCCGATTTATCGGCTTGACATCCTGGCCGGGGCGATCGTCGAAACTCAACGCGAAAATTGGCGGGACAGCGTGATCGCCGACATCAAGATTGCCTTCGTTTTGGAGTAGAACATGTCTCAAAGAAAGCGCATTTGGATATTCTTGGTATCGAGTGCGATGATAACTTTGATCGCGACCGCGTTTGTCGGCGCGGCATTCGCGGTATTTGAGATTGGGAATCCAGCGTGGCTTGGCCAGGCGATAAGAACCACTCCGTCCGGCATGTCAGATTTGGCGCTAGCTAGTGTTGAGGGAGAAATCGCCCAGGCTTGCTTCCAAGCTTTCGAATGGGCGGCGATCGCAGCCATGATTACTGCTGTCCTTTGGCTCGCGTATTCCTTGTTCGCCTGGAAAGTCCGCGAGCCCGCAGACTTAAGAGCCGGCCGCACGCGATGGTGGGTGGCGGGTTCGGCGTGCCTTTTGTTCGCTTTGGCCCTAGCGGGATATCAGTCTTTCGATTTGCGCCTAGTCGCGATGGATTTCGTTTGGCCACTGTTGAGTTTGGTGGCCGCTGTTACAAGCATGGGAACGGTTTTTTGGGTCGGCCTGATAATTTCGGTGCATCGCCATCACAGTGTGGTCGTACCCGGGTCTGTGGGTTGGTTGAGCCTGTAGAGATTTTTCTGGAGAGGCGGAATGGCAAATGTAGTTGTAGCGGTTGGCGGCTCGGGCGCGAAGACACTGGAGGCTCTCATCATGCTCTGCGCTGCGGGGTTGGGGCCAGACGATGATCTCACCGTTGTCGCCATCGAGCCTGACAAGGATAATGGAAATTTCCGCCGCGCCGAGGCGCTTTTCGACACCTATCAGCGATTGCATGGCTTCTTTCGCGATTCTCGAAACCGCTTGCCTGGCCATTCCCGTCTTTTCCGTACGAGGCTTCGGATCCTGCTGGACGGCGGATTGCGGTGGTCCCCGCTCAACGACACGGCGCGCGGCAATACGCTTGCTGAAGTCTTCCAGGTATCGCAAATGCGACGAGATCCGGAGCGCGAGGGCGAAGTCATGCTGATCGACAGCCTTTACACCCGGCGACGATCTGCCACTGACGCAGAAGGGGAACAAGAAACCCCACTGGACGGTGGGTTCCGCGGGCGTCCGCCTATCGGCGTCGCGGTCCTTGCCGGCGTTGCGGAGCGGGACGACCCCTTGTTCGAAAAGCTCGATGATTTGGTCTCCGGCTCGAAGGAGGGCGAGCCGCCTCGTATCTTCTTTTTCGGCTCGATATTCGGCGGAACCGGCGCGTCTTGCATTCCCGGCCTAGCGCGTCTCATTCGCGGCACACAGACTCGGTTGCCGATCGGCGCTTCCTTTTTGTTGCCATACTTCGGGTTCGAGTCCATCAACGAAGCGATAGTTGCCGCCAATGCGGCCGAATTTCTCCGGCAAACCCAGGGTTCTCTGCGGTACTATGCCGACGCGCTCGACCAACAGGCGATTTTCGATCAGATATTCCTCGTTGGCAGTCCAAAATTGTCGATCATGCCGGATCCGGAACACTATGGTCCCAACCAAAAAAATCCACCCTTGCTTGTTGAACTCGTGGCGGCGCTTGCGGGATGCCGTTTTCTTCGCTCAACGACCCGCGACGACGCGGAAAGCGGCACCGAGCGGGTCGGCTATAAGGTTGTTTCTACGCCGCAAGTCGTTTGGAGCGATCTTCCTTACGCTGTTCCTAATGCCCATCCGGACGAGGATGACACGGCGCTGGGCGGTCTCGGTCGCCTAGTGCGCTTTGCATGGGCGTTCAGCGCCGTCTACGCGCGGGAAATATCGTCGGTTACGTCGAGCTCGTCGCAGCCGTGGTATCGAACCTGGATATCGGACGCTGGCGTGGACCTCCAAGGCGCCACCGCCGACGCTGTCGGACCGATGAAGAATCTGTTGGCGCGTTTTTGCGCTGACGTTCTCTCCTGGTTCGGCACGATCTCGGAGCCGCCTCAGGGAGACGGCGGAGTGCGCGATCCCCTGCCGTCGAACCTTACGACGGCGGCCCTGTTCCGGTCGAGTCAGCTTGACGAAACCGGATATCTTCGCCTCCCCATCGACCGCAATGGTCTGCTCTTGTCCACAGGCCGTGAATGGAATGACTTCGACCGGCTCATTACGAGTGGCAAAGGGCTTTCGCTTGAAGAGATATTTTACGAGCTGAACGGACGGCGTCCTCGCGATCGCGCCCAGCCGGGATCGAAGCTCGGAGCGCTCGTAGGGGAGCTCTTCGACGCCTGCTACGTACATAGCTCAGTTTAGAAATTGCGATTGGAGCAGCGGATATGCAAACAAAACCACTCCTGCCGGAGTTGATTGAAGACCTCGGCGAGAAAGCGCAAAGCCCCGAATGGCGCTGGTTGCCGTTTTCCGGATTGCGCACAATCGCCGACAAACTTCGGATCGATGATCTTCAGCAGCAGCCCCGCTATAACTCGATTCCCGATATTTGGGCTCAGACTTGGCAATTCGAAGCGGGCCTGTTGGCGACCTCGAAGCCGTCGTCGCCCGACGTCGATGCGTGGCGCGCCCTGTTATCCATCTGGGCAATCGCCGACGATGCCGAGCTTGACGTGAAATATCGGGTCCTAAGGCTCGAAGTAGGGTCGAGACAATCATTCGCCGCCGCTGCCGAGCGGCTCAAGCCCATTTCTGTTCGTGTCGGCGGGGACAATTGGAATGAAATTGGCATCTTGAGCTCCGGGGGGATCCCGCTGGCAATCGCCAATCCCGCGACACTCTTGGCGCCGGCAGTTTGTGCGACCGATTGTATCCGTGGACTGATGCCGGAATGGGTCAAGGGCGACCGCATCTGTGATCCCCTGAAGACTGGCTTGCTGGTGGAGGGTCAAAAGAACCTCGTCTATCAGGCGATGTTGCATGTCGAGGCTCGGCTGACCGCACTCCAGGACGAGCATGGCAGCGGAACCTCCCAGACATTCTCCACCCGTTTGGTGAAGCTGATCGCGGATTTCATCAAAGAACTCAGGGATGCGGGCGCGCGAGGCTCCGCCGAAGCGGGCACATCGGCGCAACGCGGGTTCTCACGCGACAGATTGGTCAGCGTGCTGAATACGTCCTTCAAGACCGTACATCGCAACGAGCCGGCTTTCAGGCTGCCGGCGCGAGCGGAGTTCAGGACGGCAGGGATTCGCGGTCTAGCGGTTGCGGATGAAGCACTGGCATCGACCCTTGGGCTCCCGGCCGATCGGGTGATGTTTTGGCGCGGGAACAGCTTGGCGCGCGTGACATCCGAGGCGGCCGTGTTCGAGCGCGTAAAAGAGGAGGCGGCGCGAGAAGGATATCTTGTCGTGAAGCCGGGCGAGCTCTTCGCGCCTTTGCTGTGCGAAATGCGCGAACTGCTCGTGGCCGCCCACCGCGGCACGGCGCGGAGCTTTGTGCTGCCGGTCGATCCTCTGATTCTGGCATTTGTGGAGCCCAGCAGGCTCGTCAGCAGTCTCAAGATCGTTCCTGACGGTGAACGATACCGTGCCGAATTGACTTTGCGGCTGTCGCGCCTGACCGGCGGGGAGACGCTGGATCACACGATCGTCCATGTTTACGACCGCAAGGTCGTGGAACTCGGACCTACCGCTTGCGGCATATGGCCCGATTTCCGGGTGCCGTCGTGGAAAAGTTATTTCGTCTTCTCGCGAAGCATACGCGGCGCGACCGTAGAGCCGCGCTCCGCGTTCGTCCTGCGGAGTGCCGCGGCGTCCATTGCCGGGCAGGCAGATGCAGCAAGCCGCGTGAAGATATTGGCGTCGCTGCGGCAAAATCTTGTGAATGGCGCAACACGAAAGCTCGCCAGCCGGCCGAATGCGGGTGTTGTTGAGATGGTCGATGCGCTCAGCGGACCGCCGGAAGCCATTCTCTGCGACGCGGACACGAGCATTCGCGACATCGATGGAAATCGGAAATCCGACGAACCGGTGATGAAATATGCGGGCCTTCTCATCGCGCCGTCGCAGGAGACCTGTCCGGATTTCAGCGGTCCCAAGTTTGTCGACGTGGTCCCGAAAACGGATCCCTCGCCATGGACCGTGGGAATCGATTTCGGAACGTCCAACACATCTGTTTATGTCGCAAAGCCCAGGAGCGATCCCAAGCCTCTCATGTTCGGGATGCGCATCGTATCACCGTTCAGCAACGGGTGGGACGTGGCACGCGATTTCTATCGGCGTGATGCTATTATTGGCGACCCTGTTTCCGGTATATTCCAGACAATTTTGCAGGGCCACATCCCGCTTACGGGGCTGCCGGAAGAGTATGCGGCCTGGGCCGACGATACGCTTCAGGCGCCGGTCTGGAGCCACAAGATCCTGTACAACACCAATCTGGTTCGCAATCTCGAATCTGTTCGCGATGGAGCCGAAACGACGGTGTTCGGTCGCTACATGAAGTGGGGATTGGGACTCGAGAGCACGGATGCCGATCTGCTCAATACGCGCGTAGGCATGTATCTGCGCCAAGTGTGCATGCAGAGCCTGGCGGAATGCGCGGCCGATGGGACGCCTCCCGATCGTGTCGATATGCGTTTTTCGTTCCCGGAGGCGTTCGGTTCCGCAACCAGAGACGGCTATATGCAGACGTGCCGCAACGCCGTTTCGGATGTCACGGGCGGATTGCGATCGAAAGGCCTCCAGGTCGAAACCAGGCCTCTCGACGAGGCGAGGTTCCTGGAAAACTCCGAGAGCCGGTGCGCCGCTATATATTTCGCTAAAGAGTATCAGGCTTTCCTGAACGAAACGGTGGTCGTCTTCGACGTCGGAGGCGGCACCACGGATATGGTGATCGTCAGGAACAACAAGGTGCTGTGGCACGGCTCGTTGCGTATGGCGGGCCAGGAAGCGTTCGTGGCTCCCTTGATCAAATCCGGATTGCTACGGCGCGTCCTCGCTGCGGTACCACAGTTGCAGGTAAGCAGGGAGACCTATGACGAAATCGCCGCCAAGAGCGGACTGGAAAAAGAGGCGGTGGAACTCATCATCAATTCGACGGAGTTTTCCTTCGATGCCGGCAATATGTCATTGATATCCAGCGACCCTTCCGAAGAAAGCCGATGGCTCAAGGGCGTGGTGACGTTCGCGCTGGGTGGGCTGGTCTACTATGCCGGGCGCGTTTTGGGACAAGCGCTGGGCGAGGAAGGCAGGAAGAATTTTCCGGCGTCGGAGACGATCCATCTGTGCTTCGGCGGGCGCGGGGCGCGCATGTTCAAGAACTTCGTGCCAATGCCGATTCACGCCAGCATTGTGAGCCTTTTCGGCGAAGCCGCCGGGTTGCCACAGGCCATGTTCGACGATCCGATTTTCACCAAGGATCCCAAACAAGAAGTGGCATACGGGCTCGTGGCGAGCCGGGAGATACAGGAAAAGTTGGACTGGCGTGAAGACGATCTTCTGCTGCCGCCGCTCGGCGAACGGCTTTACAGCCGGTCACGCAAGGTCACGAAAGGAGGAGATGGCAGCTATCGCGATCTCGATATGGGAGGCGCCTGGCGTATCGATGACGATATGCCGGAATTCAAGTCCTTCCTGTCGGCATTCGCCCGCAATACTGGCGTGACGGCCAACTTCAGCGACGCCTTGATGGCGAAGATTCGCAACGCCGCGAACGACGGAGAAGACGGCCTGCTGACCGAGATGAAAAGCGTCACGCGCGAACTGGCGGAATTGAGCAAATACGGCAATGTCGACGGCGCCCCGGCGCGCACGGCGGTTGATCGCAAGGTGGACGCCGCGCTTCGCTCGCGCCAGCCGCCCTTCATCCTTCTCGTGCGGCAAGCCATCCGGACGCTGATCTCTGAAGGTCCCAAGAGTCAAAAGGCACGGGTCGATGTGGGCAGCTGAGCGGTTCCGCGGATCATTCGCCGCACTGGCGGCATGCTGCGCGCTGCTTTGCTCAGTGGCGCAGGCGGAAGGAAAGGGTATTTTTGTTTCAACAAAAACGGACGACCAGTGCGTTGACGCTATCGACACTGCGATCGTGCAATATCTCAACGGCAAAAAGCTGTCGGCCGCCATGCTTGGCAGCAGAAATATCTCTAGACTGCCGAAGAGTACCGTACTGTCAGCCCGCCGCGAGGTTGCCGGAAGTCTCGATCGAGGAGCCTGCGACAGCGCCTCACCCAGCAATCCGGGTTGGTTTCGAATTTTTCATCGTTCGGGCAACATAACAGGCTCTGATGCAAAAATTTCGTGGCAAGACTTCATAAATTCGCCTCGGTTCAACAATCAGCGCCGCGGCGATGGCGCTATTGAGATCGCTATCAATCCGGCGTTTGATAATCAGTCGACGCCGCCCTCTGGCGACCCATCGCAGTCAGAGGGTGCCGACACCAAACTCCAGCCCTTGGAAGACCGCATTTCCATTCTCGAGAGTAAAGTTCAGAGTTTTGACGAGAGGTACAAACAGCTCGCTTCCAAGCAAGCGGAGTTGGACGGCAAATTGAAAAAGGGCGTATCGCGAAAATATCCGTCATGGATTAAATGGAATTTCACAAGCCTTACCGTGGCGCTGATCGCTTTGATGACCCTGGTTACCGTGCGTGGAGTGCTGGATATTTTCCGTTCCTTCAGATCCAACGACCAGCCGAAATCACCGGACAGTGCTCCCTCGCGCCCCGGCGAAGATGCTCACGATCCGGGCACTGCGAACACGCGGTCCTTTTTCGGGAAAAAGCAGTCTCGCGAAAGCAATACAGCAACTCCGAAAACACCCCTGCCTGAACCTCCGGACAAGCCGGAGGCGCAGACAAGCAAGTCGCCGACGATGAGCTTCGATGCCGGCCCGCCGTTTGACTTTGCAGAACCCGCCAAACCCGAGCCCGCATTGCCCGATCCAGTCCGCGACGCGCCCGATATGCAAGCGAGCATGCCGGGAATTCCGGTGAAACCTTCGTTCAGCCTCAATGTCTATGAGGCCTTACGCAATTCCGACACCGACTTCTTTTCGAACTGGAAAAAGCTGACCGCGTTCGCCGGCGCCAACGTCCAAACTCGATATTTCGGCGTGTGGCCGGGAAGCTTCTTTGCGACCGAGGATACGCGTTCGGGCGGTCCGAACCGCATCGAGATCGCGCCTGAACCGAAGTTGCTCAAGACGACACTCAAATCGGAAAACGGAGTGAAGGACGCTTTCGGTACGGAATTGTTTACGCTGCAAGCTGCCGACACCCAGGATATCGAAGTTGTGAAGCTGCCGAAGATGAATTACGTAACCGGCGATATCGAGAAGGGCATCATCCGCTATCCGCGATCTTTCAGATGAGGCGCGATTTCGCCTAGTCCCGATCGAGCGGCCCCACCAGCGCCACGGTCACGCGACGCCGGGAATTCTCATCCTGGAACGTCTGGTTGACACTTTTGTCAAGGTTTCCCGCGCTTTCGATCACCACCGCACGGAGCAGGATTTTCTTATCGTCGGGACTGAGATGGGGTGACCATCTTGCATAGCAGTAGTTGAATACAGCGAACGACCGCCGGGCTCCCAGGTCCATGTTGCAAACAAACGCTTTATCGGCCTGCTTGTCCGTGAATCCGCACCCGTCTTTCCATTCGATGGACGTATGCCCACGAAAGATCACGCGATATTCGCTGAAGTCTTCCTCTGGATTTCTCGCCGCCCTGATAAACGCCAGAAGGTGGTCGCACAGCTTATCCAAGTCCGGCGATTGCTGGGTTTGGTGAATGGAGGGCGGGCAGCCGGAGCCACCGGTCTTGAAGCAGGGGGTCGTGCTGTGCCTGGCGAAGACAAGGTAATCCATAAAGCCGCCCGGCTGCTTCATTCCAGGCTTGCGATCGGGAAGGAGCACGGATTCGCAACGCACTCCCGATCCCTGGGGATCCGTTCCGCTTCCAGTCAGGCGCCTGAGTTCCCGGAGCTGCCGAGAAACGCCTGAATCGTCATTGAGTCCGCAAGTTCCATTGGCGCGTCCGCCAAGGGCCGAGGCTGTGGCGATCATCCCCGCCACCATGAACAACGCCAGCAACGTCGACAACACATCGACATAGGCGGCCCAGACGTTGAATCGTTCCCGCGCCATGAGGTCAGGATTCCCGAAGGTTGCTGTTCTTGCGGCGGCGCCCATTCAGTGGCACTTCCGGCCCGGGCTTCGGCGCGGCGCGTAACATTGCGTTCGCTGCGTCACTTATCTGGACGGCGAGGTCCGCTATCTTCGCAGCGTGAATATCCGTGTTCTTCAGCAGATGTTCCGCCTTCGCGGTCTTGGCTTCAATATCGTTCATTTGCAATTTCATCTTGAACTCGATGAATTCTTCGCGGCCCCGTTTAACCTCGAATCGAAGAGACTCCATCTCCACTTGCAGTTTCGTCTTGATCTCCGAGAGCAGAGCTGTGGAAAGCGGATCTCCGGTGGGTGAGGCTGTTTCTGAGGGCGGTCGCTGGGCGGAGGCGGCGCCCTCAGCGTCAGATGGCCTGCTGTCCGCGCCTTCCTGTTTGGGTTGAGCCGAAGGTTCGGCCGGGCTGGCGAGTGGCTCAGACCGATACGCGTCTGTCTGCGCCGGCATCTTTTCGTGGCCTGAAATTTCGTCGCTTTCCACGCCGTAGTTGAGATAGCCGCCAATAGCGCGAATGCCGATGGCCGACGCGGTGCCGAACAGGCTGGCAAAGACCGCGGCCCCGACGCCGCGCAAAAGAGCGGCCCAATCGCCTGAACAGAATTGCCCATGACCGTTCAGTGCCGTCAAAGCGTTGGGAAGGGCCGGGCTCGCGAGCGTAATGCCCAGCCCTAGAAAGGTTCCAAGTATGCCGATCATGGGATAGATGCTTCCCTGCGTCTCGAAAAGCGATCTGAACGCGCCGGAAAGACCAACAGTTCGAGAAAAATCAAGGTTGGATTTGGCCAGGAAAGTGTTCGCTACAAATACAAAAAGAACGCAGGCGAAGGCGGTGTACGACACGCAGAACCCAAGCACGAGCATCAGCGCAAGCGCTCCGAGATCGCTCCATTTTATTTTCGATCCCCATTCGAAGAAATGGATATGACGCCGTCGGCAGCAGAACACGACGTTGCACAAGAATAGCAACGAGATGATGATGCCAAACCAACGCGCCCATCCTGCAGCCTTTGAGCTGTCCGCATCTGTGTCAGCCTTGCTACAGTCCTTCTTGCTGGATGCATACTGCTGCTCGACGCCTGGAGGTTTAGACCCGCTTGTGGCAGGTGGGGGATGCGATTGCGCTCTCGCTCTTGAGATCTGCTCTTCCAGGAATGTGAGTAGACTGCATTGCTCGCCGTATCGGGCATTGCCAGCGTCGAGATAACTGTTTGGGGTTTCCGCGCTGACGATCCTGCAGAGGGTTCCGGGCTGGAATTGGTGTAAAACCCAATCGCCGCCAAAAAAAACATAATCGAATGCGGCGAAGAATAAGACAAGAAATAATCCAATGAAAATTGAATTCGTGACATTCGACGTTATGTGCAAATCCGTCGAAATATTGGCGTTTGCGGTTTTTAAAGCGGCGATTGTTGTTGCCCTCTAGAACATCGTCTTTAAAAAAAAGAATGCAGTACAAGTATAATAAAGCTTCGCGATTGACAATGGTCAACTCAAGTTGGGTTGGCCGTCCTGCAATTGAACGGAGAGTTGTATCTGGAACACATGTATATTGTCCGATCACTTACAGTGTTGAACTGCGAGAATATTTGTACATGTGGTCCATATATGTGAGTTTGCCATGGCAATATTCCTTTCATTTTGGAGCCTTTCTGCATTTCTTATACTTGGACGGATGCACAATGCGATTAGGCCAAACGATTTCATCGAATGGCCTCCGTTCGTCGGCCCTCCGTCTGGCGCGTTGTCATGTAGCCGCAGTGCCGCCTTCGTGGTAAGCCGTTCCTACCTTTAGGCGGCAGCTATTAGGCGACACCCGCTCCGATTTGCGGATACGGCAGGAGCAGAGTCCGTAAGGGCCAATGTCCTGTACCATCGCAAATCCAGCGAGCTTCGGCGCGTCTCATCTCACGGCCTCGTTCCCGCCGGGCCGCGTACAGTACGCAGGACACCGATCGCCAGCAGCACGCCAGCGCCGGCCAGGGAAAGAGAAAGCAGCGCGTGCATCCATGGCGCGCTCCAGCCCGGCCACAGCAGCGCGAGGCTGAACACTCCCCAAAAGGCCGTCAGCATGGCAAGCCAGGGCCGATAGCGACGCACGCGGATGGGATGAACGAAATGGATGGGGGCGAACGTCAACGCCGAGAGCACGCCGATCGCGATCGCGCCCGCCATTTGTCCCGGTCGCAGCATGAAGAGATAGAAGGCGACAACGTTCCACAAGGCCGGGAAACCGCGGAAGAAATTGTCGGCGGTCTTCATGTCGGTGCGCGCAAAGGTATAGAGCGATGAGAGCAGGATCGCGGCGACGGCGGCCGGCGCATACGGTGCCGGGAGCAGACCGGCGCGATAGATCAGGACCGCCGGCACGAAGACATAGGTTAGGTAGTCGACCACGAGGTCCAGCGTGGCGCCATCGATCCCGGGAGCCCGGTGTATCACGCCCGCTCGGCGCGCCAGCGGACCGTCGACGCCGTCAACGATCAGCGCAGCCGCGAGCCAGAGCAGCGCCAGCCGCCAACGTTCCTGCTCGATCGCCAGGAGAGCGAAGAACGCCAGCACCGCGCCGCTCGCGGTCAGAGCATGTATCGTCCATGCGACGAAAACGGGGATCGATTCCTGCCGTCGGGGCGGGGGCGTGCTCATGCCTGCACTTCACGCCTTTCCCTCAGGATTCAGCCGAAATGTGTCATGCCATCGGCGCAGATAACTTGCAATTGATGGGGCGCTGACGGGCCGTGGAAACATGTGTGCCCTCGGCTCGCTCTCGCTTGGCGGACGGGGTGGAGAGCAGAGTCGGAGACTGACGCCGCCCTGTACCAGCCTGCGCTGCGGAGCAGCGGAGGTTGGTATCGTCCGATGCGCGATAGCGCGCGGGGGATTTGCCCGACACCGCGTGTCCGGGCATTGTCGCTACGGACTGGTCGCCAAGCTGGCCTTTTTCCGCCCTATGCGCCCGTTTGCACATTGATAATCACCGTCACGGTCGCTGTCGCGCTGCCGCCGTTGCCGTCGGAGATGGTGTAGGTGAACGAGTCCGTCGTCTGCAAATCGTGGATGACGCTCGTAGTGTAGGTGTA
This sequence comes from Rhizomicrobium sp., assembly GCA_036491175.1. Classification (GTDB taxonomy): domain Bacteria; phylum Pseudomonadota; class Alphaproteobacteria; order Micropepsales; family Micropepsaceae; genus Rhizomicrobium. The sequence continues at coordinate 251,858 of DASXCJ010000050.1, forward strand.
ATCGATGCCCGTTCCCTGGTTGATAATGGTCACGTGCCCCTTTGCGCCCTGCGTGACGGCGGTGATCGTCAGCGGGTCGCCGTCTGCGTCAGTATCGTTGGTGCGCGGATCGAGTTGGCCCTGAGGCGTCACCGGGACGCCGGTATGGTTGATATCGAGCTCGTCATCATTTGCCACGGGCGCGTGGTTGTCGCCCGTCACAGCCACGAACACGGTGGCATGCGCCGTGTTGCCGTGATTGTCGGCGATCGTATAGGCGAAGCTGTCGCTCGCGTTGCTGCCACCCGTGGTGGTGTACGTCACGGTCGTGCCGCCATTGATGACGGCCGTGCCCCGCGACGGCGCGGTCACGGCGGTGACGGTCAGGGGATCGCCCTCCGGATCGCTGTCGTTGGCGAGCACCGCGACCGGGGTCGGCGCGCCGAGCGTGACGGTCGGATGATCGTCCACCGCGACGGGCGGCTGGTTGATCATCGTCACCGCGACGGGCGCGGAGGCCACATGGCCGTTTCCGTCGGAAATCGTGTAGCCGAAGCTGTCGACACCGTTGTAGCCGGCCGCCGGCGTATACGTCACGGTCGTGCCGGAGCCGGTGATGACGGGTGTGCCGTGCGTGGCGGTGCTGACGGACTGTATGGTCAGCGTATCGGCGTCCGGGTCGCTGTCGTTGGCGAGCACATGGACGACGACGGCCGTGCTTGAATTGGTCGAGGCGCTGTCCGGAACGGCAATTGGAGGCCGGTTGGCGCCGGTCTGGGTGACGACTTGCGAGCGATTGCCGGCGGCGTCGTAGGTGTAAACGATCTGCTTGCCGCTATCGTAGGTCACGACGCTGACGCGGCCGAGCGCGTCGTAGCTGTAAGACGTGGCCGCGAGGGCGGGCGACGCAAGCGCAAGAAAAACACCCAAAAATGAAAGAACTGGTTTCATCGCCGCGACCCTTGGAAGCGCGAATGCTACATCACGGTGAGACGTCCACAAGATACGAACCTCGCGCGCGCGGTTGTACCTCGGTTTTGCCGTTGTAGGACGTCGCCCGATGATTCTCGTTTTTGTTTTCGAGGCTCAACGACTTAGCTATACTCAAATTTGAAGGGCAAATCGTTTGCGGCGAAATTTGGACGCTGCAATGCGAAGAAAATATTTTTGTTTGATTGCGTTTGATTGACGATGCGCGCGTCCGCTCTAGAGTCGTATCATTAAAGGGTTGGGATGGCGCCTTGTCTGTCATATCCGGTTCTGTTTCGAGGCGGCCCATGCGGATTTCGATTTTCAAATCTGTTTCGCTCTTTGCGGCGGTGTCGCTGGCCTGTCTGGCGGCGGCTGCGATCCCTGCCCGCGCGAGCTATCTGCCATCGCTCAAGATTGGCACAGCCCCGCTGGTGTCGCCGTCATCGGCGGATGGTTTCTACGGCGCCACGACGACCGCGACGGACGGGCTTGCATTGATCACCCATCACGCCACGCCCGTGGCGCCGGAAATCGTCGAGCTCGCGCGCGCGCTCAAGGCCGATCCCGATCTCATCTATCACTATGTCCGCAACAATATCGAAACCGATTGGACCTATGGGCTGTCGAAGGGACCGCTGGGCGCCGCAATCGACAAATCCGGTACCGCGTTCGATCAGGCGGCGCTGATGGTGGCGCTGCTTCGGCAGTCGGGGATCCCCGCGTCCTACCAAGCGGGCACGGTCTCGCTCACGACGGCGCAGTTCGGCGCCTCGACCGGGCTGATCCACAGTCTTGCCTTGGATCCCAGCGGAAATCAGACGTTCTTCGTCGACGCCAAGGCGGCATGCCAGTTCCTCGCCGCCAGCGGCATCCCCGCCACCGTGGAGGGCACGCAGGATTGCTCCACGCTGACGGGCGATCTGCCGTCCACCGGCACGCCGATCGTCATGGCGCATGTCTGGGTCGTGGCCACGCTGCCCCCTGACCACGGCAACTGCACCTGCCTGTTCGATCCGGCGACGAAAACGCATGCGTTCCGGCTCGGCTTCGCGCAGACAGCCGTGGGGATGACCTCCGGCGATCCGCTCGTGGCGGCGGTCAGCACCATGGACAGCGGCACGGTGAGCAGCCTGTCCTACGTCCACAATCTCAGCGAATCCGCGCTCACCACCAAGCTCAATCTCTATTCCGCGAACTACCTGGCCTATATCAAGGCCCACAATCTGCAGGGCAACCAGATCGAGGACGTGGTCAGCGGCATGGTGCTGACGCCGGACAATTCCTCGCTGCGCCAGACCACGCTGCCTTATCCCGCCACGGCCACTCATTCCTGGACTGCGATCCCGGACCAGTATCGCACCACGCTCGAGGCGGCGGCGGTAGAGACCGTGACCTACGCCCTGACGCCGCCGCAGCCGCCTCAGAACGTGCCGCTGTTCGACACCAAGTTCTTCGCGGACGAGATCTATGGCCGCCGGCTGTCGGTGACGACGAACTTCAATCAGAACGAGATCGGGACGGAGCAGCAATACGATCATTATATCGTCTCGCTCCGGCTGGACGACGTGGCGCTGACGAGCATCGACGTCAATCCCTTCCACCCGGACTCCCACGCGCCCGTCTCGCTGACGCTGCAGATCGATCATCCCTATGCCGCCGCGGCTGCGGGCGAAGCCGTGGGCACCTACATGGACGCGCGCAACGAGGGCGGCGGCATCGACCATTCGATCGTCAAGAACGTGATCCTCGACACGCCGATGTCCATCGTGGCGGCGTGGGGCATGACCGGTTCGGGGCTGCTGACCAAATGGTCGGACGAGAAGGCCGGCGATGCGCCGTTGCCGTTGAAGCTGGCCAATTACGGGTCGTGCGAGACCTGCCATCCCGCGACGGTGGAGCTGGCGGGCGACTATGCTCGCGAGAAGGCGCAAGCCTCCTATCTCGCGCAGAACACGCGGGCGACGAAGATCCATGCGGGCCTGGCGTCGAGCGTGGCGCAGATCCATCACGTCATCGGCGTGGTCTATGCCGACGACTACATGGACGACAACGGGCTCAACCTCCTGCCCGTGAGCGGCAAGGACTACAACATCGCCGATACCTATACGCGGCTCGACATCGACGAGGGGATGAGCCTCACCAGCCAGACCTCCGACATGGCCTCGCGCAACGCGGCGCTGCAGGCCATCGCGGCGACAAGCGCCACCATCGAGGGCTCGATCATCGCGCAGTCCCAGGATGTGCCCGACACGAGCTCGACGGCGACGCGGTTCGAATGGGGCAACGCGCCCACCTGCGCCGATCCGAACAACCTGAAGAATTGCGACGACCCGGCGTCGGTGAGCGGCAGCAATCCGCGCAAGTTCTTCCAGTTCAATCCGGGCGGCGCGACCGTGCCGTCCGAGTGGGTGCTGTGGGAGAACTACACGTACACTCACATACCCGCCGAAACGCCGATGGACGGCTACGGCAACCCGCAGAAATGGGGCGCCTTCTTCCAGACGGCGTTGGCGCAGGACATCGCGGCCTATCAGGCGGCCGGCTTCCAGGTGACCGCCTCGCAGGAAAGCTTCCTCGGGCCGGGCCAGCGCGGCGGCTACATGAAGCTGCAGAACCCAACGCAATATCCCGGCAATCCGCCCCAGGAGCCCGGCTATGAGTCCGCCGCCACCAAGCAGCGCGGCGGCGCGCTGGTGGCGACAAAATACGATTCCCAGGGCAATCCCATCGAGATCGCGCATGATGTGGTCGGCCTGCTCGCGGTCGGCAGCGACGGCTCGATCCTGCCGACGAAGGGCGGCGGCGGCGGCGCCCAGCCCGACACGGGCGCCACCTACAACCCGGCCGACGCGGGCGAC